>CAXBNA010000105.1:0-20693 GCA_963976915.1 uncultured Verrucomicrobiales bacterium
CGGAGCTTCCGTGGCGGCAACGAATGCCACGGCTGGATGGGGATCAAGTTTCAGAGCCGCCCCAATGACGAGCCTAGCCAAATCGTGATGCACGTTCGGATGCTGGATGCGGAGGCCTCGCTGCAGCAGGAGGCACTCGGCATTGTCGGGGTGAACCTGTGCTACGCGGCCTTTTTTCACAATCACACGCCGGAGGTGCTGGTCGAGTCTCTCCTCGACATGCTGACGACGGGTCGCATCGAAATCGACATGATCGAGTTCAGCGGCATCGAGTTTCGGAACGTGGACAATCGGGTGATGGCGTTGCAGCTTGTCCAGCTCGGTCTGAGCGGTGCGGCGATGTTCAGCGCCGATCGCGAAGTCCTCCAGCCCTCCGAGGTGCTCTACAAAAAGGCGGTTCTGGTCGAGCGTGGTAGTTTCCGGCCGACGACAAATGTGAACTTGGACATGGTCGAATGCGCGCTGGAAAAATTCAAAGCCGATCCCGCCGTAGCTGACAAACCCGTGCTGCCGATCATGGAACTGACGATGCGGAACCTGCTCGCAGGAGGGAAGGATGTGGTGGATCGGCGGGACTTCCTCGCGCGCGCAGAGCTGCTCGCTGCCTGCGGGATGACCGTGATGATTTCCGACTATTTCGAGTACTATCGACTGGCCGCGTATCTGGCCCAGCGTACGAAGGAACGCATCGGCATCGTGATGGGCGTTCCGAGCCTGGTGGAACTGTTCAACGAGAGCTACTACTCTCAGCTTCCCGGTGGAATTTTGGAAAGCTTCGGACGCTTGTTCAAAAATGACCTCAAGCTCTATGTCTACCCGTATCAGAAGACTGTCGGAGAACCTTCACAGACCATCCACGATCTAAAGGTCTCTGACAAGCTGACACCCCTCTATGGCTACCTTCAGCAACGGGGCAGCTTTGTACATCTCGACAATTCGAATCCAGACTATGCCTCCATCTTCTCGCGCGATGTCCTCAAACGGATCGCCGAGAACGATTCGAGCTGGGAAAAGATGGTGCCGCCGCAAGTCGCCTCGCTGATCCGGAAACGGGGGTTCTTTGGTTGCCCGAGGTTGCAAGGGTAGGTGCTCATCCCAGCAACGCCGAGAGCAAAGGCGGTTGATTGCCAAATCGCTCGCGAAACTCACGGACCGTCGGCTTGAGGCGCGTGTCGACCTTGGTGTCGTGATGCAGCGCGATGGACGAGAGTGCGTGGTCGAGAAACGGATTGCGGAAACGATCAAGGGCCGAGTGTGCAAACCCGGCGGGATCATCACAGCGGCCTTCGAGGGTGGGGACGATCTCTTCAAAGAGAAGTCGCTCCAGCCAGGCGGAAGTTTCGGGATCATTCATGCAATCACCCACGGTCCGAAGTCCGGAATGCAGCGCTTTGGCGACGAGAGCGGTGTGGGCACCGTTGAGGATTCTGACTTTGCGCAGGGTGTAGGGTGCAATGTGGGTCGTGGTGACGACAGCGGGATGGTTTGCGAAGGGGAAATCGGCACGGTCGGTTTCGACGGCCCAGAAGGCGAAGGGTTCGCAACTGATGAGGAGAGGATCGATGCCAAGCAGCGGATGGGACTTGGGCGGGCCGGGCACGATGCGATCCACGAGGGTGTTGGCCCAATGGCAGTCGTTTCCGATCCAATCGATGAGGTCGGCGCTCGCGTTCCATCGCCGGGATTGTTCGAGCACAAGTTCGCGGAGTTGGTCGCCGTTGGATTCGATCAGTTCGCAGGGAATGATCCACAAGCCGGACTGTCCTGCCTCAAACCGGGCTTGGAGGCAGGCGAGCAGTTTGGCGGGAAAGGAGTGGGGTGTGGTCGATTTGGGCGGCAGCATCAGGTCGCGTTCATCGAGGGCGATGCCGGCTTCAGTCGTGTTGGAGAGAATGGCCGTGAGATCGGGTTGACGTGCTGCCTCCAAAACGCGGTCCCACTGCGTGCCCGTGTGGAGTGCTTCGCCAATGGACTGAACTGCCATCGTTTCATCGACCACCGCACCGTCCTGACAGCCTTGAACGACGACGTGGTATCGGCCGCGCGCGGCGTTGATGGCGTCGGCGCGGTCGTGACCAGTCGACTGCACGGCGATCACCGGGCCCAAACCAGTGGCGGACTCCCGATCCAATTCATCGACAAAGACGTCCGCGAAGGCGCGCAGAAAGTTGCCGGTTCCGAATTGAAGAATCATGACAAGAGAATGAAGCAGGTCCGGATGGATCGCCACTTGCGAAGTGTACACAAAAGATCAAATCCGTGGCAGGACCTGCAGGTTTGGCATCGTTTTCTCGAGCGTCATGCCTGTCATCTCTCCTCAAGAAGCCCAAAAGAAGTACGATGTCGTTGTGGTCGGTTCTGGAGCTGGCGGGGGGCAGGTGGCGTACTTGCTGGCGATGGAGGGCGCGAAGGTGCTCGTTTTGGAGGCCGGTCGCATGTTTGATCCGATGCGCGAGACGGCGATGTTCAACACGCCGAACCTCGCTCCACTGCGGGGGGAGAAGACGCCGGACAAGCAGTACGGTTTCTACGACTCCTCGATTGCCTCCGGCTGGGACATCCCGGGAGAGCCTTACACGAACGCGTCGAAGGAGGAAAAGCGCGAGTTCGCCTGGTGGCGGCAGCGGATGCTGGGAGGAAAGACAAATCACTGGGGTCGTGTGTCGTTGCGCAATGGACCGCACGACTTCAAAACAAGGACGCGTCAGGGCGTAGGCCTCGACTGGCCGATCTCGTATGACGACCTCGCACCTTTCTACGACAAGGCGGAGATGCTCGCGGGCATTTTTGGCGCGAACGAGGGCATCGAGAACTCGCCCGACTCGTCACCCGGCGTGCTGCTGCCGCCACCGCGTTTTCGCGCCAACGAACTCTACGCCCGCAAGCACGCGAAGAAGAAGCTGGGGCTCGATGTCGTGCCGGTGCATCGCGCGATCCTGACCCAGATTCAGGACGCGGATCGCATCCCGAAGGAACTGCATCCGCACAATCCGAAGGCACAGAAGCTGTTGGCCGAGAACATGCGGATGCGGGCGCGCTGCCTGTTCGCCACGGATTGTCATCGCGGTTGCGCGGTCGGCGCGGCGTTTGATTCGACTACCGTTTTGCTGCGTCCGGCTCTGAAGAGCGGCAATCTCGACATCCTGCCAAACGCGATGGTACGCGAGGTCACGGTGGACGACTCAGGCAAAGCCACGGGCGTGGCCTTCATCGACAAGGTGGACGGCAAGGAGCATCAGGTGATGGGCCGGGTCGTGGTGGTGGCGGCGAGCTCGCAGGAATCGGTGCGCCTGCTGCTGAACTCGAAATCGAATCGCTTCCCTGACGGCATCGGCAACTCGAACGGCCTGGTCGGCAAGTACATCACCGATTCCGTGTCGAGCAGCTTCAGTGCGCAGATCCCGGCGTTTGAGTCAATGCCGCCGCACAACGCTGACGGCGCGGTCGGCCAGCAGGCCTATCTGCCGTTCCAATTCACGAAGGAGCTGCAGGCTGGCAAGCTCGGCTTCTCAGGGGGCTACAAGCTGCTGGTGGGCGGTGGTAGCAGCATGCCGGGCATGACTTCAGCGACCAAGTTCGACTGGCTGAGCGACCGCGACCACGTCGCTTTTGGAGCCGAACTGAAGGAGGATGCACGGCGTTATTTCGGCTCGATCCAAGGCATCGGTGCGCAGGGTGCGATGGCGGCGAATGACGATTGCTACTCCGAGCTCGACCCGGAGGTGAAGGATCAGTGGGGCATTCCAGCGCTGCGTTTTCACTGGAAATTCTCCGACGACGAACTGAAGCAGGTGGCGCATCAGCAAGAGACCATCGGTGCGATTCTCGAAGCGATGGGGGCGCGTTTTTCACGATCCCCCGAGACGAAGAATCCGCTCAAGGCCGTGAAGGAAGGCGGCTCGATCATTCATGAAGTCGGCGGTGCTGTCATGGGCAGTGACCCGGCGAAATCGGTGACCAACGAGTGGTGCCAGACCTGGGACGTGCCCAACGTGATCGTGGCTGATGGTGCGACCTTTCCCGGCACGGCCGACAAGAACCCAACGCTGACGATTCTGGCGCTGGCCTGGCGCACCGCCGATCACCTGATGGAAGAACTGAAGAAAGGAAACCTGTGATGAAGGACTCGAATGCACTCCCTCGCGTGGACCGCCGCATGGCCCTCAAATGGATCTCGTCAGCGACGGCGAGTTTGGCGATTCCTGGTGGCTCAGCATTTGCCGCCGCTGCAAAGTCTGGACTGGTGCCCGCCGCCGAACCGAGCGGCAACGGCTACGGCCCCGATCCCGACATCACCAAAATCTACAAGCCGGGCGACCTCTGGCCGCTGACCTTGTCCGACGATCAACGCGCGCTTTTGACCGCGCTCTGCGACATCATCCTCCCGGCGGATGACCAATCGCCGAGTGCCTCATCGGTCGGTGTGCCCGATTTCATTGATGAGTGGATCAGCTCGCCGTATCCGGGTCAGTCCGGTGACCGTACCACTGTGCTGCGCGGTTTGGACAAACTGGAGGAAGAAGCACAAACGCGATCAGGGAAGGGCTTTGTCGAGGCGGGTGCCGATGTCCAGCTCGCCATCTGCACCGATTTCGCCAAAGCAGCACGCAAGGACTCGAAGAAGGACCCGGGCCGCTTTTTCCTGCGCCTGCGCGATCTCATCGCAGGCGGCTACTACACCACGCCTGAAGGCATGATGGACATCGGCTATCGCGGCAATATTTCAGTAGCGAGCTGGGATGGTCCGCCAAAGGAGGTGCTGGACCGCCTCGGACTTGAACCGCAGGAGGCGTGATCGGAATCGTTGGAGTCGAGGCTTTAGCCGATCATTGATCGGGATGTGAGAACGCCGCTGGACGTTCAACGATTCACGGATCGCCTAAAGGCTTCACTCCAACCAAGCTCTCCGAACGCCCCGCGCGACAATTCGGACCGACGCATTGACGTCGCAAGAAAACGGCCACCATCGCGGGTTCACGGAACATCCCTGCGAATTCTACCCCGCCGTGTCCACGTCGATTGACAAGGCTTGGGATGGACAATCGATGCGAACCTCAATCGCTCCGTCACGCTGGAGGATTTAGGCGCCGAATGCCAGAAGCCCCGGGGCGCAACCACGACTCCGCAATCGTGATCTCCCATAGGCCTTGCTGGCTCAACCATGCCCATCCAGCGATTCGCAGAACTCCTGGAACGCCGTTTCCTCCTCACCCGTGGACACGCCCGCCACGATGTGCCCGGCCAGGCTGCGGACGACGGCTGATTGTGCCGGCGGTAATTCGAGCCGCTTGACCACGAGCGCGATGATCGACGCAAAGGTGTTGCCGTTGTAGAAGCAAAATGGTGCCATCCGATGGCAGCGGCGGCAGAGATCCACCGCCTCGTCCAGATTCATCGGCTGCGCGTGCATTTCTTTCCAGAGTTGGCGTGTCGCGTCATGGCCGTCCGAGGTCGGTTTGTGAAGCGCGTTCTTCGCATGGCAGAGCACCGCGTTTTGTGCGGTGACGATCTCCCAGGGAAAGGGAACCAGCCAACGGTCCCGGCGACTCATGGCTCAGCGGCCCTTGGTAGGCTTTGCCTTCTCCCGCTCTTTGACCTCGCGAAGTTCATCCACGCCGGCGCTCTTGAGGAAACCCTTGCCCGTCTTCCCATAGACCGGCTCCGCAGCAAAGCGATCCTGCATCGCGAGCCCCTCCGCCATCAACTCCTGAAACAGCGGATCCTCCAACAACTTCGGATCAATCTCGGGCTCCATGTTTCAAGCCTACCACCCTCGGTGCTCTCCCGCAACCCGCCTGATCGCCGCCATGACGCCAAGACTTTTTGAACTGCCTGCCTTCACCCGTTCCATCCTGACGAAAATGATGGGGGTCTGGGTTCGTTCTTATTCCCATGAAAAACTCCTTCCGCGTTTTCACCCGACGAACCTGGCTTCAAACCACCGCAGGCGCCTCGCTGGCGACCATGCTGCGGGGGCAGGGCACGGCGAACGACAGCACATTGACGGTTGGCATGGGGACCTATGCGTTGCCGGGTTACACGCTGCGGGATGCGATTCGACTGGTGGCGGAGACGGGGTTCGACTCGATCGAGATCGCATCCATGCCGGGCTACCACGGGGCGCCGGATCAATTTACGAAGGCGCAGCGTGCAGACGTGAAGAAACAGATTTCTGACGCGGGGTTGAAGCTCGGCGCGCTGATGGGGTTACCCTTCCCGGATGCCGCGAAGCAGGCGGCGAACACCGAGTGGATGAAGCAGATGCTGGAACTCGCAAACGATCTCACTTCGGACGGCCATCCGATGATTCAGGGCGTGCTCGGCGGCGGCAAGTGGGAGGAGAAGAAGGACTTGTTCCGCGACTGCCTGGATCCGTGGGTGGAAATGGCGAAGCAGGCCGGTGTCCGGCTCGCGATCAAGCCGCATCGCAGTCATGCGATGGACCTGCCGCAACAAGCGATCTGGTTGATTGAGCAACTGAACGCAGCGGGCACGCTGGGGATGGTCTTCGATTACAGCCACTTTGCGTATCGCGATTTGCCTTTTGAGGAGATGGTCAAGGTCTCCCTGCCGCACACAAGCTACATCGTGATGAAGGACGCCGTGCAGCGCGACGGCAAGGTGCAGTTTGAACTGCCAGGTGAGGCAGGCACGATCCCGCATGCGGCGATTTTGAAGCAGTTCCTCGACGGGGGTTATCGCGGCGAAGTCTGTGCGGAGGTGAGCTCGCAACTGTCGAAGACTGAGGGCTACGACCCGGTGGAGGCGACCCAGACGTGCTTTGCCAATCTCAGCGAGATTGTGACTCAAGCGAAGGGGAACGGCTTCCGGCCCATCTTCAACGGCAAGGATCTCTCGGGCTGGGATTTCCGCCCGGGCGCGTGGGAAGTCCGTGACGGCGAGATCTGGTGCACGGGTGCGGCCACGGAAAAGAACTGGCTGATCTGGCGCGGCGGCCAGCCCGGCGATTTTGTTCTGCGCCTGGAGTTCCGCTGGGACAAGGGCAACTCCGGGGTGCAGGTGCGCAGCGACGACCTCGGCGACCATCAAATCTTCGGCTATCAGGTCGAGATCGCCGAACAGGAGAAGATGGGGCTCTGGCATCACTCGTTGCTCGACAAGGCGCATCCGAAAAAGGAAGCGCGGCATCTGATGACCACAGCGGGCGACGAGGCGGTGATTTCAGAGTCAGGCGATCGTACGGTGAAGTCGGTCGCCGATTCTGCCGAGGTTCAGGCGCATTACCGGGAGCACGACTGGAACGAAATGACGATCATCGCCCAGGGATCCAAGCTCATTCAAAAAATCAACGGCGTGGTGTTTGCCACCCTCATCGACCAAGATATCGAAATGAGCCGGAAGAAGGGCTGGATCGCCTTTCAGGATCACGGTCATGGCTGCGTGGTGGCGTTTCGGAATGTCCGGCTGTCGCTGACCGTGTGAGGCGCTGCGATTATTTGGCGGCTCGCTTGGCGGCGGCCTCGCCTTTGGCGCGGAAGCGATCAAACCCATCGGATTCAAGGAGCGGATCCTGAGTCTCTTTGCGCCATTTCAAAAGGGCACCCTTTAGCTCCGCCAGTTTCTCGGCGTGTGCCGGGTCGTTGGCAAGGTTGTTGAATTCGATGGAATCACTCTGCAGATCGTAGAGCTCCCATTCGGGCGGATTCGCAAAGCGCTCGAAGGCTTCGGCGGCGGAGGTGCCCGCATACTTGGGATCCGTGGCGAACTGCCCGGTGGGATCTCCATCGATGCGATTGATGGGCTTGGCTTCGCCAGCGAGGAGGTTGTGGATCAGCTTGTAGCGGCCGTCGCGGATGGCGCGGCGAGGGAAGAAGTTGGAGGCTCCGTGGTAGTGGAATTCGCCAACGAGGTAGTTCCGCCAGCCCTTGGGTGAGGTTGCGGCCGTCAAGGTAGGGCGCAGGGAGGTGCCATGGAATTCGCGAGGGAAGGGGACTTCCGCCGCGTCAAGAATCGTGGGGACGATGTCGGTGGCGGACACCATGGCGGCGCTTTCCATTCCGGCGGCCGAAACCCCCGGCCAGCGTACCAGAAATGGCACGCGAAGTCCGGCTTCGTAGCAGGTGGTCTTGCCGCGATTGAACGGAGGGCCATGATCGCCCAGAAAGATCACGAGCGTGTCGTCTTGGTGGCCCGCCTTCTTCAGTTCTTCGAGGAGCATGCCCACGCCGGTGTCGAGACGTTTGATGGTGTTGTAAAAGTTGGAGACTCGCTCGCGGGCGATGGGTTCGTCGAACCCCTGAAAATCCCAGCCCGGGACCGTGTCTTCGGCGATGGGGTCCGTCGGCAGACCTTTCCATTGAGCCGGAAAGATCGACTTGCCGGTGGTTTTGTCTTTGAGAACGTGGGGGTCGGCGTAGTTCACCATCAGGAAGAAGGGTTTGTTGCTTTCATCATGGAAGAACTCAAAGGCGTTCTGGGCGACATCGCGGACGTCACGGGTATCCTGCTTGGGTGGGCGGAAGTCGAAGGGGAAACTGGTCTCTGGAGAGACGTGAAGCTTTCCAAGGATGCCCGTTCGGTAGTCGGCGGATTTGAGGTAGGCGGGCAGGTTCTTGCCAATCTGAGAGGGGTTCAGGCCAAAGCCTCCATTGGCGAGCCCGATCTGTCCGGTGGTATGCGGAAACAGTCCGGTGAACATCGACGAGCGTGAGGAACTGCAACTGGCCTGCGTCACATAGGCAGTGCGATACATCACGCCACCCGCCGCGAGGGCGTCGAGGTGGGGGGTCTGAATGTATGGATCGCCATAGCAGGAAAGCTGAAGGCCCAAGTCGTCCGCCGTGATGAGGAGGATGTTGGTTCGGGCGGCCAGCGGAGTGCCTGAGAGGAGTCCGATGGCGAGCAAAAGAAGTAGACGTGAGGTCATAGAAAAGGGGCTATCACCGCGACCGAAACACCTCGCTCATCAAACACTCGACCACCAGCGTGTGCAGTCCGAGGCCCTGCTTCTTCACCTTGGCTTGGAGGTCGTCGATCACGAAATCGTCGCTGTATTCCATGTGGCGGCCGGTGGTGTAAGTGAGGAACTGGCGGATGAGGTGGCGGCTGAAGTGATCGACGCGGGTGTCATGGATGATCTTTTTGAAGCCGGCGAAGTCTGCGTAGGTCTCGCCGGAGGTAAATTCGCCGGTGGTGTCGATCTTGGGGGCGGGCGCTTTGCCGTTTTTGGGTTTTGGGTAGGTGCTGCGCCAGCGGCCTACGGGATCGAAGGCCTCGAGGCTGAAGCCGAGCGGGTCGATCTTTCGGTGGCACTCGGCGCAGGCGGCGTCGGCTCGGTGTTTGGCGAGGCGGTCGCGGATGGTGGTGGCACCGCTGACGTCGGGATCGATGGCGGGCACGACATCGGGCGGTGGAGGTGGCGGGATGCCGAGGATGTTCTCGCTGACCCAGACACCGCGGGTGACGGGCGAGGTTTCGACACCGTTGGCGCTGACGGTGAGCACGGCGGCCATGCCGAGCAGGCCGCCACGGTGGTTGTTGCCCTTGAGGCTGACCTTCTGGAAACCATCGGCGAGGCCCAGCGACTTCTGTTCCGGCAGGTCGTAGAGTTTGGCGAGTTTCTTGTCCACGAAGCTGTGCTCGCTGTCGATGAACTGCGCGACGGAGCCGTTGTTCTTGAGCAGGTCGCGGAAGAACAGGCGGGCCTCCGTCTTCATCGAGGTGGGGAGGTCCTCGGCGTAGTACGCGCGCACGACTTCGCGTGGTGGTGGCATGCCGCCGAGGTCTCGGAGATTGAGCCAGCTGTCGAGAAAGCCGTTCACGAAGCCGTCGATGCGCTCGTCGGCGATCATGCGCTCGATCTGTTTCTTCAATTCGGCATCCTGCGTGAGCGTGCCGGATTTCGCGGAAGCGAGCAGCGCTTCATCCGGTGGTGTGGCCCAGAGTGCGTAGGAGAGGCGCGAGGCGAGGTCGTAGGGTCTGAGAGCCGTCTTGGACTCGTCGGTGATCTCGCTGAGGTACAGGAAGCTCGGCGAACAAAGGATCAGTTTCAGCGCATCGAGTGCGGCTTGACGCGGCGTGGCTTCTTCGGCGATGCGCTTGTCATACATCGCTTGGATGGGCTTGCGGTCCGCGTCGGTGAGCGGACGCCGATAGGCTTTCTGGGCGAAAGCATTCAGTTGTTCGAGTGCGCGATCCGGCTGGAATCCGTCTTTGCCAAACACGGCGACCTCCTCGGCACCTCCGTTTTTCTCGGGCAGAGGGCCGTTGATCTTGATCTCGCTGATGCGGATGTGGGGAAGCTCGCCTTGCCTGAGGATGTGAGCCCGCCCGACGCCTGAGGTGGAGGTCACGCCCTTGAACTCGTCCTTATAGCGCTTGTTGATCGTGACGACCGAGGCACGCGATTCATACGGGCCGTTCGGAAAGATAAAGCGTGGTGTTTGTCCCGCTTCCAGCCACACGCGGAATTTGAACCAGGTGGGCTTGTTGTCCGGCACGACGGCGCTGGCGAGCAGCGGCTCGATGGCCTGCGGGTAATGGATGTGGCCTTTGGTGACATCGCCGGGCACGACACCGAGGATGAAAGGCTCGGAGAAGTCGATGCCGAAGATGGCGGGATCGTAGTGCGTGTCGCGATGCAACGCTTCGGCCTCGACTTCAATGTCGTAGAGACCGGAGACGGGCACGCCTTCCTTGAAGTCCTCGATGTGGCCGTAGCCGCCCTGGCGCGTGTCGGTGTTCGGCTGTTCGTAGAGGCAGAGGTATCTGAAATTGAAGACCGATTTGTGAGAACCGGTGAGTTCCTCGTACTGCACGAAGTTGCTGTTGAAGTGCCAGCTCTTCGGCTCCGTTGCGGGTTTGCCGAGACGTGTCTCGATGAGGTGGTTTGCCGACTGGAAGTATTGATCGACGAGGAAGCCGGAGGTCACGAGCGACTTGCCGATGGTGTCCATGTGCTCGCTCGTTTTCTCCTTCGGAAAATCCGCCGTGAGGCCCAGCGTGTCCACGCGGCGTCCAAAGAGTACGGCGAGCGTGTTTTCATACTCGCGGCTGGAGAGACGTCGCATGACCGTGCGACTGCCGGTACTGTCGAATTGGGCGTTCGCCGCCACCGCGCCATCGCGCAGCGCCCGGATCATCGCGAGGCGCTCGTCGTCCTTCGGCTGATCGGCCTTCTTTGGCGGCATCTCCTTCAGCGTGAGCTGGTCGATGATGTCCCGCGCATCGATGAGATCGGCGATGGACTTCATGGGCAGCGCGAACGCCTCAAACGAGCGGTCGCCTTTCTGCACATCGGCGTCGTGGCACTCCAGGCAGTAGTTGCCGAGGAACTGCTGCACGAGCTTGGGTGGTGCGTCGGCGGCGGATGCAAGGGATGTCGCAAGGGCGAAGCATAGTAGCCCTCTCGCTCCGCGAGTGTGGCTGGGCGCTTTGAAAGCAGTTTTCATCTTCGAACTCTGGAAGTGTGGACTGTTGGCGGCAGCGCTGTACTCATCTTGCGGAGCAAGATGGCTACTTTGCTGGCGCGGGATCGGAGTCACGTGCATCAAGCAAACCGTCCCGTGCTGCTGCCGAAGGAATCGGTCTCGACGCCCATCTTCTGAGCGATGTCCACGAAGAGATTGCAGAGCGGCACCTTGTTGATGCCGCTGGACGGCACCGTCCTGAACTCGCCATGCTTGTAGCCGCCGCCGGCGAGGATGATGGGCAGGTCGGAATTCTTGTGCGAGTTGCCATCGCCCATGCCGCTACCGAAAAGCACGGTGGTGGAGTCGAGCAGGGTGCGCTCGCCGTCGGTCATCTTCGAGAGGCGGGTGATGAATTTGCCGAGGTGCTGGATCTGATACGTCTCCAGTGCGACGAGGTTGGCGATGGCCTCCGGGTCGTTGCCGTGGTGGGAGAGACCGTGCCAGTCCTTTTTGATGCCGAGATGCTGGGGCATGAAGTCGCCCCCGATTTCCAGCGTGGCGATGCGTGTGCTGTCCGACTGCAAGGCGAGCGCGATCATCTCATACAGCAACGGGAGATCCTCGACCGCATTGCGGTTGGCGGGCTTCTCGAAGGGGGCTTTTGGCTTTGGCTGATTCGTCCAGCGCTGGCGCAGTTCCAGGCGCTTCTCCACATCGCGAACCGATGTGAGATACTCGTCGAGCTTGTCCTTGTCCTCCGTGTTCACCTGCTTTGAGAGGCGGTTCGCCTCCTCCAGCACGGAATCGAGGATGGACGCCTGCACGTGGTTTTCCTGCATCCGCCGCGCCCGGCGCTCCGGCGTGTCGGTGACGAAGAGTTTCTCAAACAGTTCCGCAGGATTTGTGACCGGAGGCACACGCACGCCGGACTTCGTCCATGCGATCTGGCAGCCGCCGTGGATGCCGCCTTCCGATCCCACCGTGAGCGATGGGAAACGCGTCTCAAAACCCACTTCGTCCGCAAGGTACTGATCGATGGTGACATTGCCATCCGGGCGGTTCTGCGCCTCTGAGTTCAGCACGCCGGAGAGAAAGGAATGCACGGCAAAGTGGCCGCCTTTGATTCCATGGTCGAGCCCTCGGTAGACGGTCATCTGGCTACGGTTCTCCCAGAGAGGCTTCAGCAATGTCGTCTTCTCGTAGTTGCGGCCCGTGGTGGTGGGGAAAAGCTGTTTCGTCTGGTAGCCGAGCAGGTTGCCGACGGCCACAAAGCGTCGTGCGCCGACACCCGCTCCCTTGGCCGCTTGCACGGCGGAATTTCCACCCACGTTTTTCGCCATCAGGGATGGAAGGCCGGGCAGGGCGAGGGAGGCCCCCAGAGATTGAAGAACGAAGCGACGACGGTTCATGAGATTGAAGATACGCCTATACGCCGTGGCGACATGTCTTTTTACAAGCGTCGCGGATCTCAATGCACGACGGTCTGATTCTCGTACCACACCACGTTGCAACTGCCATGGCCGGCGATCAGGACGTCGAGGTCACCATCGCCGTCCATGTCCACCGCGCGGGTGTCGTAGCTGCCCTGATCGGTGCCAATGAGGTGACGGGTGAAGTGTCCTTGGCCATCGTTCTCATACCACACGGCGACTCCATCGGTCTCCTTGCCGCAGGTGACCGCGTCGAGGTGGCCATCCTGATTGATGTCGGCCAAGGCGAGGCTGTGAGGAAAAGCCATGTCTGGATCGATCTCGATCTGCTCGAAATCCGGTCCACGAAACCAGAGGACTCCTTTGCCGTGGCCTCGGGTGGCGAAATAGTCCATGTGGCCGTCTTCATCAAGGTTGGCAGGGACAATGTTGGTCGCACCTTCCTCGTTCTCCGCGAGGAGGTGCTTTATCCAGACTGTGGTTGGGTCCTGGGGCTGTTCCCACCAGGCAAACCACTGCCCACCCGTGAAGCCGTCTGTTCCCTTGGCGGCACAGGCGATGTCGGGTCGGCCGTCGTCGTTCACATCGCCAAAGCCCATGTAGTGCGATCCACCCGGCGCGTCCTTGTTTGCGAAAATGTGACGTGTCCAATTGGGTGCATGGTGCGGATCAGCAGGGGTCTCCAACCAGACGATGGAGTTCGGGAAAGCCGTCGCCGTTTCGTCGCGACCGGAGTTGGCGATCAGGTCGAGCTTGCCATCGCGATTGACGTCACCGGTGATGAGGCAATGAGTTCCGGCAATTTCGTCGTCCACCGTGCGGTAGGTCCATGGCGTGCCGGAGAAGGTTTCGGCAGGGCATTCGAGCCAGAATACCGTGTTGTTGGACCCGATGAAATCCATGTCGCCGTCGCCATCGGCATCCATCAGGCAACTGTGGATGCATGCCTTCCGGGGTTTGTTGCGGGAGTGCCCTGGCATGAAGCGGTGAATGGGGAAAGGCTTCCAACTGGGTCCCCGGAGGACGACAACCTCGCCGTCGACCGATGTGATCACATCGATGTGTCCGTCCCGGTCGAAATCGTTCGTGGATACGCCATTGATCGAGCCCCTGGCGGGAGGTTGGATTGTCCGCTTCGGCCACCCTTCTGCCAAGGAATGAGATGCCGAGGCAAGGATGAAGATCAGGGCAGCAACACGCTTCATGATCTCAGCGTAAACCATCGGGATTGGTCGGCAACGGTTTGCGCGCGGCCTACAACTCCTTGATCTGAATGTTTCGGAACTGGACCAGCGAGGCACCCCACTGGCCGTCCTTTCGCTCGGGATGGAGTTGCAGGGCAAGCGGGCCGCGTTCCGGGATACCGGGGAGTTGGGCGTTGGTGATAACTCCGATGCCGTTGAGCGTGACGCTGAGGCGGTCGCCTTTCAATACAATGTGGAAGGTGTTCCACTCGCCGACGGGGCGATCCGCTTTCTGGGAAGGGGTGACGGCGGCGTGGACCTCGGCGGAGAATTTGGGATCGTTGCGATAGCCCCAAACTTCGCCCGAGCCGACGGGCCAGCACCAGATGTTGACCTGCGATTTGTGCTGGCCGCGCAGGAAGACCCCGGAATCGGTGTTCGGTGCAGCAACGGAAATCAGGCTGCCGTCTTCGTCCTTCTTGAAGCTGCCATCGGGCAGGATGATGCGGGCCTGTGAGTTGGTGAAGGGACTCTCCTTGATGCGCCAGTCGAGCCGTAGCTCGAAGTCGCCGAACTCCTTCTCCGTCCACAGATTGCGGTCGCCCTTGCCCTCACCCTGCGGGTTGCAGTCGATGACGCCGTCGACGACACGCCAGTCGCCGTCCTTTGCTTCGCGAGTCGTCCAACCGGTCAGGTCCTGGCCATTGAAGAGCGAGACAAAGCCCTCCCTGTCTCTGTTGGCTCCCGACGACGCCGAGTCGGCGGCGCGTGGCACTTCGATCACTTTGGGCCAGCCTGGAACGGCGATCTGCTTTGGCTCCCGGTTTTCATCGAAGGTGTACAACTCCAGCGTCATGCGGTGCTGATCCTTGTCGAACAGGATCATGCCGTAGCCTTGAAGTCCGTCGGCCTTGGCGGTGAGCGTGAGCTTGTTGCCAAAGCGATCATGGTGATTGCCGGAACCTTCGATGCCTTCAATGGCACCCCCTTGCGCAGGAACGGATGGCCTCCACTTGCGGTTCTGCTTCGAGGCAAAGGCGGGCACCGAGTAGGACCATGGGCCGTCTCCCCAGTCGTCGATGCCATGATGGAGGAGCGTTCCGTAGTGGATGTCTCCGCCGATCATCACCGCGTGCGAGGGCGCGATGGCACGCAGGGCGCGATTGCGTGCGCTTTGCGGCCAGCCATTGGAATCCATGTCGCCGAAGTGCGGCTCATAGTTGCCGACGTTGACGAAGGGCGACTGGCTCAGCACCGCAGCGAGCCGGCCTTCACGAGCCACGTTCTGCGCCCACTTGGCGACGAATTCTTCCTGCACCTCGCCGAGCAGTTGGAGATCGGGGCGATCCAGCTTCCTCGCATCGAAAGCCGGATCCATGATGACTTCCATGGAATCGTTTTTCACGCTTGAGGTGGGGTCGTGGATGGGCTCCGACAGCACCTCTGAGGGGGCGGACTTGAACTTCCGATCTTCCAGCACCGCGAAGCTGACGCCTCCGTAGGTGAGCGAGGTGAAGTGACCGTCAATCCCGTCGCCCCAAGGCCCGGGCGCAGCGGCATCGGGCAGGTGCCACATCTGGGTGCGCTCGGCGGCGTTCACCCAAACCGGGTGCATTTCGTAGCCGCCTGTCGTGCGATCCCCCGTCATGCGCTTGCCGCCCCGGCCCCAGAGATCGTCAGAGTAGACATCGTGATCATCGGTGACCATGATGCTCGGGCGATCCTTGAGGAGTTCCCGATAGGTCAGTCCAAACTTCCGCCACTTGGCCAGGTAGTTCGCCATGGCAGCCGGCACGTCGGCCTCCGTTTTGGCGACGATGATTTCGCCGCCGGAGTTGCCTTCGTAGAGTTGGTCGCCAGCGAAGAACAGCAGGTCGGGATCCTGTTCGAGGATTTGGGCGACCGCCTTGGTGTAGGGAAACCATGTGTCGTTGATGCAGGCACTGGCCATCAGCTTTAGCACGCCCTCTTCACCGGGTTCGGCACGCACGGTTCCTGACCACTCGCTGCCATCGCAGGTGACGCGGTAGTCGCAGGACTTCCTGTTGTCCCAGTGGTCGATCCGAAACGCCGCCATCGATGTGAGCGGTTCCACCTTCACCTCGGAGGTTCGTTGCCATTCGTCGCCTGATTTCAGCCACAGCGTCGCCGTGGCGTCCGTCGGGTCGAGCGGGTCGGCATCGGTGTGGGCGGACAGCTTTAGGGAGCCGTTCGCAAGGCCATACTGGGTCCAGAGAATCTCGGTCTCTGCCGAGGCAAAACCCCAGGGAAGCAGTGCCCCGAGGACGAAAGTTCGAAATCGGGGCATGGCAAACAAATGGGGCAGGGGAAACAGCGCCTTACTTCAGTTCCTTGATGCGAATATTCTTCCACATCACTTCCTTGCCAACGGCTTCGGTCTTCTTGCCGATGCCGTGGACTTGCAGGGCGATCACCCCCTCGGCGGTCAGGTCGTCGGTGAAGTCGGCGGCTGGCACGCCATTGATGAAGGTCTTGATGCTGTTGCCCCGGCACTCGATGCGGGCCTTGTTCCACTCGCCTTGCTTGAAGGCGTTGCGGGCAGCTTCGTTCTCCTTCAGATCAAACAACCAGCCACGGCGGCCTTCGTCATACACGCCGCCGGTGTAGGCGCGGGGGCTTGGGTCGATCTCAAACTGGTAGCCGTGGACGCGATCCGCCGGGAACTTCTTCTTTTTCCCATTGATCTCGACCTCGGTTTCCTCGGTGTAGTAGTTGCTGCGAAACTGGACGCCCGAATTCATCGAGGGATCGACCTTGAACTCCAGTTCGAGAATGAAATCGCCATACTTCTTGGCTGTGCAAAGGAACGAGTTGCCCGTATTTGGCACCGTCTTGCCGACGACTGCTCCGTTTTCCACCCGATATTCGGCGGTCCCACTGTGCTGCTCCCATCCATCAAGGGAGGTGCCGTTGAAGAGGGGCACAAAACCGTCTTCCGCATGAATTGCAGTGGCGGAGGCGAGGAGGGCGACAAAGGCGAGGAGTCGTTGATTCATAGAATGGTTGAAACGAATCCGCCGTCGGTGTCTTGCGCTGAATTCTGCGTTCCTCTTCGGGTTGGTGGTGAGGTCTTGCGTTCGTCTCGGACAATTAGGTTGTCCGGTTTTCCAACCTTTAGCGGGATACAATGACCATTCTATCCCGTTTCTCTATTCCCATGATCCGATCTACCCTTTTTAACACAGCGCTGGCCCTGTTCTTTTTGTCTGGCTTCGCGTCATCGTCGAGTCTCCACGCGGAGACGTCATCGCCCAACGTCATCTTCATTCTCGCTGACGACTGGGGCATGGGGGACATCAAGTTCTACGGCGGCGATCGTTGCAAGATCGACACGCCGAACATGGACCAACTGGCAGCCAAGGGCATGGCCTTCAATGACGCCCACAGCTCTTCGTCGGTCTGCACACCGACACGCTACGGCGTGCTGACGGGACGCTACAACTGGCGCAGCGAGCTGAAGAGTGGCGTCCTCAACGGCTTCAGCCAACCCTTGATCCAGTCCGGCCGCGAAACCGTCGCCTCCATGTTGAAGAAAGCCGGCTACCACACCGGCGCGGTCGGCAAATGGCATCTCGGCATGCGTTTCCCCACCACAGACGGAGAGCCCGCCAAGTGCACGGCCAAAACGCCTGAAGAACTGGCCACGAAGTGCAACGTTGACTGGAAGGGCGTGATTCAGAACGGCCCCACTGCGGTCGGCTTCGACTACTACTGGGGCTTCAGCGCCTCGCTCGACATGCCGCCTTACATCTGGATCGAGAATGATCGCTTTGTGGGAGAGTGCACCACCATCAAGGCCTTCTTCCGCCCCGGACCCGCGCACGCCGACTTCGAGGACTACGACGTGCTTCCTACGTTGGCGCAGAAGGCGGCGGCCTACGTCACCGAGCGCGCCGCCACGAAGCAGCCGTTCTTCCTCTACATGCCGCTCAACAGCCCGCACACACCGATCTCCCCGTCGAAGGCTTTTCAGGGGAAGAGCACCCTGGGTCCGTATGGCGACTTCGTCATGGAGACCGACTGGGCTGTGGGTGAGGTGGTGAAGGCCGTCGAAGCCGCCGGGATCGCCGACAACACGCTCATCATCGTCACCGCCGACAACGGTTGCAGTCCCGCCGCCGAACGCGGCATCACCGACGACCAACTTCAGTTCACGATGGCGGACGGTGTGTCGAACGACATGGGCAAGCACTACCCCAGCATCACCTACCGCGGTCACAAGGCGGACATCTACGAGGGCGGGCATCGTGTGCCCTTCGTCGCTCGCTGGGACGGCACCGTGAAACCGGGAAGCACGTCGGCCGACCCGGTTTGCCTGGTCGACCTGTTCGCCACCTGCGCGGACATCGTTGGCACCGAAGTGGCGGACAATGAGGCCGAAGATTCCGTGAGCCTGCTTCCAATCTTGAAGGGCACCGCCACCGGACCCGTTCGTGAAGCGGTCGTGCATCACTCAATCAACGGTTCCTTCGCCATTCGAAAAGGGAGCTGGAAACTCGCCTTTTGTCCCGGCTCCGGCGGCTGGAGCGATCCCCGCCCCGGGCGTTTGGATTTGAGCGGTCTCCCCGAAAACCAACTCTTCGATCTCTCCGCCGACCACTCCGAACAAACCAACGTCATCGCCAGTCATCCGAAAGAAGCCGAAGAGCTTACCGAGTTGATGGCCAACTATGTGAAGCGCGGTCGCTCCACTCCGGGTGCCGACCAGTCGAACGACGGCGGGAAGACCGAGTTTGAATACAAAGCCCCTGCGCCAAAAAAGAAGGGCAAGTAGTGAACCTGCGTTGAGTCCTTCTTGTCCGCAAAGCGGGATCGATTCTCACCAATAGCATCTTTTGTCCGGTTTTGTGCCCCCGCGTGGGATACAAAACCCAATCAGTCCCGTTTTCTTTGACTTCCTATGACCAAGCCAACCACCCTCCTGCTCGCTTTCCTTTCGTTGGCGAGTTTTGTCACCGCCGCACCGCTTGTCTTTGAAGGCAGCGATGGTCCCGGAAAGGGCAAGCACATCGTCTTCCTCGCAGGGGACCATGAATACCGCTCCGAGGAAACGCTGCCAGCGCTGGCGCGCATCCTCGCCAAGCATCACGGCTTCAAGTGCACGGTGCTGTTCAACATCGACCCGGACACGGGTGAGATCGTGGCGGGGAACTCGAACATGCCAGGCATGGAGGCGCTCGACACCGCAGACTTGGCCGTCGTGTTCCTGCGCTTCCAGGCTTTTCCTGAGGAGCAGATGAAGCACTTCGATGCCTACCTCAATCGCGGTGGTCCGGTCATCGGACTGCGCACTTCGACGCACGGCTTCAAGATTGACGAAGGCGGCGCCTTTCCCAAGTACTCCTACAACTACAAGGGCGAGGACTACGAGCTCGGTTTCGGCCATCAGGTGCTGGGTCAGACCTGGGTGGGTCACTACGGCAAGAACCACGTCCAGAGCACCCGCATCACCATCGTGCCCGACAAGGCAAACCATCCGATCCTGCGCGGTGTGAAGGACGTCTGGGTGCAGGCGGGCGGTTACGTCGGCACGCCGACCGATGGCGAGATTCTGACCGTGGCGCAGCCACTCAACGGCATGACGCCCGATTCGTCCCCGGATGAAACGAAGCCTCCGCAGGCTTCTGAGTGGACGCGCAGCTACAAATCTGCCTCCGGCAAAGAAGGCCGCGTCTTCACCTCGCTCTATGGCACGCCGGAGGACATCACCAACGAAGGCTATCGCCGCATGCTCGTGAACGCCTGCTTCTGGGCCGTCGGTCTCGAGGATTCCATCCAGCCCAACCTGGAGGTTTCATTTGTCGGTCCCTTCAAGCCAAACACCTTTGGCAATCAAACGCACGCTGCAGGCATCAAGCCTGCGCAATACGCAGGTTGGGAAAGTCCGATCCCCGCGCACAACAATCCGAACAAGCCGGCACCGAAAGCCAAAAAGGTAGAGAAGAAGGCTGAGCCGAAGAAAAAGAAGCCAGCGAAGCAGCAAGCCGCAGTGACCACCGGCAAACCCGCCCGCTATGTGCGCATCGAGATTCCGGGCGACAAGAAATGCCTGCAGATCGCGGAGATCGAAGTGATGAGCGGCGGTAAGAACGTGGCCAAGGGTGGCAAGGCCTCCCAATCCACAACCGGGCACGGCGGTGGTCCTGAGCGTGCCTTGGATGGAAACAAGAGCGAGGACTGGGGCAAGGGCGGGCAGACACACACGCTGGAGAACAAGCCGAATCCGTGGTGGGAGGTCGATCTGGGGGCCAGCCATGCCGTGGACACGATCGGTCTGTGGAGCCGTCAGGGTTTCTCGGATCGTTTGGGTGACTTCACGCTCCAATTGCTCAATGAAGACCGCAAACCAGTTTTTGAGGTCAAGAACGTCGCGGGTGGAGAATCCATGACCATCGACGTGAAGAACGGCGGCACGCTGACCTACCTGACCTTTGACGGCAAGCCGGGTAAACCGATCGTGAAGTCAGCGGGCGGACGCTCCGGTCCTTCGAGCCCGCCGGAGCCGCCGCTGGCCGATGTGCCTGCCGACTACAAGGACCCGATGCCCTTCGCGTTCAACAAAGGCGATGTCGTGGCCATTCTCGGCAATGGTCTGCCGGATCGCATGCAGCACGACGGCTGGATGGAGACGCTGCTCCAAAGCGCCCTCCCGGACCTGAACTTGCGTTTCCGCAACATGAGCACCA
>CAXBNA010000106.1:0-19958 GCA_963976915.1 uncultured Verrucomicrobiales bacterium
AGGGCCCAGCCCTTGAACTCCATGGCACCCATGCCCTCAAGCTTGGCCACCCACGTATCCAGCCAGTTGACTTGGGCTTCGTCCACACCTTGGGAGTGCGTTTCATGGTAGCGGTCCTCTTGCCCCGGAGGAGTGGCTAGCTCGCCCATCAGTCCGATGAGCCACTTCTGCACCTGAGCAACGATCTCCTTCGTCTCGGCTCTCTGAGCCGCGATGCGGAGCGGGCCCAGTGAGGCATTCAGTTCATCCACGGCTCCGAGAGCATGGATTCGAGGATGGGACTTGGAACAGCGGGCGCCAAAGAGAAGGTCAGTTTCTCCCTGGTCCCCTTTGCGTGTGGCGATGGACATGGGTGGAAAAGGTCTACGTCTGAGGTGCGGCCTTGGGAATGCTGAATGAAGAATGAAACATCAATTGTGGCACGGCGGAACCGCCGTTGAGTCCATTCAGCTCGGAAGTAGAGGGGGATTCTTGGGGAGTGGTCCGACCTCGACATCTCTCTCAAAGAGCGTGCCAGCCATGATCCCTCGGAAAGAGCGCGTGGGTGGCAAACGTTCGATTTGGCTCATGAAGCTCATTCTTTCCCTCCTTCTTGTCGGTGCGGTGTTCGCGGCGGCCCAAACGTCGAAGCCGTCTCATCCCTCGCTGGTGCCTGTGGTGGATGATCCAAAGCTGCCCCGTGTGTTGATCATCGGTGATTCGATCTCGATGGGCTACACGGTGACGGTGCGGGAGAAGCTGGCGGGGGCGGCCAATGTGCATCGGATCATGGAAAACGGCGGTCCGACGTCGCGGGGAATTGATAAGATCGACAAATGGCTGGGGGATGGAAAGTGGGACGTGATCCATTTCAATTGGGGCCTGCACGATCTTCGGTACATGGACGATGGAAAGCGTCAGGTGGAGCCGCCGGAGTATGAGGCCAATCTCAGGAAACTCGTTGCACGGATGAAGCAGACGGGTGCGAGGTTGATTTGGGCGTCCACGACACCGGTGCCCGAGGGAAAACTCAAGCCCGAGCGCCGATTTGGTCACGAGCAGGCCTACAATGACATTGCGGCGAAGGTGATGCAGGAAGAAGGCGTGGCCGTGAATGATCTCTATGCGACCGCTCTCCCGAAGGTCGGTGAGTTCCAAAAGCCGCAGGATGTGCACTTTCTTCCCGAAGGATCGGTGTATCTCGGGGACAAAGTCGCGGCGGTGATTCAGGCGGCCTTGAAGGCGGAGTAGCCGGGACGATTGGAACCCATCCCTCGTTGCTATTGGCCCAACGCTTTGCGGAGGATGGGCTCGAAGGCGTCGGACTGGCGCATGAAGCCAAGGTCGTTGGGGTGGGAGCCGTCGGTGGCACCGTCTCCGTCGTCGCCGAGCAGGTCATCTCCGGGAATGTAGTGGAGATTGGGAACGCCGTCGGCTTGGAGTTTGTCAAAGGCTTCACGGAGGGCGGCGTGGTTGGCGTCATGGTGGGCTTTCCTCGCTGGCGTGATCCATGAGTTCGTGTTGCGACGGTCCTCAACCAGGACGATGGGCGTGACCGGGTGCGCCTCGCGCAATTGCGTGACGAGGGGGATGGCGCGCTCGCGGACTTGATCGGCCTTGAGGTTGGGCAGGCAATCGAGGACGAAGACGGCGGCATCAATGCGTTTGACAAACTCGCCGACCTCAGGTTCGAGCCGTCCATTGCCGGAGAAGCCCAGGTTGACGACGGGATGGTCAAATCGGCGGCCGAGGATGGCGGTGTGGACCATGCCGGGGCGGGAGGCGCAGGCTCCATGGGTGATGGAGGTGCCGTAGAAGACGATGGGCTTTTCCGAGCGGGGCGGGAGGCCTTTGAACTTTGCTCCTTTGGCGACACCGATTTTCAAATACTCCACGCCATTGTAGAGAGGCAGGTAGGCGGCGTATTCGCGAAAGCCCGGGGTGAGGTCCTTGATGAGCGATGCCTTGACCACTTTGGAGCTGGGTTTGGAGACCTGTACCCACCGCCATTTTCCATTCTCATCGCGAGCGTAGAGATCCACGCCGCTGACACCGGTGGCAGGCATGTGGGGCATGGCGATGCCCTCGTCGTGGAGCTCGTAGTGGACCCAGATCTCCTCGGCGTCGGTCTCGAACCGGGCCATCATCCCCGCGCTGTCGCGGCTAAGGTTCCAAACTTCCTTGCGGACGGTCTTTTCTGCGGCGGCGGGGAGGCGGTCGTAGAAGCGGAGGCGCTCTTCGTCCGGCCAGGCCCGGCCTTCCACATCCCACTCGGAAACGTCGTGCCACTCCAGCTCAGGAGCCGCTGGGGTCGCGGGCTTGGTTTGGGCGGAGATGGATGCTGTGAGAAGTGTGAGAAGGAGAGCGGGCAGAGAGAGATGGACGCGAAGGTGATGCATGCGGGTATTTCGCCGGAAAGGATCGGGTGTGTCGATAAAAAATGGAGATGGTTTGGAGGAACTGTCCTTGGTCCGGCACGTCGGGTGAGGGGGGTGGTTGGGTTCTTGGGACAGAGTGGTTGACGCTGGGCCTTTGGGTGAGCGTTCTTTGGGGGCACGTCGTTCTATCTTTCGAGGGCCTTCGGCGTGGTGAGGTGGTGGTGAAGAAATTCAAACGTGCCGACGCCGTGGATGGTGTGGGGGCCGTCGAAGTGCTCGATGGTGGTGCGGTCGCCGATGCCGAGTTTGTTGTAGAGGCGTCGGACCTTGGCGTATTCGTAGTTGACCCATTCGTCGAGCCCGACGCCGTCATCGTGGCCCCGCTCGACCATGAAGGGGCGCGGGGCGATGAGGGCGGCCATCTCGGCGTAGTTGAACGTTCGGCCGAGGTCCCACTCCCAAATTTCATACTCGTGGGTGTAGAGGTAGCTCATTGGCATGTCGAGACTGACGCACTTGCGGACCCACTCGTTGAAGTCGCCCGAGCAGATGGAGAGGCAGTAGTCGGTGAGAATGGCGGGGATGCGCATGGCGGACTTGCCGCCGTAGCTGAGGCCGTAGAAGGCGATGCGCTCGGGATCGACGAAGGGCTGCGTTTTGAGCCATTCGAGGATGCGCTGGTGCTGACCGATGATGGGGGAGAAGAGGGTGCGGCCAGTGAGGTTGAACTTTCGCTGAAGAACACGGAAGGCGTCGCCGCCCCGATAGGGATTGTGTGGAGCGAAGGTGACAAAGCCCTCCTCGGCGAGCCGAAGGGCGAAGGCCTTGTAGGCCCGCCAAGCCTTGGTGGTCTCATCGGTTTCAAAGCATTGCTCGGGCAGGCCTTCGAGTCCGTGCTGGCAGACGACAACGGGGTTGGGTTTGGATTGATCGAGGTCCTTCGGCAAAGCCAGCCAACCCCAGGCAATGACGCCGTCCCAGACATCAAGCACGACCTCGTAGATGGCGACGGTTTCGGTTTCGCGCACGAGGCGGCTGCGCGGATTCATGGGGACGTCCGGATCGGGAAGGCGGCCGATGACGTCGTTCCCGAATCGCTCGCGCTCAGTGGCCATGCGCTTCTCGAAGGCAGGGAGATCCATGCCCTTGAGCGGCTTCCAGAACGTCTCGTCACGTTCGCGCTCGGTGGTGACGATTTGTTTCTGGGTGAAGTCCTGAACCGCGTGGACGAGGCGGGCTTGGCGTTCGGTGGCGAAGTTCGTGTATTCGGTGGAGAGTGGTTTTGGAGGTTTGTTGCGGTGAGTCTCCCGGATGTTTGAGTTTCCAATAAATCGGGACAGCGCTTCCGCGGCGACCACATCGGCAGGCAGAACCGTGAGCCAACCTCTTTCGCCAGCCAAGGTCCTTGCGCGTTGTGCCTCGGCTTCAACCGTCTCGAATGGAATCACAGCAAGCTCGCCCGGCGCAGCAGCGGAGCGTTGTCCTGGTTTTGCTTCTGGCGCGCCTTTGAAGATCGGAGTGCCAGCCTGCGCAATCCAGAGGTATCTGGGAGCGATGCGTGCCGCCACCTCGGCATCATCAAAGCCGCTGAGCAAATTGAAGAAAGTGCGGTCCAGAGGTTCCTTCCACGCAGTCGATCTCGGTGTGAAAGCACCTGACACCATTGTTTTCGAAACCCGGTCATCGAGTGCTGCTGCCGCTAGTGCCACGCGTCCACCCTCGCCAAATCCGGCGACGTAAATTGGTAGTTCAGGATGCTGTTCGCTGAACCAGTCAATGGCTGCGAGAACCGCCTGCACCTCATAGCCAAGCGGGTGTCGTCCCAGTTCGAATGCCTGGCGGAAGATCCACTCGCGATGAGTGACGTTGGTTGCCTTGCCAATGGGTGGGTAACCAGAGACATCGTTGGAGCGATTGAGCAGCGTGGGAACCAAAACTCTGCAACCACTCATCTCCAAGTACGGAGAGTCTGGGAACCCGGCAACATGCGCAAGAACCTGTTCGGGAGTGACGTCGGCGTCTGGGATGAGAATGAGATTGGCAGAGTGGGGATGGCCTTTCGAAGGTCCTCCAATTAAGAGCCCGTCCCAATCCAAGTTCTCCAACACTGTCCATCGTACTTGCCCTGACATCCGAAATGAATCATCCACCGAGACCCGACTTGGAGCTTCACTCAAGGTGATGGAGTTGGGTTTCAAGTCTGCGACACCCAGTAGCATTCGATATTTCGAACGCCACTCAGAGAGTCCCATTTTTGTGGAGCGTGGATTAGTGACGGCAGCCTCGATTTCCTTCATCGCCAGCCGGTCGATGCCCGCGACCATTTCCGCGCTGAAATCCCCGTGAGGTTCAAGCGGAGTGGTGCCGGGCAGGTTTGGCAGTTCGGCTCCCGAGACGATATGGCCTGCGAGAGTGGCAAGCAGGGCGGCGGTCAGATGCGTGGTCTTCATGGTCTGGTTCTATCAAAAAGCCTGTCGACGTCGAGTGTGGAGATTTGTCCAGAGCCTTTGGGCGGTCCTCCTCACCCTGGCCCTCTCCTCAGGGGGAGAGGGGAATGGCATTCGCTGGGATCGGGTGCGTTCGAGGTTAGGGCTTGCGTGGAGTGGGCGGGAATCGGTAGGCTCTCGTTCCATGAATTCAGAGCTATGGGAAAGACTGCGGGCGTTCGATTTTGACGAGGCGGGTGTGGCGTTTTGTTTCTCAGAACGGCTGGCTCGGGAGAATGGTTGGTCGCGTGACTTTGCGCAGCGGGTGGTGGATGAGTATCGGCGGTTTCTTTATCTGTGCATGGAGGCGGGGCATCCGGTGACGCCATCCGACGAGGTGGATCAGGCGTGGCATCTGCACCTGTGCTACACGAGGTCGTATTGGGAGGAACTATGCGACGTGGTGTTGGGCCGGAAGATTCACCATGGGCCGACGAAGGGTGGCGCGAAGGAAGGTGAGAAGTTTCGGGACTGGTATGAGCGGACGCTGGAGTCGTACCAGATTCACTTTGGGGAGATGCCTCCTGAAGATGTGTGGCCGTCGGTGGCGGCGCGGTTTCGCAAACAGTCGTTCAAGCGGGTGGATCTGGGAACGGCCTGGGTACTGCCAAAGCAGATGGTGAAGACTGTGGCGTCGGTGTTGCTGCTGGCTTCAATCCTTGTGGGTTGCGATGAGGGTGACGGGTCCAATTTCATCGTGATCGGTGTCGTTGGGCTGATTGTGGTGTTTGTGATTTGGCTGATCAGTGGTGGCGGCGGTGGTCCTAGACGAGGTGGGCGAGGGAGAAAGCGGCGAGATGATGGCAGCGGCTGTGGCTATTTCTTTGGCTGTGGCACCGGGTGCTCTTCGGATCATGACGGAGGCAGCGGCTGTGGATCGAGTGGATGCGGGTCTAGTGGCTGCGGAGGGGGCGGTTGTGGTGGAGGTGGGGATTGAGGTTGGGTGCCGTTGGGAATCCCCTCGCGAGGCTTGGATGACGTGGGCCGGGGCGGTAATTCATTGCGGAGAGGTGTGTCTGCGCTCCTATTGGGGGTGTGAATCCTGCGCTGAACGAACCTGACTCGCCGTTTGATCTGGCCCTGCGGCCGGGGGACTTTTCGGAGTTCCATGGACAGACGAAGGTGAAGGAGCAGCTCTTGGTGATGGTGGAGGCGGCGAAGATGCGCGGGGAGCCGCTGGACCATGTGCTGCTGTGTGGGCCTCCGGGCTTGGGAAAGACGACTTTGGCGCATTTGATCGCGAGTGCGGTCGGATCACAGCTTCACAGCACGAGCGGGCCGCAGATCGAGCGGGCGGGTGACCTCGCGGGTATCCTGACGAACCTTCAGGAGCGGGACATCCTTTTCATCGACGAGATCCATCGGCTGCAAGCGACGGTGGAGGAGTACTTGTATCCGGCGATCGAGGATTTCCGGCTGGACATCATCATCGATCAAGGACCGAAGGCGCGGTCGATTCGGCTGGAGTTGCCGCCGTTCACCTTGGTGGGAGCCACCACGCGCTCCGGGATGCTAACGGCACCGATGCGGTCGCGCTTTGGCATTCCGAATCGGCTGGACTACTACACCGTGGAAGAACTTCAACACATCCTGATGCGATCCGCCAAGCTGATGCGGGTAGGAATGGAGGCGGGTGGCGCGCATGAGATCGCCCGGAGGTCCCGTGGGACGCCGCGTGTGGCGAATCACCTGCTGCGCTGGGTGCGGGACTTTGCGCAGGTGAAGGCGCACAACGTGGTGACGGAGGAGGTGGCGAACAAGGCGCTGACGATGCGCGACATTGACGAGGATGGCCTGGATGAAATGGACACCCGCGTGCTGGAAGCGATCATCCACAAGTTTGATGGTGGCCCCGTGGGTCTGAACTCGGTGGCGGTGGCGGTGGGCGAGGATGCTTCGACGCTGGAGGACGTGCACGAGCCGTATCTGGTGATGCAGGGCTACGTGAAGCGAACATCACGGGGGCGCGTGGCGATGCCGGCTGCCTACCAGAAGCTGGGGCTGACGCCGAAGAACACGGGGCAGTCGGAGTTGTTTTAGGGGCGACGGCAGACTGGAAGACTTCAGACAGCAGACTTGAGGTCTTGGGGAAGACAGGATTGACTGGATTTTTCTGAGAGACTTGATGTGGCAAGAACTGACAACCCTTTGGACGAGTGTCCGTGATCCGGAGTATGCGCATTTGCTTCTGGAATCGGTGCCTCTTTACGGGTTGGCGTTTGGGCTGACGTTTCTGGTGGTGGCGATGGTGGCGGGGGAACGGAAGTGCCGCTTGCTGGCACTGGTGGTGATCTGTGCCTCGTGCGCGAGCGTGTGGCCCTATGTGGATCTGCGGGAGAAGGCCACACCCCGGATTTTGGCGACACGGGATCCGGCGTACCATGTGTTGATCCAAGATCAGACGGCTCGTCGAGCCAACACGGCCTGGCTTTTTTACCTGATGGCCGGAGTCAGCGGTCTGGCGGTGCTTGTGGGCCACAAAAGTGGCGGAAAGTCCTTCGTCTTGATGACGGTGGTGGGTTCGGCCGCGCTGTTCTGGTTCAGCATCTGGCTGCACAAGAAGGAGTGCGAAGTGTATCACCGGAACATCGTCCGGTATGTGCCGCCCAGTTGAACAGGCAGCGGGAAGGAACGTGACACGAAAAAACCCCGGCTTTCTTGGGCCGGGGCTTTTTGTGGGATGGTGATGGGCCTTTGGATCAAGCGGGGACGCCTGCGAGGTCGCCGGGGAGATCGCCGGGATCTTCGTCCTCTTGCTTGGCGGGTTTGGTCTCCGCCTGCGTCGGCACTGGAGGCGGCTGAGCCGGAGGATCGGGGCGCTTGGGTGGGTTGAGCATGTGGCCGTGCTCCATGATGTCCTTGATCTGAGGGCCGTCGAGGGTCTCGTACTCAAGAAGGGCCAGCGCAATGGCGTCGAGTTTGTCGCGATACTTTGTCAGGAGATCGGAGGCGGCCTGATAGGCCTCGTCGATGAGGCGCTTCACTTCGGAGTCGATCTGCTCGGCTGTGGCTTCGGAGTAGTTGCGTGAACGAGAGATGTCGCGGGCCAGGAAGACCTCGCCCTCGGCTTCGCCGTACTCAACCATGCCCATCTTCTGGCTCATGCCCCAAGCACAAACCATCTTGCGGGCGAGGTTGGTGGCTTGGCGAATGTCGCCCATGGCACCATTGGTGACGTCGCCAAACTTGATCTCTTCGGCAACTCGGCCACCCATGGCCACGATGAGGTCGTCGAGGATTTCTTTGCGACGCAGGGTGAACTTGTCCTCTTCAGGCAGCCACATGGTGGAACCGAGTGAGGGGCCGCGGGGAATGATGGTGACCTTGTGAAGGGGTTCGGTGTGTTCGAGCACCTCGATGAGGATGGCGTGGCCGGCTTCGTGATAGGCGGTGTTCTCCTTCTCCTTCTCGCTGAGAGCAAGGCTCCGGCGTTCTCGGCCCCAGCGGACTTTGTCGCGAGCTTCTTCGAGTTCTGGAGTGCCGATGGACTTGAGGTTCTTCCGCGCCGCGAGAAGGGCCGCTTCATTGATCACGTTGGCGAGCTCGGCCCCGGAAAAACCAGGAGTGCCCCGGGCTACCTTGGAAAGGTCGGCATTCTCAGAGAGCTTCACCTTCTTGGCGTGGACGCGAAGGATTTCCTCGCGGCCCTTCACATCGGGGAGGGAGACGGTCACTTGGCGGTCAAAACGACCTGGACGCAGAAGCGCGGGATCCAAAACGTCGGGACGGTTGGTGGCGGCGATGATGATGATGCCTTCCTGAGTGTCAAAACCATCCATCTCTACGAGAAGGGCGTTCAGCGTCTGCTCCCGCTCGTCGTGACCACCCCCGAGACCGTGCCCGCGGTGGCGACCGACGGCGTCGATTTCATCGATGAAGATCAGGCAGGGGGCGTTCTTTTTGCCCTGCTCAAACATGTCGCGCACTCGGCTGGCACCGACGCCGACGAACATTTCCACGAAGTCCGATCCGCTGATGCTGAAGAAGGGGACATCGGCCTCACCGGCGATGGCCTTGGCGAGAAGGGTCTTGCCAGTTCCGGGTGAACCGACCATGAGGACGCCCTTGGGGATCTTGCCGCCGAGGCGCTGGAACTTCTTGGGATCCTTGAGAAACTCGACGAGCTCCTGAACCTCTTCCTTGGCCTCTTCGACACCGGCGACGTCTTTGAAGGTCACCTTGTTGCGATCCTGGGAGAGAAGTTTGGCTTTGCTCTTGCCGAAGCTGAGCGCCCCGCGGCCAGCATTTTTCACCTGCTGGCGGACCAGGAAGTAAATCAGTCCCAGAACGAGAACGAGAGGGATGAGGGGGATGAGCATCGAGCTCATCAGCGAATTCTCGTGCTTCGGAATGAGGACCAGATTCTGAGCGTCGAGAATCTGTTTCAGTTCCTCCTTCTGGTAATCGATGTTGATCGGCACGTCGAACCGGACGGATTGAGATCCCGTGTTGGCAGTCTCTCCGCGCCCATCTGGCGGGATGGATGGCTGAGTGGCGGTAGATTGATCCGGAACATAGTATCCGCGGATGATCTTCTCGTTTGTGGAGTCCTGTTCGATAAGCTCGAGCTTCTCATTCGGATCGATCTTGCCGGCTTCGACCTTCTCTTTGAACTCCTTGTAATCGATTTGAAGGGACCGGCCTGCGGTTCCGTTGGCGACCAAGGCAGAGCCTACGAGGAGGGCGACCATACCGAAAAGGAGAAATCCCCGCCAGTTGAAAGAGGGTTCAGAGGGGCGCTTGTTGGGGCCGTCGTTGCGGCTACCAGAGGGTTCTTCAGACATGTGTGGAGGGTATTACGGCCCGGGGGCCATTTGAGCATACACTTCTAGAGGGGTTTTGCAAAAAAGTCGGCACCTGAGTTTTTTACGTCAAAAGAGGCAGAAAGCCGGATCAAAGCGTATGTCGAACAGGATGACCGAGACGGCCAGTAAATTCCCTTCAACGCGTGAAAGTAGCCTGCGCTCCTGGCAGAACTGGCTGTCTCAGGTGCCAAACTACGGACGCATGAGGAATCATGTGGTTTTGGGGCACCCTCACGTGACACGGCTTTCCCCTTCCATTCGGCATCGGCTGCTGCTTGGGGATGAGTTGATTCGGGATCTGCTGGCTGACTTTGAATGGCGTGCGGTTGAGAAGTTGATTCAGGAGATCCGTTGGCGGGACTACTGGAAAGGCTGGTTGGAACTCCGGCCTCAGGTGTGGGCGCGATATCGGCAGGAGGTGCCATGGCTGCGGGAGACACTGGCCAAATCCATGGTGGCCGAAGCGAGGCGGGTCGAGGAAGGCAGGTCGGGGGTCGCGATCATGGACCGGTTTGCCCGGGAGTTGGTGGAGACGGGCTATCTCCACAATCATGCCCGCATGTGGTTCGCCAGCTTTTGGATCCATGTCCGGGGACTGCCTTGGCAACTGGGAGCGGACTTTTTTCATCGGCATTTGTTGGATGCCGATGCGGCGAGCAACACCCTCTCTTGGCGATGGGTGGCAGGGCTTCAGACGAAGGGGAAGACCTACCTGGTCCGGCGATCCAATCTCGAACGCTATTGCGCGAGGGAATGGCTGGTCGACGAGACGGGACTTGAGGAGCTTGCCGACGAGGTCGTGCGTGCCCGTGTGATCACGGAGGATTTGGACCTATCGCCCCAAGAGTTGCCCGAAATCTCGACGGACCTTCCGGAGGACGTGACGGGACTGAGGCTGGGCCTTTGGTTGCACGAAGAGGATTTGCTGCCGGAAGCCTCGGTTTTGGCAGGCTTGCCGTTTGTGTCCGTCCGTGCCTTTTTGAACGAAACGGGCGATGAATCCGCACTTCGACGCTGCTACACCGAGACTGCCTTGGCAGATGGATTGACGCGAGCCGCAGAGGCCTGGGGTTGCGAGGCGCTCAGCGTGCCGACGGCAGCTTTGAATGTGTCCATGGTGGAATGGGCAGCGGCGGAGAAGCTGGATGGTGTTGTCACGCTGGCACCCTTTGTCGGTCCTGTCCGAGATCGCTTGCCAGGGATCGAGTCGATACTGGCCGCGAGGGGAATTCGCTGGATCGAGGTTCGTCGCGTGGAAGACGCGAGACTCTTGCCCAAGGCGCGTCGCGGCTTTTTTCCATTCTGGCAAGAGGTCTCTCGGGATTGGACGGGGCGATGAGTCGAATGCGAAAGAAGGCGGGTTTGCCGCAAAAGGCATGCCTTGTCTGCGGGCGGGCGTTCACCTGGCGGAAGAAGTGGGCGAGGAACTGGGGTGAGGTGGTCTATTGCAGTGATCGCTGTCGGGCGAAGCGTTCGTTGCGGGCTCGATGAGTGAAGATGGCTTTGCTGGCGCTTGCGGTTGAGTTTGCCGGGGGACTGTTCATAGTCGCCGCGGGCGTGGGCATCGTTCTTGCGTCATCATCCCGAAATTCATGAGTCAGGCAGGTTCTCCCTTTTCGTCCAAGTCCGGCAAATCTGCCGGAAGTGTGGTGCGAGTGGCGAAGGAACGCGCGAGTCATTGGTGGGATCGGATCACTGGCCAGGTGCCCGATCCTGCGGCTTCGAAGTCGATGCTGCCGGTGCTGATCGAGGTTTTTGCCGGGTTCAGCAAGCTGGATGGCGACGTTGAAGAGAATGAGATCGAGTCGAGCCTCGGCTACCTGCGCTACGACTACTCCGCAGCGATTTACTCGGACATGCGGAAGCTCTATTTCGAGGCTTTGCAGAAGCCACAGAATCTGGAGCAGCAAGCGCAGGAGCTGAGTCAGACTCTGACGGAGGCTGAGAAAGTGCTCCTCGGTGTCCAACTCTACCTGCTGATCTCCCGCTCCAAGTCCAGCCGCCTGCAAATGGTGGAATACTACCTTTTCATGACGAATCTGGGCATTGCGGCCCAAGCGATCGACATCGTGTATCAGCTCAACGCCGGTGACAATGACGGTGACGAGGGAGAGGGCGCCGGGTCGCCGGAGAAGGCAGGTCAACCGCTGGAAACGCTGCACATTGGTTCCGAGAAGCCTTGCGATGTGCTGCTGAGGAGCCTTTCGAAGGAGTGCTCCGTGGTGGCGTTTCGGTTTGAGAACATGGTACTGCTCAAGAATACGGGGAGCAGCCCCATTCTGGTGCGAAGCCGGACGCAGCCTCCAGGGGAATTCTCAAGATTGTACCCCGGAGAGCGTGTCGTCTTGGACGACGTCACCCTCGACTACAAGGATCTCATTGCGTACTTCAATGCCAAGAAGACGGTCACCGGGACGCAGATTTATTTGACGATCACCGAGGACGGCGACGCAGAAATCGCCCCGCAGCGGATGAGGGGAACCAACCTGCGCGTCGGGTTCGGGCTGGGGGTGACGATCGAGGCGCTGCGGAGTACCAATGCGACGATCAATGGAGAAGCCCTGACGTCGGGGAAGGAGGTCGAGGCGTCGATTGAGGACAGCATCATCACCAAGGGTGAGATTGAGATCTCCCTCCGCGACCTGCAGCGCTGCGCTCTGGAATTCGGCGGGCAGTTCCGTCTGGAGGGGAGCCGAAACACCTACCTCGTTTCGAACAATCCCGAGTTGCTGGACGAAGGCGACATTCTTCTCTCGGAGGATACCGAGGGTGAGATTTTGCTTCGCATCGAGTGCAACTACGCCCAGAAGACCGGGGCGCTGGAAGTTTTGCGGAGCGGTCGACCCATTTATGTGGGTGCGGTGCCGGTTCGGGATCGAATGGTTCTCAGTGATGGGGACACCATTACGTTGGGGGACGGCCAGTTTCTGCGTTGCCATTTTTCAGACCGGATCATTGAGGAGGAACGGAACATTGTCCGGCAGCTTGAAGCTCGGGAGCTTTCCCATCGTTTTGATGCTCGGGGCACGGCTCTTGATGGCGTGAGTTTTTTGGCGCGCCGCGGGGAGATGGTTTGCGTGATGGGGCCCAGCGGTTGCGGCAAGAGTACGCTTCTCCGGGTCCTCGCTGGACAACTGAAGCCCCGTGGTGGCGAGGTGTTGATGAACTCGCTTCCGCTCTATCACAACCAGCGGAACCTGACTCCCTACATCGCCTACATTCCGCAGGAGGATGCTTTTGACTCACTGCTGACGGTGCAGGAGAATCTCGATTGCTCCGTGGCCATCCGGTGTCCGCACCTTCGGAAAGAGGAGCGGCGGAAGCGGGTGGAGGCAAAGCTCTCGGAACTCGGGTTGGCCGATCTGAGAAAACGCCTGGCGGGTACCGCAGAACAGAAGTTCCTCAGTGGCGGTGAGCGCAAGCGATTGAACGCCGGATTGGACATGATCGGCATCTCCGACGTCTACCTTTTCGATGAGCCCACTTCCGGTCTCTCGTCGAAGGATTCCGAGCACGTGTTGGGAATCATTCGATCCCTTGCCAAGAACAAGATCGTCATCACCTCGATCCACCAGCCAAGCCTGCGTCTGTTGCAGATGTTCGACAAGGCACTCCTTCTCGACAAAGGCGGGAAGATGGCCTACTTCGGCTCCGCCCAGGGATTGCTGGACTACTTTTGGCGGGCCTACAACGAGGAGACGGGACTCCAGCCGGGCGAGGCGGTCATGCCGGAGAATCTGACGCCGGACTTTGTCTTCGACGTCCTTGAGACCCCGCTTCGAGACATCAGTGGCGACATCATTCAAGAGCGTAGCGCGGACGGACATCTCGTCGCAGCACGGCGGTTTCCTCCCAACTTTTGGAGGGACCGTTTTCAAAGCCATCTCTTGATGGAGTCGATGGTCGGCACGGATTCGTTCACGCAGACGGCGACGATTGCACGTTCCCGTGAAGATACTCACAGCACGGCGCGGTCGCGAGCGATGCCTCAGCCTCCGAAGCATACCCTGCGTGAGGAAAGCATTCTCTTCGTGACCATGCTGAAGCGGTCGTTCCTGAGCAAGCTCCGCAATCGAACGAATCTCCTGACGACGCTTCTGGAAAGCCCGTTGCTGGCCTTTCTGATTTCGTCGGTGCTCAAGTACTCTGAGGAAGAGAACTACACCTTCGCCACCGCTTTCCACGTGCCGACATACCTCTTCATGAGTCTCGTGGTGGCAATGTTTTTGGGACTGACAAACAGTGCCGACGAGATCATTCGAGATCGCTACGGACTGAACCGGGAGCGAAACCACAATTTGCGGACGCTCTACTACATTGCCGGCAAGCTGGTTTCACTGGCGACCTTCGCGCTGATTCAGTGCTTTATCTTTCTACTCATCGGGAATTGGATCCTGGAGATTCGGGGCATGTTCTTCATGCACCTGTGGTGGATGTTCCTCACCTCGCTCACGGGGGTTTCCATCGGGCTTTTGATCTCCAGCCTGGTGAGCGACAATCGGACGGCCATCAATGCCATTCCGTTGATCCTGATTCCGCAGATCATTTTGGGTGGTGCCTTGATCAAGTACGAGGAGATGAACAAGAACCTCGACTTCGTTTACTCGGTGGAGCGCTGGCTCAAAAAGGCGGGTGTCGAGGAAGAGGGGCTGGATGCGCCCAGCAAACTGAAGGTGCCCTTCATCTGCCAGTTCATGCCGCTGCGGTGGACCTATGAAGCAATGCTGATTTCACAGGCAAAATTGAATCCGCTGACGAGCAGCCAAAATGTCTTGGAGGCTCGGATTCGCGAATTGGTCTCTCAGCCAAAGGAGATCGAGTTGACTCCCAAGCAGCAGGAGGAGCTGGATCTTTCCAAACGCGCATTGGCAGTCGTTTCGGGCCTGTATGCCGAGACGTCAAACGGGGCGGAGGCGAAGTTGGAACGGATTCGACGTGCTGCGCAGAGTGGTGATTTGTCGGTGGAGCTTCTGGATGAATCCCTGGAGGGTAGCGACGCCACCAGCGCGGAGGAAATCTACGTGAATCGCAAGGTCTTGGATTTGGTGACCAAGGCCGAGATGGAGCAGGACGATTACCGGCGGAAGGTGAAGCCGAACGTGTTTTTTGGAACGGTGAAACGCTACTTGGGATCGGAGTTCAACACCCTTTGGATCAACACCATGGTGATCCTGCTGTTTCTGGTGATCTCACTGACGGCTCTGGAGATTTCCCTGCGACGGCAACTGACCAAGGTGTAGCCCAACGGGAAGGCCGTGCGTGTCACACACAGCGCGCGCAATGGGTGGCTTCTGGCTGAGCATCCAACCTGGCAAAGTCGATGTCCTGATCGCAGCGAAGGCAGCGGCCGTAGCCCCCGTCTTCCATCCGTTTTCGGGCTTCGTGCAGGAGCACAAGGCGCTGCTCCATGCGCAGATGGGCGGCTTTGGCCATCTCCTGATTGAGCATGGCGTCGGCACGGGTGAGGCGACCGATCGCGGTGTCCAGTTGCACGGGGGCGGCATTGTCACTTCCTCCCTCAAGGGTGGCTTCGAGTTCGGCGATCTGGTCTTCGATTTTGAGTTCGAGATCGACCCGTTGATCGCCTGTGAGTGGTGGGGACATGAAGGGGTTTTGACGACCGTGGATCGAATCGTCAAGACTGGGAAGCCGATTTCAGGTTGCGAACCTTCGGGGACTCCCGTCGATTGACGCATGATCGAGCCGATTCGAAAAGACGAGGAATTGCTTCAAGACATTGCTGAGTGGGGAGAGCAGGACTCGGCGCTGCATGTGTGGTGGCTCGGGCAGAGCGGCTTCCTTTTGAAGCAGGGTGGGTCCTGTTTTTTGTTCGACCCGTACCTGTCGGACTCGCTCACGACGAAGTATGCCGCCACCGACAAGCCGCATGTGCGGATGACGGCCCGGTGCATTGATCCTGGGAAACTTGTGGGCGTGCGGGAGGTGACGGCGAGCCATGTGCACACGGATCATCTGGATGGCGAGACCCTGGGGCCGCTGGCCCATGCCAACGGGGGACTGAGACTTTATTTGCCCTTTCCCGTGCGGGATGTTGCCAAAGAGCGTTTGGGGGATGCGAGGGCTGCGCTAGTGGGGGTGACTGACGATGGGCATTGGCATGGCGATGAGTGGAAGGTGCGGGGCATTGCGGCGAAGCACAACGAGTTGAGGCGTGACGACTATGGCCGCTGTCACTTTCTCGGGTTCGTGGTGAAGCGTGGTCCGTTCACGGTGTTCCATAGTGGAGACACCCTGTGGCACGAAGGTCTTGTGCCGGAATTGCTGCGAGAGAAATGCGATCTCATGCTGCTTCCCATCAATGGGAACAAACCGGAGCGTCGGGTCGCCGGAAACCTCAATGGCACCGAGGCGGCGGCCTTGGCCAAAGCGTGTGGAGCTCGCATGGTGGTTCCGTGCCACTATGAGATGTTTGGGTTCAACACCGAGACGCCCGAGGAGTTTGAAACCGCCTGCGAGCGATTGGATCAGCCGTGCATGGTCATGCAGTGCGGTGGACACCTGACCATGGACGCCCGATCTTGAGGCGCTATGGAATCAGCAGGGACGCCACGCAGGCGGTGCTGTAGCAGGCCAGCAGCCCGGCGATCATGGATCGGAGGCCAAGCCTCGCCAAATCCTCCCGCCGGGAAGGGGCGATGGCGCTGATGCCCCCAATTTGAATCGCGATGCTCGCGAAATTGGCGAAGCCGCACAGGGCGTAGGTGGCGATGGTGAAGCTCCGTTCGTCCAACTGGTCGCGGGCTTGAGTGAGGCCAAGGTAGCCGATGAATTCGTTGAGCACGACACGCTCTCCGAGGAGGGTGCCGATGAGTTCGCAGTCCTTCCATGGGACGCCCATGAGCCATACCAGAGGCGCATGAATCCAGCCGAGGACGGCTTGCAGAGGTTTGGGTTCCTCGGCGCCAAACCATGCCAGTGCGCCCGAAAGGAGAGCATTGGCGAGGGCGACGACGGCGACGAAAGCAATGATCATGGCCATGACGTTGATGGCGAGTTTCATGCCGTCGGAGGCTCCCCGACAAAGCGCATCCAGACCGTTGATCGTCTCGATCTCGGGAGACCCGGCCGTGCTGGATTCAGTGGTGCTCGTCTCCTCTTCCGGGAGAACGATTTTGGCCATCAAGATCGCTGCCGGAGCACTGATGACCGACGCCGTGAGGAGATGGCCCGCTGGCACACCCAGCATGACGTAGGCGGCCAGCATGCCTCCCGCGATCGTTGCCATTCCTCCCGTCATCAGGGAGAGAAGTTCGCTGCGCGTCATTGTCGCGAGGTAGGGTTTGACCACCATCGGGGCTTCGGTTTGACCCATGAAAATGTTGGCGGCGGCGGCCAGGCTCTCACTGCCGCTGACATTCATCAACCTGCGCATGACCCAGGCCATGGCACGGACCGCCACCTGAAGGATTCCGTAGTGGTAGAGCAGTGAGGACAAAGAGGCGACGAGAACGATGGTTCCCGTGACACCGACCGCGAACAGAAAGCCGTTTTGTGGTCCCCAAGTTTCGCTCAACAAGGACGGGCTGGCGAGCGGGCCGAAGACCATCGACGTTCCTTCGTCGGCAAACTTCAACAGGCGTTGAAAAGCCCAGTCGAGTCTGGCAAAAAAGCGCTCACCAACAGGCGTGCGCAGGATGATCCAAGCGATGACCAACTGAAGGCCACAACCTGCGGCGACCGTGCGCCAGGGGAAGAGCCGCTTGTTTGAAGAAAGGAGCCAAGCGGCTCCCAGGCAGACGAGCCAACCAACGAGGGCAATCCACGAAGTCATGGCCCGAACAATTGGGGAGGTTTACTGCGGCAAGGTCGAGCCGCGGGACGGTGAACTCCCCTGAATGCGCTGGATCTCGTTCATGCGGAAGAGATCCTCTTTCGACATGTTCTGGCGTTTCATCCGGTGGGGATAGGAAACTCCCAGAACAAAGCAGCTCACATCCGCGACGAGAATGATCATCGCAATGATGATGCCATAACGCTTCAGCAGTTCATCGATGCCCTTGTTCTTGTTGACGGAAAAATCGTCGCCCTTGGAAAACATGGACTGATAGAGACGGCGCCACCCGCGAGGCTCGCGCGCGATGCTAAAGGCCCAAATGAAAAGGGCCGTTAGAACAATGCACGCGATTTTGTACTGAAGTGGGATCTGATCGTCCATGGAAACTGGAGGTCGGCCCTGAATGGCGACAAAGCCATTCTTAGAGTGTTCGGGAGCCTGACGCAATCATGGATTCACTTTGAAGAGATGAAGCAATCGTCGGCCGGTCCCGAGCCCAACTTTGCGATCTTGGCTTTTCCGGTGGCGGCGAGGTGGGCCAGCATGTGAAAAACGTCCTCGGCATCGGCATTGAGGGCCGTTGCGAGGGCCTCTGCGGTCAGGCCGGGGCCATCGGATGGGAGATGCTTGGCCACGACGTCGAGGGTTTCGAGGAAGGTGCCCGCCGCCTTTTTCCCGGCTTCCACGCCCGGTTGGTGGTAGGCATTGATGTTCACAAGGCTGGCGTAGAAGCCAACGGCCCGCTCGAAGAGGGCGACGATCATGCCGAGGGAGAAGGCATTGATCTCGCTGATGGAGAGGGTGATCGACTCCCGGTTGCTCTGAGACAGGGCGCTGCGGGTGCCGCGAAGGAATCCCTGAAGGTAATCGCCCGAAGTAAAGCCCGGATCGACCTCGGTGGACTGGCCTTCACGGTCCTGACCCACCTGGATGAAGGTGGCGAAGAAATTGTTCACGCCATCTCGAAGCTGTTGAACGTAAGCGTGCTGGTCGGTGGAGCCTTTGTTGCCGTAGACGGCGATGCCCTGATTCACCACCTTGCCGTCAAGGTCATGCTCTTTGCCGAGCGACTCCATGACGAGCTGTTGGAGGTACTTGCTGAAAAGCACCAGGCGATCCTTGTAGGGAAGAACAACCATGTCCTTGGCGCCGCGTCCGCCGCCCGCGTGATGCCACATCAGGGCGAGCAGCATGGCGGCATTGTCGGCAGTGGCGCGGGAACGAGTGATGGCGTCCATGGCGGCAGCTCCGGCGAGGAACTGAGGGACATCCACGCCTTGCAGTGCTGCGGGAAGCGTGCCGACAGCGCTCATGACGGAGGTCCGGCCACCCACCCAGTCCCACATGGGGAACCGGGCGATCCAGCCGTTGGATTGAGCGTGCTTGTCCAAGAGACTGCCATCGCCGGTCACGGCCACCGCTTGCTTGGAAAAGTCGAGGCCGGCAGCCTTGAAGGCCGTCTCCGCTTCGAGCATGCCATTGCGCGTTTCCTTGGTGCCGCCCGACTTGGAGATGACCACGGCGAGCGTGGTGTCGAGCTCCGCTTCAATGCGCTTGAGCACGCGGTCCATGCCGTCGGGATCGGTGTTGTCGAAGAAATCGATGGCCATTTTCGGTGGTACGGGCGCGATGGAGTCCGCCACAAGCTGGGGGCCGAGGGCCGAGCCACCGATCCCGATGATCAAAACGCGTGTGAACGGTTTGCCAGAGGGCGAGGTGATTTTTCCAGAATGAACGTCAGCAGCAAAGTCGAGCGTGGCCTTCAGCGTCGCGTCGATCTCCGCCTTCATTTCCGCCGTGGGAGCCAGTGACGAGTCGCGCAGCCAGTAATGGCCGACCATGCGGTCCTCGTCGGGATTGGCGATGGCTCCTGCTTCGAGGGCCTTCATGTCCTCCATGGCCTTCATCGCGGCACTGTCCATCGAGGCGAGAAACCCGTCGTCGAAGTTCATCCGGCTCACATCGATGGAGAAGCCGAGTTCAGGGTAGCGGACGAAATATTTTTGGAAACGATCCCAAGAAGAAGTGGAGCTCATGAGGAGGTAAGGAGCACGCAGGAGGCCAGCTCGCAAGGACATTGAAAGCCGTTCGATAAAGGGAAAGGTGTGACAATCGTTGTCGGACCGGGTAAGAACCCTGCGAGCCATGGCCGACAACAATTCCATCGATGACTTTGTGGGCGATGTGATTCGTGCTCACGATGAGCAGGAATCGCTGGCCAGTGCGGCGACGGTGGTGACGCAGCGCCCTTCCGCATCTCCTGGAAGCGCCTTGGGAGTGCTGCCGGGGCATGCGGTGGAACGGTTGATTGCCCGGGGCGGTATGGGTGCGGTCTATCTGGCGAAGCAGGAGGCGCTGGAGCGGGAGGTCGCGGTGAAGGTGATGACGGGAAAGGCCGAGTCTCCGGAGCTGGCGGCGCGTTTTCGACGTGAGGCGCTGGTGCTGGGAAAACTGGCGCATCCGAACATCGTGCCGGTGTATGATATCGGCAGCGATGAGGACGGTGGGTTGTTCT
>CAXBNA010000107.1:0-19954 GCA_963976915.1 uncultured Verrucomicrobiales bacterium
CGGGTCGCCTGCTTTCCGTCCCTGTCGGCAAAAGCCTCCTCGGTCGTGTGGTGAATGCTCTGGGTCAGGCCATCGATGGCAAGGGCGAGATCAAGGGGGAGACCCAGTATCCCGTCGAAAAACTCGCTCCTGGAATCATTGCCCGGAAGTCCGTGTCCGTTCCTGTGCAGACCGGGATCATGGCCATTGATGCGATGATCCCCATCGGTCGCGGTCAGCGTGAGTTGATCATTGGTGACCGTTCTACGGGTAAGACGACCATCGCCGTCGACACCATCATCTCTCAAGCCCAGCAGAACAAAGCCGCTGAGCAGGGTAAGCTGGAAGGCCACAAACCTCTCTACTGCATCTATGTCGCCATCGGCCAGAAGCAGTCGAACATTGCTCGTGTGGCGAAGACTCTCGAAGACGCCGGTGCGATGGAATACACCACCATCGTTTCTGCCTCCGCCTCCGACTCTGCGGTGAACCAATACCTCGCTCCGTATGCCGGTTGCGCCATCGGTGAGTGGTTCATGGATCAGGGTGAGGACGTTCTGATTGTTTTTGATGACCTTTCCAAGCAGGCGGTGGCCTATCGTCAGGTGTCCCTGATTCTGAAGCGTCCTTCCGGTCGTGAAGCCTATCCGGGCGACGTGTTCTACCTCCACTCCCGTCTGCTTGAGCGTGCTTGCCGCGTGAGTGAAAACTACGGCGGTGGCTCGATGACCGCTCTGCCGATTATTGAGACTCAGGCGGGTGACGTTTCGGCCTACATTCCGACCAATGTGATTTCGATCACTGACGGTCAGATCTTCCTCGAAACCGATCTTTTCTATCAGGGCATTCGTCCCGCCATTTCTGTGGGTCTCTCTGTCTCTCGTGTGGGTTCCGCCGCGCAGACAAAGGCGATCAAGAAAGTGTCCGGCACAACGAAGCTCGATCTCGCCCAGTTCCGTGAACTCGCTGCGTTTGCCCAGTTCGGTTCCGATCTTGACGCGGGCACCAAGGCCAAGCTCGACCGCGGTGGCCGCATCGTGGAGCTTTTCAAGCAGCAGCAGTATCAGCCCAAGAGCCTGCCGATCATGGTCGTCGTTCTTTATGCCATGCAGAAAGGTTACTTCGACGATGTGGCCGTGGATCGCGTGAAGGAATGCCAAGCCGCGATGGAAGAATACTTCACCAACCGCAAGAGCGACCTCATCGACAAGCTCGCCAACGAGAAGAAGCTCGACAACGTTGAAGAGGACCTCAAGTCCGCGCTCGCCGACTTCAAGGGCTCCTGGAAGTAGGCTCCGCCAATTTCAAATCTGAGATTTCCAATTTCAAGTCATGCCAAGCACCCGCGACATTCGGCGCCGAATCAAATCGGTCAAAAACACGGCCCAGATCACCAAGGCCATGCAGCTCGTCGCGGCTGCAAAGATGAAGAAGGCACAGGATCAGGCCACGCACGGTCGTCCCTATGCTGAGCTCATGAACCAAGTCCTCGTTGCTCTGAAAGAGAGTGCGGAGGAGGACATGCATCCCTATTTCTCGGAAGGGAAGGGTGGAAAGACACTCGTTCTCTTGGTCACGACCGACAAAGGTCTTTGCGGCGGCTTGAACACCAACTTGATCAAAAAGTTGGTCAGCAGCGACCTTCCGGCCGATGCGGATTACGTGACGATTGGTCGCAAGGGCGCGCAGGCCATGAAACGTCTGCGACGCAATGTGATTGCGGATTTTCCGGTCAAGGATCCCGCAAAGTTTGATGAGGTTCGCGTGGCAGGGAAGTTCCTTCAGGAGAAGTTCCTCACGGGTGACTACGCGAAGGTGTACGCGGTCTTCAACAACTTCATCAACACGGTGACCTTGGAGCCTGCGATCGAGCAGATCCTGCCGGTCAATCCCGTGACGCTGGGCGGCAAACGGAAGTTCGAGGGCATGGGCAACGGGCATGAGGTTGAGGAGACCGACACAAACGTTCCCCAGTACACTTTCGAACCAAGCGCCGCGGCGGTCTTTGAGTCCATCCTCCCGCAATACGTCAACGGCACACTGTTCCAGATCGTCTTGGAATCGCGTGCGTCCGAGCACTCCAGCCGGATGGTGGCCATGAAGAACGCCACGGACAATGCGAAGCAACTCATCAAGGATCTCACGCTCGAGTACAACAAGCTGCGTCAAGCGGCCATCACCAACGAACTCCTCGAAATCACGACCGCCAAAATGGCCATCGAGTAACCTTTCTTCTTTCTTTTCCCTCTTTCCCTTATCCCTCCCGCTATGAGCAACATCGGCAAAATCGTCCAAGTCATCGGTCCCGTTGTGGACGTGGATTTCTCCGCTTCTGGAGAGCTTCCGGCCATCTACAACGCCCTTGAGATCCACTTTGAACAAGGCGGCAAGCCCGTCCGCTGCACCTGCGAAGTTCAGCAGCACCTTGGTGATGGATGGGTTCGGTCCGTTTCGATGATCTCCACCGAGGGTCTCAAGCGCGGCATGGACGTGACGGACACGGGTTCGCCAATCACGGTTCCCGTGGGTGAAGAAGTTCTCGGACGCATTTTCAACGTCACGGGTGACGCTTGCGATGACCAGGCTCCTCCAGCCGTTTCGAAGCGCTATTCGATCCATCGTCCGGCGCCATCGCTGGTGGATCAGGATCCGTCCGCTCAAATTCTCGAAACTGGGATCAAGGTGATCGACCTGATTTGCCCCTTCACCAAGGGTGGTAAAGTCGGTGCCTTCGGTGGTGCGGGCGTCGGCAAGACGGTGGTCATCATGGAGCTGATCAACAACATCGCCAAAGGCCACGGCGGTTACTCCGTCTTCGCCGGTGTGGGTGAGCGGACTCGTGAGGGGAACGACCTCTACCACGAAATGATCGAGTCCGACGTCATCAAGGTGAAGAAGAACGGCCACGACATCGTGAAGAACGATCAGGGTGGTTACATCAGCGAGCCCGGATCCAAGGTAGCTCTGGTTTACGGTCAGATGAACGAGCCTCCGGGCGCTCGTCTCCGTGTCGCTCTTTCCGCCCTTTCGATGGCGGAGTATTTCCGTGATGAAAAAGGTCAGGACGTGCTCTTCTTCGTCGACAACGTGTTCCGTTTCTCCCAAGCCGGTTCCGAAGTGTCCGCGCTTCTGGGCCGGACGCCGTCTGCGGTGGGTTACCAGCCAACGCTGGCCGCTGAAATGGGCATGATGCAGGAGCGGATCACCTCCACCAAGAGTGGTTCCATCACTTCCTTCCAGGCCGTTTACGTTCCTGCGGATGACTTGACCGACCCTGCTCCCGCCAACACCTTTGCCCACCTTGACTCGACGGTTGTGCTTGAGCGTTCGCTTGCTGAACTCGGTATCTATCCCGCGGTGGACCCGCTCGCTTCCGTGTCGAAGGCGCTCGCGCCGGACATCGTGGGTGAAGAGCATTACCGTGTGGCTCGTGGCGTGCAGGGTGTGCTTCAGCGCTACAAGGATCTTCAGGACATCATCGCCATTCTTGGGATGGATGAACTGAGCGAAGAAGACAAACTGACCGTCTTCCGCGCCCGGAAGCTCCAGCGTTTCCTTTCCCAGCCATTCACCGTGGCGGAAATCTTCACCGGAACTCCAGGTGAGTACGTGAAGGTGAGCGACACCATCAAGGGTTTTGCCGAAATTCTCGACGGCAAGCACGACGATGTGCCCGAAGCCAACTTCTACATGAAGGGTGGCATCGACTCCGTCGAAAAAGCCAGCTAAGCAATCACCTCGGATTGCCGGACTCGACATTCCCCCCTTTTCGCCATGCCCCTCAAACTCGAAATCGTCACTCCTGAAGCCCGCATCTTCTCCGATGAGGTGGAAACCGTGGTGCTTCCAGGGGTCGAAGGAGAGTTGGGCATCCTTCCGCATCACGCCCCGCTCGTGACCACCCTTCAATGCGGCGAGCTCCGCTACACGAAGTCCGGCAAGACGGAGCAACTTGCGGTGGGTGAAGGTTTGGTGGAAATCACCGGGTCTCATGCCCGAGTGCTGACCGACATGGCGATCAACGTCGACGAGATCGATGAAAAGGCGGTCGAAGAAGCTCTGGAACGTGCTCAAAAAGTTCTCAGCACGTTGGACGATGGCGAGCAGCAGGAAGAACTTGCGGCGACCCTCGCCACGATCCAGCGCACCATGGCCCAGCTCCATGTGAAGCGTCGGAGACTGTAGCACCAAGCACGGAGTCGATTTCTACCGCCGAAGCTCGAGCCGCCTTCGCCCGGCGGCCAATCCCACCCCCATGTCTGGCCTCAAGGCCGCTTCTTTCTCGCGGCTTCCTGCTTGAGGAAAATCGGCTCCAAGTTCTGGCTGATCCACTCGAAGGCGGCTTCCATGCCTTGCTGCTGATAGATGACTCCGATCTTGGCTTCGACCTTGGTGGGGTTCCCGTAGCAGTTGAGGAATTGGTTGCAGGTGAAGCGCGTCTTCATCTCGGCGTCCACTTTCCCGCGCTTCCGCAGCACCCAGGAGCGAACATAGAGTTCCAGGACGGCATCACCCATCCAAGCCTCCTGTTGCTGGCGTTCACGTTCTTCAGCGGCGGGTTTCGAAAGGCTCATGGTCGCAATCAGGACAGAATCGCGTGAAGTGATCGGGATGCAAGAATTCTGACGGCGTTGGCAGGCGTGATCGCCAGACCGCGGAGCATGGGAAGAGGAACCACGAGTATCGTCCGCCGTACAGATGGCAAAGAATGGAGTGTGGTGTTGGGGCGCTTGCCGCTGCGCGGCTGGTGAAAGGGACGATGGATCTTTTGACAGATTTCTGCGTTGCTCGTCGGTCACGAACCTCAATTCGCTTCCTCCTCACGCCTTGAACTCCGCCAAAATCTCTCACCGATTCCTCACCATTTGCTTGGCGGGCTACACTGGCGAGTGCATTCAAGTCAGATGCTGCCGTGGTTGCATGGAGCACGGAGACGTGATCAGCTCGGGTCTGAATGAACGAGGATGGATTGATCACCGACGAGCGCAGAGTGACCCGCTGCTGGTGGGGCGCGGAACCCGACATCTATGTCCACTACCATGACATGGAATGGGGCTTGCCGGTGAAGGACGACCACCGACTGTTCGAAAAGATCTGTCTCGAAGGCTTTCAGGCGGGCTTGAGTTGGCTGACCATTTTGCGAAAACGGGAGAACTTTCGTGCAGGCTTCGACGGATTTGACTTCGAGATGGTGGCCCGCTTTGGCAAGAAGGACGTTGAGCGTCTCCTCGCGGATGTTGGCATCGTGCGCCACCGGGGCAAGATTGAATCCACGATCAACAACGCGAAACGCGCCATCGAATTGAGGGATGAGTTTGGAAGCTTGGCCACCTACTTTTGGAAATGGGAACCCGAGACAGACGCACGGCCAAAGACCTTCGACAAAGCCACTCTCTCGACTTTGAGCAAGACGCCTGAATCCATCGCTCTGAGCAAGGACCTCAAGAAGCGGGGCTGGAGCTTCGTCGGGCCAACCACGGTGTACGCCTTCATGCAGGCCATGGGCATGGTCAATGACCACCTCACGGGCTGCCACGCCCGCGACACGGTTGAGGAGCGGCGACTGAGGTTCAAACGTCCTCGATAGAATCGTCCCGCAGCACGGCGGGTGGAAAGAGGGTTGCATCCGGAGTCGTTTCGCGCTGCCTTGTTCCTATCCATTTTCCATTCATCACCATGAACCGACTCCATTTTCGTCTGCCGCTCGCTGCTCTCGCCATTTTTGCATCCACCTCCTTCGCTGCCGATGAGGATGGGTTTGTTCCTCTCTTCAATGGTGAGGATTTCGATGGCTGGTTTGTGTCGCCCGAAGCACCTGCATCGCCATGGAAGGTGCAGAAGGGGGGCGTGCTGGCGAGGCAGTCGAGCAGCAGCTACGTGTGGACGAAGGAAACGTTCGACGATTTCGTTCTCGAGCTGGAGTTCAAGCTGAGCCTCGGCTGCAACAGCGGCGTCTTCTTCCGCACCGATCCCGAGAATCCGGTGCAGGGCGGATTTGAGATCCAGATCTTTGATTCCTACGGTCAGGAGGCGGACAAGCATCATCTTGGAGCCTTCTACGATGCACGCGAACCGCTCGTGAATGCCGCCAAGCCCGCCGGTGAGTGGAACACCTTCAAGCTCCACGTTCAGGGTTCGAAGGTGGTGATCCACATCAACGGCCAAAAGGTGCAGGACCTCGACATCAACGATTGGGACACGGTGGGCAAGAATCCCGACGGAACAGACAACAAGTTCAAAACGGCCCTCAAGGACCTCCCCCGCACCGGCCACATCGGTCTCCAAGACCACGGCCACAATGTCTTCTACCGGAACATCCGGGTGAAGCGGCTTTGAGCCAGAGAAGAAACCACCGATTTGCAGCGGCGGCCACGGGGAGTAGCTGCGGGCGCAAGCCCGTCGCTGGTAGGTGAAGTTCGTTGGGCATTGGACTGGAGAGAGGCTCGTTGTGGGTAACCACCGCTTTGCAACGGCGGCTGCGGGGAGTGGCTGTGGGCGCAAGCCCGTGGTGGGTCCATTTCGAAGTTTTTTCTCTGAGGCTGTAACGCCTGGCGAGAAGTCGTGCATTCCCTCCTGAAGCAACAACCGGCGGATGGGATGCACGCAGTGTGCGGAACGAAGCCGGAGACGCGGAAACTCAAACTCACATTTCACAACACTATGAAACGCACCTCTTCTATTCTTCTCATTGTCTCCTTGGCCACGGTGGTTCGCGGGGGACTGACGACGGACACTCTGGGTGTCAAAGGTCCAGTGGTGGACCAAGGCATCATCACGGACACGCTGGGCTTCGATGGCGGTGACGGTCCTGATTACATAACGCCGATTGGGCCTGGTCCGGGTTCCATTCTGGTCGGATCTGACGCGGCCGATAGTTTCGATGGTGGTGATGGTCCCGACTACCTTCAATCGATCAGGCTTGGGCAGGGCAGTGCCCTCGTGGGTTCCGACGCGGCGGACAGCCTCGTTGGCTCGGATGCGGCCGACAGCTTCGACGGCGGCGATGGCCCCGACTATCTGGTGGGTTCGGATGCCGCCGATAGTTTCGATGGTGGTGATGGTCCGGACTACCTTCAGCCGATCAGGCTTGGGCAGGGCAATGCCCTCGTGGGTTCCGACGCGGCGGACAGCCTCGTTGGCTCGGATGCGGCCGACAGCTTCGACGGCGGCGATGGCCCTGACTATCTGGTGGGTTCGGATGCGGCCGATAGCTTTGATGGAGGGGACGGTCCGGACTATGTCTATGAGATGATCGAGATGGCCCTGTCCAGTGCGGGCGGCCTGCCGGTCACTCTTCAGGACCTGTTCGCGCTGCCGGGTGTGTTTGACGCACTGCATGCCAAGGGTCCAGTGGGCGATGAACTGCGGGGCTATGTGGATTGGCTGATGATGACGGGTGAACTTCTTGGGGGTAAAGGCGGAAATGGGCTGATCGGCGGCATGGGAAATGATCGTCTCTCATTCGCTGAGGCGGGTCCCGTGCCGACGGGTGAGCCCAAGAGCACCCAGGCTCTCATCGAGCCCTTGAATGGCTGGAAGGTGGAGGAAGGTGAGTCGGCTTCGAATGGCTTCGTCGAGGTGGAGTGGACCTATCTGACGGGTGATGACAGTGGCCACAATCCAACGCTGAAGTGAGTTGGCCCGCCTTGTCTCTTTGAACTGATGGCCCGGGCCTTCCTTTGGAGGCCCGGGTTCTTGGGCGTAATGGAGGCAGTGACACCGCTGGCTCTCCCTGCTTTTCAAACCCGCGTCCTTCTTCTACCATGACGAAGTTATTGATTGGATCTTCCGTGATGTCGAACCCTGCCCTCGCACCCAAACGCGCGACTTCGCGCACAGGCCTGTTGCCGCACACGCCGTGGACGCAGTTGATGCGTTCCCGTGATGGTGACACGGTGGCACACGAGGCTCTGGGGCAGGTGGTGGGGCTTTACTGGCGGCCGATTCACATCTGCGTACAGAAACGAGGATTTGCCGAGCACGATGCTGAGGATCTGACGCAGGAGTTTTTGTCGAAGATCGTGCAGCAGGGAACGCTGGAGAAGGCGGATCCTGCAAAGGGGAAACTCCGTTCGTACCTTCTGACGGCCCTGAATCACTTTCTCGCGAATGTGTGGAGGGATCGAAATACCCAGCGGAAGGGCAGTGGTGCGGCGCATGTCTCCTTGAGCGTCGGTTCGAACGAGGGCGAAGAAGAGATCGATGTGCCGGAGTTGCGGACACCGGAGGATGAGTTTGACCGGGAGTGGGCACTGGCGGTGCTGGACAACGTGCTGAAGGAGTTGAGCGAGGATTATGCAGCCCAAGGCAAGTCGCAGGTGTTTGAGGTGCTGAGCCCGGCCATCACCGCGAGCGATGGGGAGACGGATGCCAGCGTCATGGGCGACGCTCTCGGTATGAATTCGGGAGCGGTGCGAGTGGCGATCCACCGGTTGAAACTCCGCTATCGGAATCTGCTGTTTCGACACATCGCGGCCACGGTGGAGCGAGAGGACGAGGTGGAGCAGGAGATTCGCAATCTGATCTCAATGCTGAGGAGGAAGTGAGGGGAAGACCGCAGATGATCCGATGCCAGACAGCAGACATGAGCGAGCGACCGCACACAGGTCGATGGGTGGTCGGCAGGCGGGAGGGAAGTCTTTGCCATTGAGATGAACCCTTCTGATTCAGACAAGGCGGCCGATTTTTTGGAGGCAGCGTTTTTCGGCGGTGAAGAACTGCTGGATCAAGCGACGGTGGACCTGAGTGTCGAGCTGCCGTTGATCGAGGGTTACAAGCTGCTGCGACTCCTTGGCGAGGGCGGATTTGGCATGGTGTACGAGGCGGAGCAGCGGGTGCCGATTCGACGTCGCGTTGCGCTGAAGGTCCTGCGGCCCGGCCATACGACCCGGGAGTTGCTGGCTCGGTTCGAGCAGGAGCGGCAGGTGCTGGCGCTGCTGAATCATCCGCACATCGCGAAGGTGTTTGACGCGGGCGAGACGGAGGACGGACGGCCTTTCATCGCGATGGAGTTGGTGAAGGGGCGCACGATTGATCGCCATGCCCGAGGTTTGGGGCTGCGGGAAAAAGTCGCTCTCATGCGCGATGTCAGCCGGGCAGTGGGCCACGCCCATCACAAGGGGATCATCCACCGCGATTTGAAGCCATCGAACATCTTGATCACGAAGGACGACCACGGTCCGTCGGAGCCCCGGGTGATCGATTTTGGAATTGCCAAGGCGCTGGACGGACCGCTTTCGTCGAAGGTGATGTTCACGCAGATCCGCCAGGTCGTTGGAACTCCAGGCTACATGAGCCCTGAGCGGCAGCACACCTCGCAGATCAGTCAAAGCGCGGACACGCGTGCAGATGTCTTCGCGCTTGGGGCGATCCTTTGGGAGCTCTTGACGGGCAAGACACCCACGCAGGTCCCAGAAGGCGGGGAACTCCGGGTGACGCTGCCCAACGAAAAGGAATGTCCGGCGGAGCTTCGGTGGATCACAGGCAAGGCGACCGATGGGGACATGGAGCGTCGTTACGCCAATGCGGACGGCTTGGCGGATGATTTGGATCGCTTTCTCGACGGCAGTCCCATTGTGGCCGCACCAAAGTCGGCAGTGTATCTGTTGTCGAAATGGGCTCGGCGGAATCGGGCGTTGACGGTGGTGGCACTGGTTTCAAGCGTCGCGCTCCTGGGAGCCATGGCGCTGATTTTAAAAAGCTACCAACAAGCCAATGACGCCCTCGCTGAGGTCGAGCGGAGTCGGGCCGGAATGAAGGAGACGTTCAGTCATGCTGACTACCTGATGGGAATGACCCGGGCGCGCCGGCGTCCCGTGCATGCGATGGCGCAATGGGCGAGGGCGCTGGAGACCGATCCATCCAACCGGGCGGCACTGGGAATGCTCTTGGCGACCTGGGGTCAGCGAAGCTATCCGCACCCCATCGCCCCGGCCGCAAAGCTCCCCGGCGGAAAGGTTTCGGACTTGACGCTCTCCACCGACGGAATGTGGGTGGCACTGCTGATGGAGCGCGAAGATGGCTCGCAATCGGTGGCGCGGTGCCGTCGGGGCGATGCGAAGATGGAGGAGACCGTGATTCCGGCGGATGGCGAAATCACCGCAGTCGCCGTGTCGAACGAGGGCATGACCGCTGTGGCGGGCGTCGAGGGCCCCGTTGGAATTCTGCAGCGAGATGGGTCTTGGCGAACGAGTGAGCAGGAGTCGAAAACAAGGAGAGGGCTGCGCTGGATGGAGGATGGGATGCTTTGGACGGTGAGTCGTGAGGAGGTTGCTTGGCTCGACTCCTCCGGAGCTTCGACGCATGAGGCCAGAGTGCTGCCGGATGCGCTCGTTCGTTGGGCGGCTGCTCCGTCCAATGGCGGTTTCGTGGTGGGCATGGACGGCGGACGACTGGCGGTGTTCGTCGCGCCTGGGGAAGCGCCGGATGTGATTCAGGCCCCGATTCGTGCACCGATGATGTCGGTGGCTCTTTCGGCAGACGGCACGTCAGTCGCGGCATCGTGGCGAAATGGCGAGATCTGGGTCAGGCGGGGTGATGGTGCCGAGAGAACCTTTGTTGGAGCCCCTGCCATCGCACTTCAGTTTTCCCGGGATGGGCTTGGATTGGTGGCCAGCGATCCGAATCAGTTTCGATTCTTGGATCTGAATGCAGGGGTGGAAACGGGGGCCGTTTCCTTGGATCGACCTCTCCGATCGATCACAGAGGGTCGGGACGGAATGTGGGTTCTGACGCCGTCGTATGGTCCACCTCTGGTGGTCGAACTGAGAACACGCGAGGATCTGCCGGGCTTTGGGACGCAAGTGCGTGTGGTGGCATCGGCGGAGGGTCATGTGTTTGCCGCTGTGGATGAAGAACATGGCGCGCTCGAGTGGCTGGGGTTTGCAGAGGAAGCGGATGCCATCACTCGACTGGAAAAATCGCAGACGTGGTCGTCGGTGGTGCCATCGATGTTTGAGGGCAATTGGAGGGCTGTGGATGGGGAGGGATGGGTGTCGGAGGCCAATTCTGCGGGAGGCGTGATCCGTGGCTGGCGATGTTCGGAACGACCGATCCGACTGGCCAGCGTGGATGCGGAGGGGCGATCCGTACTTTTGGATTTGCCAGGTCCCGCGAAGGTTTGTGTGGTTCGAGAGGGAGGGGAGGTGACTCGGTTGGAGGCGGACAAGCCCAGTTCGTTGGCGCTTTCCGGAGATGGCCGCTTGGCGGTGTTGGGGTTGCCCTCGGGGGAGTCGATCCTTTTTGATGCCCTGACGGGAGCTTCGATCATGCGGAAGGACTGGCAGCGTGGCCCCGTGAGTGCGGTGACCTTTGTGACGTCCGAACGGGTAGCGCTCGCGTTCTCAACGCAGATTCGTGTTTGGGACTGGAGGACGGACGTGATCCTTCCGAGCATTTTGGATTTCTCGAAGCCGATCACGGCTCTGGCTGCGGACCCGTCGGGGTCACGCTTGGCGGCCGCGGGCGCGGGTGACTTGCATGTCATCGACATCGCGAGCGGCCTCCGAGTCGTGGGCGCATTGTCGACGACGCCCACCACGGCCTGCCTCGCCTGGGAAGGAGACGGCAGCCGAATCTGGTCCTTTCCTCGTGAAGGGGCGGCCCAGGGCATCGCCATGCCGCCCGCTCCAGCGCTATCGCCATCGTGGTTGCCAGGGTTCATCGAAGGCCACATCGGGATGTACGTGAACGGCCAAGGTCGGGTCGTGCGGTTGCGTTCCACGGAGGCTCTGCCAGCAGTTCCTGCGGACGCGGACCCGGCGCTGAAGGCGTGGTTGGTCAGGCCTCTGAGGTGAGATTTTGGCTTTTACCATCTCTTAACACTTTTCCGTTGAACGCGACACCGGGGCTTAACAGAGGGCTGGTCTGATCCTGTATGTGATGGATGCGATGGCTCGCGGAAGTCGCAACAAATCCAACAGGAACAGACCATGAAAACACGATTCTCTTCAACTCACCTCGCACGCTGCGGTCTTTCGGCGGCCTTGATCTTTGGTGTCACCACGGGTGTTGGCTCTGCGCAGCAGAGCAGTCAGCCGGGACCGATTCCTCGGAAGCAACCCCGACGGTTTGACGATCCAAACGGGCCGGGGCAATCGCCGCAACGTCCACCGGGACCTGCAGACCGCGAAGCGGGCAACATGGACTTTGACCTGCCGCTGGAGTTTCGGGCAATCAATGGGGCGGAGAACAACCTCACGGTTCCAACGCTGGGTACTCCCGGAGAGACCTTCATCCGCTTGGGGCGTGCTTCTTATGAAGACGGGCTCAGTGAGCCGGCGGGTGCTTCCCGCCCAAGTGCCCGAGTCATCAGCAATGAGGTGGCTGCGCAGGATGGCTCGGTGCCGAATCGCAGGGGAGCTTCGGATTTCCTCTGGCAATGGGGGCAGTTTCTCGATCACGACATCACGGAGACGCCCGCTGCCGATCCGGAAGAAGCCTTTGATGTGGTCGTGCCCGCAGGCGACCCGTGGTTTGATCCACAAGGCAGCGGTGCCATGACGATTGGACTCAATCGTTCGGCGTGGGAGGAGGTTGGCGGGGTGCGCCAGCAGTTCAATGCGATCACCGCCTTCATTGACGCTTCGAATGTCTATGGAGCCGATGACGAGCGCGCCTTTGCATTGCGTGCTCTCGATGGCACCGGGCGTCTCGCGGTGACGAGCAGTGCCCATGGGGATCTGCTGCCCTTCAACACCGTGGGCGTCGACAACATTCCTCCGGGTCCAAATTTCTTCCTCGCCGGAGATGTGAGGGCGAATGAGCAGACGGGTCTCACCGCGATGCACACGCTGTTCATGCGGGAGCACAACCAGTGGGCCGACCTGTATCGCGGGTCGAACTCGACCGCTGGTGACGATGAGATCTACCAATTCGCCAGGATGATGGTGGGAGCGGAGATGCAGGCCATCACGTATCGGGAGTTTCTGCCGATGCTGCTTGGGCCGAACGCGCTCCCACGGTATCGCGGCTATCGAGCGGATGTGAATCCGGGGATTTCCAATGAGTTCGCGACGGCGGCGTATCGTTTGGGTCACAGCCTGCTGTCTTCACAGGTGTTGCGACTGGACGCCCGTGGGCGTGAAGCCCCCGAGGGTCATCTCAGCTTGGCCGATGCCTTTTTCAATCCTTCGCACATTAGCGACAACGGGATCGACTCCGTCCTTCGCGGACTCGCCGGGCAACGCTGCCAGGAATTGGACAACACGCTTGTGGATGAGTTGCGCAATTTCCTCTTTGGAGCCCCGGGTTCCGGCGGCTTGGATCTGGCGTCCCTGAACATTCAGCGTGGACGGGATCATGGACTGCCCTCCTACAATGAGATGCGGCAGTCGCTCGGTCTGCGGCCTGCCCGTAGCTTCCGTGACATCACACCCGACCGCAATCTTCAACGGAAACTGCAGACCGCCTACGGCAGCGCGGATCAGGTGGATCTGTGGGTCGGTGGCTTGTGCGAAGCGCATGTCCGGGGCGCCATGGTCGGCGAGACCTTCCAACGCATTCTGGCCGATCAATTCGTCCGTCTCCGTGATGGAGATCGCTTTTACTACGAGAGCTATTTGCCGAGCAACCTGGCTCGTGTGGTCGAGCGCCAGACCCTGGCAAGCATCATCCGCCGGAACACCGACATCGGTCGCGAACTGCAGGACAATGTTTTTGAAGCCCCGAGGACGCCCCCTCAGGGTGTTCCACCACCACCCCGTGGAAACGGTGGTGGGCCGAATCCCCGCGGTGGTCCGCCTCCCCGCCGCTGAGACCTGAGCGAGAAAACGAGGCAACCGGAAAAGACCCACCTCCTCAGGCGGGCGTCAGATGAGAGTCTGGCGCCCGCCTCATTGTGTGCCAAGGAAGTGTGCCAAAGCGACACCATGGCGCACTTTTTGTGAGCCACTGTGACAGCAATGGCACGATTCACATTGGGGTGATGCTAGATTGGCGTTTTGTAAATCGCTGAAAATGAGTCAATAAGGAATGTTCATGCGTCGATGGCATGGGATCTGCCAAGAGTAGAGGAAGTCGGCTTGCCCGCTGACCCGGCGATCTGGATCACCGGGCAAACCGATCCCCAACCCATACCCACCCTGATTAGATGAGCAAAATTCTAGGAATCGACCTCGGCACCACCAACTCCTGCATGGCAGTCCTCGACGGCAAGCCAGAGGTGTTGGAAAATTCGGAAGGTGCCCGGACCACTCCCTCCGTAGTGGCTTTCACGAAAAGTGGCGAGCGCGTTGTCGGTCAAGCGGCCAAACGCCAAGCGGTGACCAATCCCGCCAACACAGTTTTCTCCGTCAAGCGCCTCATGGGCATGAAGTACTCGGAGCTTTCTGCAGCGGACAAACAGATGCCCTACAAGATCGTCGAGGCCTCCAACGGCGACGCCCACGTTCAGGTGGAAGTCGGCGGAGAGACCAAGACCTACAGTCCGCAGGAAGTTTCCGCGATGATCCTCGGCAAGCTGAAGGCCGATGCCGAAGCCAAGCTGGGAGAGGCCATTACGGATGCCGTCATTACAGTGCCTGCCTACTTCAATGACTCCCAACGGAACGCCACCAAGGCTGCGGGTGAAATCGCCGGTCTCAATGTCCGCCGGATCATCAACGAGCCTACGGCGGCCTCGTTGGCCTACGGTTTGGAAAGCAAGAGCGACGAGAAGATCGCGGTGTATGACCTGGGTGGTGGGACCTTTGACATCAGCGTGCTGGAAATCGGTGACGGCGTCTTTGAGGTGCTGGCCACGGACGGCGACACCCATCTGGGTGGTGACGACTGGGACAACACGCTGATCCAATGGATCATCGACGAGTTCAAGTCCGACACCGGCATCGACCTCAGCGGTCAGCCGGATGCACTTCAGCGGATCAAGGAAGAAGCGGAGAAGGCGAAGATCGCCCTCAGCTCCAGTCAGAGTTACGACATCAACTTGCCGTTCGTGACGGCCGACGCCACCGGGCCGAAGCACATCATGAAGACGCTCAGCCGTTCGAAGATGGAGCAGCTTTGCGACAGCCTTTTTGATCGCACGATGAAGCCGGTGAAGGACTGCCTGGCGGCAGCCAAGCTGGACACGAACAAGATCGACGAACTCGTTTTGGTCGGTGGCATGACCCGCATGCCGAAGGTCGTTGAGACCGCCCGCAAGCTTGCGGGGAAAGATCCTCACCAAGGCGTAAACCCCGATGAAGTCGTGGCCATTGGTGCCGCGATTCAGGGTGGTGTTTTGCAGGGCGATGTCAAAGACGTGCTCCTGCTCGACGTGACGCCACTGACGCTCTCGATCGAGACTGCAGGCGGCATTGCGACCCCGATGATTCCCCGGAACACGACCATTCCGAAGAAGCACAGCCAGATTTTCTCCACCTACGCGGACAATCAGCCAGGCGTTGAGATCGTGGTCCTCCAAGGTGAGCGTCCGATGTCCAAGGACAACAAAACGCTCGGCACCTTCAAGCTCGACGGCATCCCTCCGCTGCCACGTGGCCAGCCCCAAATCGAGGTTACGTTCGACATCGATGCGAACGGCATCCTTCACGTCTCAGCCAAAGAAAAGACCACGGGCAAGGAGCAGAAGATCTCCATCCAAGGTTCCAGCGGTCTGTCGCAGGATGAGATCGAGAAGGCCAAGAAAGACGCGGAGCTTCATGCTGAAGAGGATAAAAAGCGCAAAGAAGGCGTCGAGATCAAGAACAAGGCCGAGACGATGGTCTATGAGGTCGAGAAGCAGCTGAAGGAATGGGATGGAAAGGTTCCCGCCGAGCAAGTTGCTCCGATCACGGAACAGATCGCCAGCCTCAAGGAGTCCATCGAGGCCAATGACAACGATGCCATGAAGACCAAGGTCGAGAAGCTGGAGAAGCTCTTTGCTGAGGCCTACCAGGCCGCTGCGGCCGCCGGAGCCGGCGCTCCTCCTGAAGGTGGAGCCGCTCCTGAGGGCGATGCCCCGGAAGCTTCCGGCGAGAAGGCAGATGACGATGGCAAGGTGGTCGATGCCGACTTCGAAGTCGTCGACAAGGACAAGTAAGCAATCGCGCAGCCTGTGTCCCAGTTGAATCGACAGTCGTTGCCAGCGAGGCAACTGCATCTTCTGCAAGCCCTCGCGTGCGTGGCTGTTTTTTCCGCCTGTGGCAAGAAGGATGACTCGGCTCCGGCGACCGTCGCGGTTCAACCGGCCGTTTCAGAGGCTGCCTTGGACGCTGAGATTTCCAGAGCTCTCACGCCGGATCCTGAGCCGGCATCGCTGCTCGGTTCCGGGGCCTCCTCTGCAGCGAGCTCGCTCGATGATCAGGTGGACGACATCCGTCGGAAGCACCCGAACAAGAACGCGGTGGAGCTCCTGAACGTGCCGGAGGTGAATGAGAAACTTCGTGAGGCGCTGACGGAACTGTCGAAGTCACCCAAGCTGCGCGCCGAGATCGATTCCTCGGTGGATGTGGCGGCGGCCTTCATGGGACTCGATGGACCTCCGGGAACGTACAAGCTCAATTTGGACATGACCTCCTACGAAGACGGTCGGACGGACCGAATGCTCAAGGCGGTCATGACCGGAAAGGCGAAGTCCATCGTGGACTACGTGGTCGGAGAAGTGGGCGAAGCCGCTCCCGACTTGAGCTATGGCAGTCAAACCCGGGCACCCAATGGCGTCGCCCTCGAACCTGCACCCGCGCCGCCGACACCCCCAGACAATTGATCCAACAGATTTCCGCCCGGCCAGCCGACACGCGATGCGCGTGGCAGCAGGCCGGGCAGATGAACCAAACCAGAACCAGAACAACAACCCAGTAAGCAACTAACGCACCAACTATGGCTACCAACATCACACCCCTTGGACGTCGCGTGCTCGTGAAGCGCTCCGACAGCGAGGAAAAAACCGCTGGAGGCATCTTCCTTCCCGACACCGCCAAGGAAAAACCCCAAGAAGCCGTCATCGTCACTCTCGGAACGGGCAAGGACGACGAAGGCAAGGACGTGGCCGAACTGTTCACCGTCAAAGCCGGTGACAAAGTGCTCATCTCCAAGTACGGCGGCACCGAAGTGAAGGTCGATGGCGAGGACCACCTCATCATCAATGAGACCGACATCCTCGGCATCATCAGCTAACTCATTTTCAATCCCCCAAACCTGAAGAACTAAAACACACTATGTCAAAACAGCTCAACTTCGACGAGAAGGCTCGTCATGACCTCCTCCGCGGCGTGCAAAAACTTGCCCGCGCAGTGAAGGCCACCCTCGGACCCTCGGGACGCAACGTCATCCTCGAGAAGAAATTTGGCAGCCCTACGATCACCAAGGACGGCGTTACCGTCGCCAAGGAGATCGAGCTTCCAGATCCTTACGAGAACATGGGCGCTCAGCTCATCAAGGAAGTCTCCTCCAAGACCTCCGACGTGGCCGGTGACGGTACCACGACGGCGACTGTCCTGGCTGAGGCCATCTACTCCGAAGGTCTCCGCAACGTGACCGCCGGTGCCAACCCAACCTCGCTTCAGCGCGGTATCCTCAAGGCTTCCGAAGCCATTGTGGCCCGTCTGCGTGAGATCTCGACCCAAGTCACCAGCGCCAACGAAATCGCCCAGGTCGCGACCGTTTCCGCCAATTGGGACAAGGAAATTGGCAACATCATCGCTGACGCGATGGACAAGGTCGGCAAGGAAGGCACCATCACCGTGGAAGAAGCCAAGTCGATCGAGACCACTCTCGAAGTCGTGGAAGGCATGCAGTTCGACAAGGGCTACCTGTCCCCTTACTTCGTGACCGATCCTGAGTCGATGGAAGCCAACCTCGAGAGCGCTTACATCCTCATCCACGAGAAGAAAGTCAGCAGCATGAAAGACATGCTTCCGCTGCTTGAGAAGGTCGCTCGCTCCGGCAAGCCTCTCCTCATCATCGCGGAAGACGTCGAAGGTGAAGCCCTGGCCACCCTTGTGGTGAACAAGCTGCGCGGCACCCTCAACATCGTGGCTGTCAAGGCTCCTGGATTCGGTGATCGCCGCAAGGCCATGCTCGAAGACATCGCCATCCTCACCGGTGGACGTTGCATCACGGAGGACCTCGGCCTCAAGCTCGAAAACATTGAGCTCGAAGACCTCGGCCAAGCCAAGCGCATCACGATCGCCAAGGAAAGCACCGTCATCGTTGAAGGTGAAGGCTCCTCCGACGCCATCGCCGGACGCGTTTCCCAGCTCAAGCGTCAGATCGACGAAACCACTTCCGACTACGACCGTGAGAAGCTCCAAGAGCGTCTTGCCAAGCTGGCTGGCGGTGTTGCTGTCATCAACGTCGGTGCTGCGACCGAAACCGAGATGAAAGAGAAGAAGGCCCGCGTCGAAGACGCCCTTCACGCCACTCGCGCTGCCGTTGAAGAAGGCATCGTTCCTGGGGGCGGTGTCGCCCTCATCCGTGCCGCTCAAGGCCTCGGTGATCTCGGCCTCACAGGCGATGAGAAGACCGGTTCCGAAATCGTGCTCCGCGCCATCGAGGCTCCTCTTCGTCAGCTCGCCGCCAACGCGGGTGTCGAAGGCGCTTTGATCGTCGCTGAAGTGCAGAAGCGCTCCGGCAACGAAGGCTACAATGTGGCCACTGGCGTTTACGAAGACCTCGTGAAATCCGGTGTGGTCGATCCTACCAAGGTGACCCGCAGCGCTCTTCAGAACGCGGCATCCATCAGTGGACTGCTCCTCACCACCGAGTGTCTCATCGCAGACATTCCGAAAGAGGAAGCATCCGACGGCGGTCACGCCCATGACCACGGCGGCATGATGTAATTCCTCTGGGATTCCATTCAGCTTCAAAAAATACCCCACGCGGGCCGGAGGAAACTCCGGCCCGTTTTTCGTTGGATCGATGACCGGGGTGAACGATGGCGAGGACAAACCCGAGATTTTCTTGGGCGAATCCCAGAAACGGTCGTTTAGTTCACTCGGGCGCACACCCACGGCAGAAAATCCCCTCTTTTTGACTCATTGACCATGAAGCGTATCGGCCTCCTCATCGCACTATTGGGTGCTGTTCTCTTGGTCGTGGCTGCATTGGGACAGTGGACGGCTTTGGGGGACTTCAGGACCTATTCGGTGCGTGATTGGGAAAAGTTCGATCCTGAGACCGTTCCGCTCTGGCGCAGCATGACGGATCTTCAAGCGGAGACCGATCGACACTTGCCTGAGAATCCGAGTGAGCCGGACGTGATGACGAGTCTTCAAGAGACCATCGCCAAGCGATTCACGGTTGGTGAAGGCGTTCACAACGTCTTCAGCAACTGGATCCAGTGGGGGCTGGGGCGGGTTCATCCCGCCTTCTTGCATGTGTGGAGTCCGGAGCTTTTGGTGGCGAAAGGCCAATCGATGCATTGCGACCAGGCCTCCTACCTCTTGATGACCCTCGCGTCCCAGCGTGGGATTCTGACAAGGCACGTCGGCCTGGGTGGCCATGTTGTGATGGAGGCATGGTATGCGGATGACTGGCATCTCTTTGATCCCGACATGGAAGTGATTCCTCTGGGTCCAGACGGAGACGTGCTGAGTGTCGATGAAGTGGCGCAGGATGAGACGGCGTTGAAGAAGTACTTCGGTCGCTATCCGGAGATGGTGGGGATCGTGGGATCACGAGAGAACAACACCTTTGTGAGCCTTCCTGTGGGAGCTCGATTCGATTGGAAAGGCAACCTGCTGGCCTATGTGGAAAAGATCACGGAATTCCTGAAATTCGTCATTCCTCTGGTGATGATCGGCGTTGGATTTTGGATGATGCGGTCTGGGGGGCACTGTCCGCGCAGCGAGTAGTAGCGTCGGGAGAGCATGTCGGGGTGAAGACTGAGATGAAATCCCGGTCGCTTCTACACGACCCCGCACGACTGCAAGGCGTTGGCCACTTTGATGAAGCCGCCGATGTTGGCACCCTTCACGTAGTCGGGTGTGTTGCCACCGTTTTCGCCATACTTGATGCACTTGTCGTGAATGGTGCGCATGATGGACTGCAGTTT
>CAXBNA010000108.1:0-19937 GCA_963976915.1 uncultured Verrucomicrobiales bacterium
CTACCAGTGGGGTAGGGACGCGCTGCGTCGTGTCCCATTTTGAGAGGGGCGCGATGGTGGTGGGTGAGGAGGCTGTCTGGGGTGGGGAGGCCGACGAGGAAAGTTAGGGCCGGGGCGCAGCCCAGCCCTACCACCCGTTGAAAGGGCGAGACTGGGATGCTTCGCCCATGCGACGAACGGCAAGCATTCCCGCCCTTCAAATCACTGATCACGCATCCCTCATCCCTCATCTCTTGCCCTCACCGCCGATCCCGAAACCCGCCTCTCGGCGGCGGAGGAAAGCCGCCGCGGCCCATGCCGGGAGGCGGGCCTCCTCCGGGGGGAGGGGGCGGGAAGCCGTTGCCGGAGTTGGCGCCGCCTGGACCGCCACCGAAGGGAGGCGGGCCACCAGAAGTGCCTGGGCCGCCCTGGCGGCCTCCTCCGCTTGGGCCGGCAAAGCGCCTCGCGCCGCCAGGACCTCCAGGACCGCCGCGAAAGAAACTGGAGTCGGGCGTGCCTTTGAACAGGCGGGGAATGAACGGAAAAGAATCGGTCACGTGGTAGTGATAAATACCCTCGGGAAATTCAGGCGTTGGGCCGAAGGCTCCGTTGGCTTCATCGAGATTCCCCAGGCCGGCGACGTACTCGTAGTCCTCGACGAAGGAGCCGTCATAGGTTCCGCCGGGGCCGCTGGGTCGTGTGCCCTGTTTGACGGCATAGCTGGAGGTGAGGAGTGTGAGGCCGCTTTCCGGATCGGTCGGGTCACTGTAACCCCATTCCCCGTAGATCGGGAATCCATCCGCTGCCCAGCCGATGAGAACCATTTGGGGGCGCCCCCCGGTCAGGTTTTGGATGAGCTCGTGCGGGATTCCATGGTAGTGATAGGTGCCCGTCGGTTGCACGTGGGCATTGCTCTGGTCGGTGCCGAGATCGATCACCCCTGAAAGGGGTTCGTACTGCCAGCCGGAGAAACGGTCGCGATTCCACCACTCCGCCGCGCCGGGGTCCAGGACCACGCCATTGACGGCCACGCCGAACGGATGCATGCCGAGCGGTGTCGTCTGAGCGGCGATTTCCGGGGCCGCAGGGACTTGGAAGCTCTGGTTCTGTTCGGAAATGGTGTTGGGATTTCGGGGGCCAGGAAACTGGCCGGTGGGGTGATCGGGGATGCCGTTGGACGTGATGACACGCTTGTCACCGACAATGGTGATGGAGACTTCGCTGGGGGGCAGGGCGGCCAGTTGAGTGGTGGCCAGCGCGAGGAGGGAAAGAGTGTGCCGTTTCATGGGAAAGGGGTGGAGCGTTATTAGTGAAACGCTGGCTGCGTAAAGCGGACGTGTGTTGCAGCCATGAAAAGTGTTAACCTCGTGTAAAAGTGGCCGCAAATTGTGTCATCGGCCTCCAGACTACCGTCAATTCCACCGGCCATGTCCCAAGATCCAAGTCCCAACGCTGATCGATCACTCCTCGTGATTGACGATGATAAGAAGCTCTGTCGTCTGATCGGGGACTACCTCACGCCGATGGGGTATGAGGTGTTCGCCGTGCATACAGGCCCGGAGGGCGTGGAGACGGCTGCTGCCCGGGAATGGCACGCCATCATTCTGGACCTCATGCTGCCCGGGATGGACGGTTTTGAAGTCCTCAAGGCGATCCGAAAGACGAGTGATGTGCCGGTACTGATGCTCACCGCACGCGGGGATGAGGCGGATCGGATTGTGGGGTTGGAGATCGGAGCGGATGACTATTTGCCCAAGACCTTCTCGACCAGGGAACTGTTGGCGCGCCTCCGCGCGGTGACCCGTCGGGCGGTGACGCGTGCGGCGGAGGAGACGGCCGACGAGATGCCCGAGATCGTGGTGGGCGATTTGAGGATTGATCCGGGCACGCGGACCGTGCTGCGCTCAGATGAGCCGATGGTGCTGACACCGGTCGAGTTTGATCTCCTGTGGTGCCTTGCAAAAGCCAAGGGGCGGGTGAAGTCGCGCGAGCAATTGCTCGATGAGATTCGGGATCGTGAGTACGAGGTGTTTGATCGGAGCGTGGACGTTCACATTTCAGCCCTGCGGAAAAAACTGGGCGATGATGCCAAGGAGCCTCGGTACATCCGCACGCTTCGCGCGGTGGGCTACATGCTGATCAATCCAGATGCCGTCCGGTAAGACATCGAATGAGACCGACTCGCTTTCCCATCTACGCCAAGGTGCTGGCCTGGTTCTTTTTGAACCTGTTGGTCGTCGTGGGTGTGGGTGCCTACCTGCTGAAGGAGCACATCGGAGCCGGAAAGGAGTGGCTGCTGACTCGTGACGCGCGAACCCGGATCGGTGCCATGTCGGAGGCAATCATGGGGGAACTGCAGTCGAGCAGTGCGAGTCGGCGGCAGTCGGTTCTGAGGCGGTTTGGCGATGCCTACCAAATTGAGTTTGGATTGTGGGAGAACGAAGGGTCGCTCTTGATTGGCGACGAGAGCGAATTGCCGGCCGAGGTCCACCGTGCCCTGATCTCAGGGAACGTGCCGGATGGTCCACTCCACGGTGGACCGCCACCACGTCCACCCGAGGATGATCCGAGTTCCCTCTTGGACGAGCTTTTCGACGGCCGCAAAGGTCCTGGGGCACGCGGACCCAGGGTGGGTGAAGCGATTCCTTCCGTGGAGGGTGATTTTTTGCCAGAGCCCGAAAGGATGGGCGGACGGGAGGGCCGCAATCCCCCGAATCCAATTCAACTGGTGACCTCGGCAGATCCTGAAATCGACTGGCTGTTGGTTAGGGTCCCATGGAGGGAGGACAATCGACGAGGGCCGCCGATCCGGGCAACGCTCGTCGGGCGCTTCTCGTCGATTGCCGACGGAGGTCTGCTGATCGACTTCCGGCCCTGGATCTGGGCGGGTGTGGGTTTGCTGTTGTTCTCGATGGTTTTTTGGCTGCCTTTGATCCGAAGCATGACGCGGGCGATTTCTCAAATGACGCGGGCTGCGGAGCAGATCGCCGAGGGGCAGTTTGATGTTCAGGTGGAAGAGAAGCGCTGGGATGAGATCGGTCGGCTGGGCGTGGCGGTGAATCGGATGGCGGCGCGGTTGTCTGGTTTTGTGACCGGCCAGAAGCGATTTCTCGGCGACATCGCGCACGAGCTTTGCTCTCCGCTGGCTCGCATGGAGATGGCGCTCGCTGTGATGAAGCAGAAAGCGGATGACTCGATGGCCGGTCGGGTGGACGACGTGAATGAGGATGTTCGGGAGATGAGTGACCTTGTGAACGAGTTGCTGTCGTTTTCGAAGGCAGGGCTTCGCGCACCCGATGCACCGTTGGAGGCGGTTCGACTTCACGACGTGGCGGCAGCGATGATTGAGCGGGAGCGCGGGGACGCGGAGGTGGTCAATGAGGTTCCGGAAGACATGGAGGTCATGGCCGTTGAGTCACTGCTCGCTCGGGGTTTGGCCAATTTGGTTCGCAACGCCGTCCGCTACGCAGCATCTGGTGGAGCGATTGTGATCAGTGCGGCGCAGGTGGGTATGGACGTCCTCATTGTCGTTCGGGACCGTGGACCAGGAGTGCCTGAAGAGGCGCTTCCACAATTGTTCGACGCGTTCTATCGTCCCGATGCGGCCCGCAGCCGGGAGTCAGGCGGTGCTGGCCTGGGGCTCGCGATCGTGAAGACCTGTGTGGAGTCCATGCACGGAAGCGTCACGGCGCGAAACCGAGACGGAGGTGGCTTGGAGGTGATCATCACCCTCGCTGCACCGACCCATCAAAAGCCCCGCCGGGCGACACTGACGCTCAGCCGTCAGGCGATCAAATCCTGAATCACCTGGCCGCCGAACTGGCTGAGCTGCTTGAAGCGGCCGCCGTGGTAGAAGGTGAGCTTGTTGTCGTCGAGCCCGAGGAGGTGAAGAAGGGTGACGTGGAGGTCGCGGACGTGGTGGACGCACTCGACCGCCTCCATGCCGGTGTCGTCGGTGAGCCCGATCGTGTGGCCGGCTTTCACGCCGCCGCCCGCAAACCAGATCGTCATCGCTTTTGGATTGTGATCGCGCCCGTAGGCCGTGCCGCCGCCGCGTACGCCGTTGTCGGGTGTGCGCCCAAATTCACCGCACCACACGACGAGCGTGTCCTCAAGGAGGCCGCGCTGCTTGAGGTCCTTGATGAGCGCGGCGATGGGCTGATCGACCTGGTGGATGAGATTGCCGTGGGCGCGCTCGATGTAGTCGTGGCTGTCCCAGGTGCCGGCGTAGAGCTGGACGAAACGAACGCCCTGCTCAACGAGCTTTCGCGCGAGGAGGCACTTGCGCCCGAAGGCATCGGTTTCGTCCTGGCCGATGCCGTAGGCTTCCTTCAGGGAGTCGGGTTCATTGTCGAGGTTCATCACCTCCGGCACCTGCATCTGCATGCGAAAGGCGAGCTCGTAGCTCTCCATGCGGGCGAGCAGTTCCGAATGATGACGGTGCTCCTGGTAGTGCGATTGGTTCAGCTGGCCGAGCAGGTCGAGGTTGGCCCGTTGGATGTCGGGCGTGACGCCTTCGGGTGGCTGGAGATCAAGGATGGGCGAGCCTTTCGGCCGGAGGGTGGTGCCCTGATAGTAGGCGGGGAGGTAGCCGTTGCCCCAGTTGGCGGAGCCGCCCTGCGGGTAGGACAGTTCGGGGAGCACGATGAAGCCGGGCAGGTCCTGGTTCACGGAACCCAAGCCGTAGGTGACCCAAGAGCCGATGGCGGGGTCACCACCGAAGCGGTTGCCGCAGTTCATCTGATACATCGCGGTGGGATGGTTAACGCTGTCGACCTGGCAGCCGCGGTAGAAACAGAGGTCGTCGGCGACTTCGGCGAGGTGCTGCCACGGTTCGCTCATCCAAGCCCCGCTCTCGCCGCACTGGCGGAACTCGAACGGACTCCGCACGTAGTAGCGCTTGCCGCTTTCCATCGCGGACTTCTGCTGGCCCTCCCGCACGAACTCCTTGAGGTGGAGGCGGTCGAGCGTGGGCTTTGGATCAAAGGTGTCGATGTGCGACGGGCCGCCCTCCATCATGAGGAAGATGCAGCGCTTGGCGCGTGGTGCCACGTGACCGTCCTTGGGCGTTAGAGGCCCGGCCTTGGCGGACTGCTCCGCCATGAGAGAAGAGAGTGCCACGCTGCCGAGGGAGGCCCCCATGCCGTAAACGAACTCACGGCGTGTGGGTGCGTGGAGGGCGCGGGAACCGGCGCAGGGGAAGGGAGTTTTCATGGCTGGGATCTAGTAGATGTAGGCGAACTCGTTGCTGTTGAGAAGCACGAGGCAGACCTCGGCCAGGGCGCGCGTGCGGGCGTCGACATCAGCGGGTTGGAGGTCGGGAACGAAGTCCTGGTAGGCGAAGAGCGTCTCGGTGAAGGTGAATTTCTCGCCGGTGTTTTCTTCCACTGCCTCGCGAACCACCTCAGTGGGGGATTCGATTCGATGGGGAGTGAGGCCCTCTTGTTTCTTGGTCATCCGCTTCCAGTGCTCGACGCAGGCCTGCTGCTCGTCGCCTGACGCATCGCGACCATAGGCGAGTTGGAAGAGTCGGTCGATGACGGCGCGGTCGCTGCGATCCGGATCTTCGGTGAGGACGCGGTGGGCGAGCGCGAGGGAACGGTTGGAGCTGCCCTGGCTGTTGAAAAGGCTGAACACCTGCGGAGTCACCGTGGAAGCTTCTCGGGCTTCACAGGAAAAGTCGGGGGCAGGTTCGTTGAACACCTCCATGAAGGGATCGCGAAGGCCGCGGATCTTCTGCACGTAGATCGAACGGCGGTTGCGCTGTTCGGGCTTGGGATTGGGCACCCAGGCGGGGGCGAAGGAGCCCATGACCTGGCGGGGTTGAAGGGCCGCCTCGAGGTTCATTTCTGGACGCACGGGAATGCCGCCCAGCTCGGGATTGAGTTCGCCCGTGGCCGCCAGCATCGTGTCGCGCAGTTCCTCGGCGGTGAGGCGGCGGGGAAGGAAGGCCGCGTAGCTTTGATGAAGCGGATCCTTTTCCGCGAGGGTCTTCGGATCGGGATGGGCGGAACTGCGCCGATAGGCGGCGCTGTTCATGATGAGGCGGTGCATCTGCTTGATCGACCAGCCTTTCTCCACCAGAGCTGCGGCGAGAAAGTCCAGCAACTCGGGATGCGTCGGCTTCTTGCCGGTGGAGCCGAAGTTGTTGGGGTTGCCGGCAATCGGCTGGCCAAAGTGCCAGAGCCAGAGGCGGTTGGTGATGGCGCGCGTGGTCAGGGGATTGGATGCATGGGCAATCCAGTTGGCGAGCGCCTTGCGGCGGCCTTGGGGTGTGTCGGGGATGTTTGCGGTGCACTCAGGATTGAAATACTCGACGGCACTCAGGACGGACGGTTTGACTTCCTGAATCGGCGCAAAGGGATCTCCGCCCGCGAGGATGGCCGTCTGCTCGAGCTCTCCCTTGGCCATCGGTTTGTCGGGCATCCGCATCGGCTTGTAGACGGACTTGATGTCAGGCGTCTTGCCATCGTAGACGGCGAACGCGACCGGCTGGTAACGGTCCATTTCCCACGCCAGCCGCTCCAGGCCTTTGCGGGCGACGCGCTCGCGTCCGTATTCCTCGGGTGTGAATCCCACCTTGCGCGGAGGAATCTGGTCCTCGGGAAGGCCCTGCTTCACGAGGATGGAGCGCACCTTGCCAAAGTCCGGACGATCACCGTCCGATGTCTTGACGCGTGCCAAGGCAGATTGGTAGGGCGCGGAATCGATCTGGTTTTCCTTCAGCCAGGCCTCGGCGGCGTCGAGTTGAATGGCGTTGATGCGTCGAAGCTCGGCTTGGTAGGCCTTGCGCCGCTTTTCCAGATAGGCTTGTTCCTCGAAGCCCGCCGTGTTCTCCTCCTTCAGGAAACGGGCCTGGCGCTCGGCGAGCTGGGTGGTGCCAAAGACCGCCTGCATCGCATAGTAATCCTGCGTCGGCACGGGATCGAACTTGTGGTCGTGGCAGCGGGCGCACTGGAGCGAGTGCGCGAGGAAGGTTTCGCCAACGCCGTTGGTGACGTCGTCGAGGAAGCGTTGGCGCGCGACCTTGGCCACTTCCATGCCGGTGAGTTCCCAGGGACCCATGCGGAGGAAACCGGTGGCGACGAGCATCTCGGGATCGTCGGGCGCGACCTCGTCCCCGGCGATTTGTTCCCGAATGAACTGGTCGTAAGGCTTGTCGTCGTTGAAGGCCCGGATCACGTAGTCGCGGTAGCGCCAGGTGTTTCCGCGTTCGTAATCGTTCGCAAAGCCGGAGCTGTCGGCATAACGAACCACATCCAGCCAGTGACGGGCCATGCGCTCGCCGTAGTGAGGGGAGTCGAGGAGCCGGTCGATGAGCTGGCGAACCGCGACATCCGCATCGCGATCGAAGGCTGCCGCAAACGTTGAAACCTCCTCAGGCGTGGGAGGCAGTCCGGTGAGGTCAAAGGTGGCGCGGCGGATGAAGGTGCGGGCGTCGGCTGCGGGGGCATTGTCGAGCCCTTGCGGGCGATGGAGAGAGAGCAGGGCATCGACCGGGTTTTCTCCGCTGTCGATCCGGGGTTTCTGCACGGGTTGATAGGCCCAGAGATCCTCCGGTTTGTAGCGACGGTTGGCCCACTCGTCACTGAGCGCACCGCTGGTGGCCACCGTGATGCCGTCGGCGTTGAGCCACTTGTCGGCGTGCTTGGCGATCTCGGCTTTGCGTGCTTCATCGGGCCACGGTGCACCGCCCGCGATCCATTCCTTGATCCACGCGATCTGCTCCGCGCTGAGCGCCTCCGAGTCCTTCGGCGGCATGGCTTCCCAGCTCTCGTGATCGCGAAGGACCGAGAGATAGAGGGGGCTTTGGTCAGGCTGTTTCGCCACAACCGCAGCGACTTCGCTCTCGCCGCCTTTGAAGATGCCCTCGGCGGTGCGCATGTCGTAGTCGCTCTTGATCTTGTCAGGATCATCCCCGTGACAGCCGAGGCACTTCTCCTTGAGCAGCGGTTGGACACGGATCACCGCCAGCGTTTCCGCATCCATGGAGGCGGCGTGGAGATCGTTGCCGCTGAAGATGGCAAGTGCGGCGAGGGTGCAGATGGGCAGTCGGATCATGGTTGTGGGATGGTCGGCGTGCTTCACCAATAGAACGCCCGCTGGAGGGGAATTTGGACAGAATTACCCCAATGAAAGAGGGACGGCGACACCGTTCGTTTTGGCTGAAGAGGCAATCGCCTCGACGAGGCGGATGGCCCTTTCCTTCACGGCGAGTCGCTTGGTATTCCGAGTGTCGCTGTGCTCGACGGGAGTCTGCTGGGCTGAGGCGACAGAAGTCGCCCAGACGAAGGGAAGGGATTTCAGCATCCATCAATCGGGGCGGCCATGCTCGTAAAGCTCCGCGATGTCAGTGGCGGGCAGGGCGGTTTTGTAGATGGCGAATTCGTCGATACGGCCATTGAGATTGCGGATGGGAAACTGATGCTTCTCGGTGGGAAGTCCCCAGTTGCCCATCTCGGCAGGGCCGAAGTTGATGGGGCGATTTGGGGCGTGGAACTCGGAGATCTCACGGCTCACTTCCATCCCGTCGACATACTGGACACACTCTCCCGTTTGGTTTTCATAGGTAACCGCGAGGTGGTGCCAGCGGCGTTGGTTGGCGAGGGTGAAAATGGGCGGCGAGTGGTAGATCTGGTTCTGCTTGAGGTCGGGATCGTTCTTGCCGGGGTAGGCGATGGAGAACATGAGGCTGCCGTCTTCGTAAATCTGCCAGTGCGGTTCCCCGGGTTCGTAGCCGTCGGTCAGGAGGAGGGCATTGTACTTGCGATCAAGGCCATCGACTTGCACCCAGCCCGCGAGGGTGATGGCGTCGAACGTTTCGCAATCGAGGAGGATGCGGACGCGATCACCGGGGCCCTTAAACTCCAGCGCGTCCTTCATCGGCCAGCGCCCCGTGGTCCATCGGGCGCCTACGGCTCCACCGGTGAAGGCGGGATTTTTGGGCTCGGTGAAGTTGTTGACAAGTCGGTCCCAACGGTCCTCTTCCCAATGCTTGAACCGGTAGTAGGCGAGCAGACGAGGATCACGGCGGTGCTGCTGACTCCACTTGAACCATCGCTCGTAGCGCTGCTGTGAATGGGCGGCGCTGTTGGCGTCCATTTGCTCGATGGAAGTGAACAGGGTGGCATCCGCGGGCTGGCGGGACGTGTTGCCTCCCGAATTGCGGATCATGCCTTCGCCGGTGCGGAGGAGTGTCATCTCAGTGGCCTCCGGATGAGCCTCGACCTCCCCGTCAAAAACGTGGACCTCGGTCTTGCCGTCCGCTCCGTTCACACGCACCCCAAACTCCGTGCCGAGATCGACGAGATCCATCCCAGGTGTGGCCAGTTGGAATCCCCGCGCGGGAGGCGGAACTCGAACGCGGGCGGTTCCACGCAGGCAGGTGGCCTTCCAAGCGGAATGAATGTCGAGTTCAGAGTCGCCCTCGAGGAGGAGGGTGGCACCGGAGAAAAACTCGATCTGGGCGATCCCTTGCCGCAGGGAGAGGCGTCCGGTGGGAAGTGTGTCGCCAATGCGGGGGGCGGGAGTCTTGGTCTCATCGAATACCGCATCCCAGGTGCGGGTTAGCACCGCAAAGCCCGTGAAGCTTGTCTCGGATCGCGAAGCGGTTGAGTCGGTTTGCTGTGAGGCTTGATGGTCGCCGAGGAAGAACGACGTAATCGATGCGAGGAGAGCGATAGCCGCCGCGACGGCGAGCACGGTGCCCGGGTGGGAGGCGTACCATCGGCGACTGGGACTGGGGGCTGATCGCGTCGGCTCCGGTGTGGGCGGGATCCAGGCGGAAAGGTCGGAATCAGATCTGGAGTCGGCCCAATCGCGAAGGGTTGCATCGAATTGGGCCAGTTGGCGGAAGCGAGCCCGCGACTCCGAGCTCTTGAGGAGGGTGGACTCAAGGGCCGCCGTTTCAGTGTCGGTCAGCGTGCCATTCTGCCAAGCCTCCAGAAGTGAATCGAAGTCGTGCTCGCTCATGCGGCCTCCTCGGTTTTGAGTTCGGTCAGCATGCACTGCTGGAGAGAGGCTCTGAGGCGCTGAAGGATCTTGTAAAAGGCCTCGGTGCTCTTGCCTGCCTCCTTGGCGGCTTCATGGAATTTGACGCCGGGTTGGTAGGCGACTTGGAGCCAGCGGGCCTGCTTCTCCTCCAGTTTGTCGAGGCAGCGCCGGAGCGCTTGATGCTCGCGTTCGCGAAGATCGCTTTCTTCGAGGTCGAGGGCCTCGTTGGCGATGAGATCGAGCAGGTCTTCGGAAAAGACCAGCCGGTCGCGGGCTTTTTGGCGACGGTGCCGAAGGGCTTCGAATCGGGCGATGGTGCCGATCCAAGCCATGAAATTGGTGGCGGGATCGAACTGGCTGAACTTTCGCCAAGCAATCAACGATGTCTCCTGCAGGACATCATCCACATCCGTCCACGTGGGGAGCATCGTCCGCAAAAAGCCACGGAGGCGTCCTTCGTGGGCCATGAAGAGGCGGACGAAGGACTCGTAGGTTTCGGGAGGCGGCGGTGCTTCGGACATTGGCGGGACTAGAGGCTACTACCTCCGAGCATGAGTTTGGACAAAAAAGTCCTGTTGCTACCGGAAGGCGAGCATCCCGGCGAGCCGAAGCCTTTCTGGGAAGGTGCCGTTCCTGCGCGGTGTGTTTTGATGAGTCGGCAGCGCAGGCACCTTGCCCGCCGGGCTACTCGTCTTTGAGCCGGGCACCGCCGACCGTCTGTGGGGCGATGCGGGCGCGCCAGATGTAGCGCTGGAAGAGTACCTTCACGGAGGCGGTGAGAGGGACGGCAAGGATGGCACCGAGGAGACCTCCCAAAAGCAGGCCCCAGACGAGGACGGAGGCGATGACGGTCATCGGGTGGAGACCCACCGCCTCACCGACGACGCGTGGCGTGATGAAGAAGCCATCGATCTGCTGAACGATGGCGAAGACGCCGGTGACGACGAGTGGCATGACCCACCAAGGTTCGGCGGGAATCAACATGCTGCCGCCTTGGACGGTGGCAATGATCACGGCGGGAATCCAGCAGAGGGCAATGCCAAGGTAGGGGATGATGCCCGCGACACAGAGCCCGAGTCCGATGAGGAGCCCAAAATCGAGCCCGACAACGGCCAACCCAATGCCGGTGGCGACGCCGTTGATGACACTGACAAAGAGTTGCCCCCGGAAGAAGGCGACGAGGTAGCTATTGATCTCGGTGAGGCACTCCACCACCTCGTCTTTGAACTCCGAGGCGCGCAGGGGCAGGTAGTCCGACCACTTTTCCTTGATGTTCGCGCTCTCGATCAGGAAGTAGTAGAGGTAGAGCGGGACGATGATGAAGGAGATCAAGAAGCCGAAAACGCCGAGGAAACCACCGACGCTGGACTTGACGACGTTGAAGGTGTTCCTGGTCAATGTGGGCAGGGTGTCCTTGACCCACTCGCCGGAGAGGAAGGCTTGAAAATCGAGGTTGGAAAAAACGTCATCGATGTCAGCCTCGCCAGAATCGGTTGCCGGTTCGGCGGGCTCTGACACGTCGTTTGGGACGGCCTCGGCGCGGGCTTGTGGCGGTGCTTCGCTCGAAGAGGAGAGGGACGTTGACCCGGGCGTGTCGATGGAGGTGGTGTCGCCCTGCTTTGGGAGAGCGATTCCGGTCTTCGCCTGAAAGTCTGCGGCAAACTTGGAGAACGAGGTCCGGGCTTTCTCGGTGTAGGCCGGGAGGCGGCGGACGAGGTTGGTGGCCTGCTCGCTGATCTGCGGGGTGATCCAAGCTGCGAGGCCTCCGAAGAGGAGCGTGAAGGAGGCGAAGACAATGAGGACTGCCTTTTGACGGTTCAGCTTGCGGCCCTCCAACCAGACGACCATGGGCTCCAGAAGGTACGCGAGAACCCCTGCGACGGCGAAGGGGATCAGGATCGGCTGAAGGAAGGAGATGACCTGTGTCATCAGATAGACGAGCCCCACGACCAGGGCACCCACCACCGTTAGCGACAGCGCCGTGATGGCGGTCCAGAGGGCGTTGCGTTGGAAAACGGTGGGGAGATTCTTCACGAGACGGGGACCAGACTAGCCGCGTCCTGCAGGATGGGAACTCCAAATTTGGCGGGTGTTTTGTAAAGCGCGGCTGCGCCTTGACTGAGGGCGGCTTCCCCCTGAGTTTCCGCGTCCATGTCCGACACACCCAAGCCTGCCCACGTCGATTTCATCCGCGAAATGATCGCTGCCGATGTGGCAGCCGGTCGCAACGACGGCTGGGTCATCACCCGGTTTCCTCCCGAGCCGAATGGCTACCTCCACATCGGTCATGCCAAGGCGATCTGCTTGAACTTCGGTCTCGCGCAGGAAAATGCCCCGCAAGCGCGCTGTCATCTGCGCTTCGATGACACGAATCCCTCGAAGGAGGAAACCGAGTACGTTGAGTCCATTCAGGAAGACATTCGCTGGCTCGGGTTTGATTGGGGAGAGCACCTGTTCTTTGCCAGCGACTACTTTGAAACGCTCTACAGCTACGCCGTGCAGCTCATTGAGAAAGGGCTGGCCTATGTGGATGACCTGACGCCGGAACAAATGCGCGAGTATCGAGGCAACCTGACGGAGCCGGGGAAAAACAGTCCGTATCGGGATCGGTCCATTGACGAAAACGTGGACCTCTTTGCTCGGATGCGCGCAGGCGAGTTCAAGGATGGCGAGAAAGTGCTGCGTGCGAAAATCGATATGGCGAGCCCGAACTTCAACATGCGGGATCCGGCCATTTACCGGATCATGCGCGCGCATCACCACCGCACGGGCGATGCGTGGTGCGTGTATCCGATGTACGACTTCGCGCATCCGTTGAGCGATGCGATCGAGGGCATCACGCACTCCCTTTGCTCACTGGAGTTCGAGCATCATCGCCCGCTGTATGAGTGGCTGATCCACAATGTCGATGGTCTCAATGGCCAGCCCTATCAGCGCGAGTTTGCCCGGCTGAGCCTGACTTACACCTTGATGAGCAAGCGCAAGCTGCTGCGTTTGGTGAAGGAGAATCATGTGGCTGGATGGGACGATCCACGGATGCCGACATTGTCCGGGTTTCGCCGCCGAGGGTTTCCGCCCGCCGCGATCCGCCACTTCTGCAAAACGATTGGCCTCACGAAATACAACTCGCTCACCGACGTGGCCGTGCTGGAACATGCCGTGCGGGAAGAGTTGAACCGCACCGCGCAGCGCGCCTTCGCCGTTTTGGATCCGATCAAGGTGGTGATCGAGAACTATCCCGAGGATCAGGTGGAGATGATCGATTGTGTCAACAATCCCGAGGACGAAAGCGCGGGCACGCGACCTGTGCCCCTCTGCCGTGAGCTCTACATTGATCGCGATGACTTCATGGAAGAACCGCCGAAGGGGTATCGCCGCCTCACCGTCGGTGCTGAGGTTCGGCTTCGCTACGGTTTCTGCATCACCTGCACCAGCGTGGTGAAAAACGATGCCGGTGAGGTGATCGAAGTCCGGTGCACCTATGACGATGCGACAAGGCATGGTGTCCAACCCGAAGGACGGAAGAAAGTGAAGGGCATCATCCACTGGGTGAGTGCGCGTCATGCCGTTTCGGCGGAGGTGCGGCTGTATGATCGGCTCTTCACGGTGGAGGAGCCTGATGATGAGGGTGACTTTGTGCAGCATCTCAATCCAGATTCCGTGAGCGTGGTGAAGGACGCGAAGCTGGAACCCTTCCTCCAGGACGCTTCGGCGGGCATCAGCTATCAGTTCGAGAGGCTCGGCTACTTCGTGCCTGACGCGAAGGATTGCCGGACTGAGGCGCTCGTCTTCAATCGCACCATCGGTTTGAAGGACAGTTGGGCCAAGGAGTTGGCGAAGCAGAAGTAGTTCGATCACGCGGAGCTCGGTGGGCCAGGGTGATGGTGAATCGTCACGCAGTCTTGGTTGACATGTGGGTCTTACTTGGTGAAATGGCCAAGTAATGAAGATGACTTCCTCGACGAACCCGCGACTCGCCAGTCGCGTGGCCGTGATCAAGGCGCTGGCGCACCCTTCGCGGCTCATGATTGCGGAGGCGCTGCAGGGTGGTCCGATCTGCGTCGGTGATCTGGAGAAGCTGATCGGTGCGGATATGTCCACGGTGTCGAAGCACCTTAGCCTGATGCGGAGTGTGGGGCTGGTGACCTGCGAGCGGCGCGGGGTACAAGTGTTTTATCAACTGGCCTGTGTGTGCCTCCCGGACTTTCTCCGCTGCGTCGATGAACTTTGTCCGCCATCCAGCGGATCGGCCGGGGCCGCCTGCTGCGCGCCTTGACCCCGACCTCATTTAATATCTGAACCCAATACGATCATGACTGTGACTGAACTCCTGAATCACTTGAACGAAAACCCCACGCTTGAGCTGACGCTCCGCCTGCCGGACGGATCGGACATCGAGCCGAACTTCCACGTGACGGAGGTGGGGCATGTGAAGCGGCGGTTTGTGGACTGTGGCGGGACGCGCCGGGAGGTGGAATCCTGCCTGCTTCAAACGTGGGTGGCGGATGATGTGGATCATCGCTTGAAGGCAGGGAAGTTGGCGGGGATTTTTGGTTACGCCGATGAGATCCTGCCGCATCGGGATCTGCCGGTGGAGATCGAGCATGAGAAGGGCGTGATTTCACAGTATCCGGTTCGTGGCGCGGTCGTGGAGGCGGGACAACTCGTGTTCAATCTGGGACTCAAGCATACGGATTGCCTGGCCAAGGAGCTTTGCCTGCCGGGTGTCTGCGGACCGGAATGCAAGCCGGAGTCGGCTGATGCATCTGCGCTTGCTGCTGAGCCCGAGATCAAACTGGTTTTGACGAAGGAGGAGAGCTGCTGCGCGGGAGGCGGATGCTGTTGATGAGTGCGCCGGATTTGAGCGGGTTGAGCGCTGCGTTGCGTCCTTTTGTGGAGAGGGCCTTGGCGGGTGTATACGACGTGCCGGAAGATCGGCAGGAGGTGCTGCGGGATGGTGCGGCGTTTGTCGCGGCGAGGGTGAAGACGGGTCACCCGGTGCGGATGGTCTTCATCTGCACCCACAATTCACGCCGGAGTCATTTGGGACAGGTGTGGGCCCAGGTGGCGGCGGAGGTGTTCGCTGTGCCGGGTGTGGCATCGTTTTCCGCAGGCACGGAGGCGACGGCGTGCAACGTCCGAACGGTGCGCGCACTGGAACGTGCGGGTCTGGGGGTTTCGGTGGAGAAGGAGGGGGACAATCCCTTGTATCGATTGGATTGCGGAGTCGCGGGTCAGAGCATCGACTGTTGGTCGAAAACGCTTCAGGACCCCAGTCTGCCGACGAATGATTTTGCCGCGATGATGTGTTGCGGCAGCGCTGATGCGGCGTGCCCCATCGTGCCTGGAGCGACGGCCCGGGTGAGGTTGCTCTATCGCGATCCCAAGGAGGCCGATGACACACCGGAGGAAGCGGCTCGGTATGACGAGCGCTGTTTGCAGATCGCCACGGAGATGCTGTGGATGATGCGGGAAGCCATCGGAAACGCGGGAGAGTGATTGGCCGCAACGAGGCGCAGAAGGCGCATCGGAGAGGTATGGATGACCGGAGCCAGTTCAGTCCATTGCCTGGTGGGGCGACAGGCAGTCTCGTGTGATGCGAGTGGACATGGACCCGATGCCGCCGTTCGTTACGGCTATGAAACCGATCGCCTACTGGATGCCTGCGGCCTTTTGCGCCTTCCTTTCCGTCCTCGCTTTGTTTGGAGCGACTTCATCCGGCGATGCCGGGTGGTGGGAACCGACGTTCTACGCCTTTCTACCCATGTGTTTCTTTTTTGCCGGTTCCGCCATGGCCATGATGGGGAAGGAGATCAAGGCGCTCAAGGAGCAGGTGGCGGCGTTGGAGAAGGCGCAAGGTTAAGGCGCTGTGGCCCCACAATGCCGTCGTCGCAGGTCGATGGACTGCGGTCATCGGGATTCTCCCCGCAAGGTCTGCCAACCTAATCCAAGCGTTAGGGACAACGCGCCCGACCCCTGATCAGCCGTCAATCCGATACAGCGCCGTGTCGCTGCGGAGCAGGAGGGCACCGTTGACGATGGCTGGGGAGGCCATGAGCTTTCCTTCGATGGTGTTCTCGGCGGCGACTTGAAAGGCGGCGCTTTGTTCGAGGAGGGTGACGGTGCCCTGTTCGTTGGAGAAGTAGATCTTGCCACCTGCCAGGACAGGGGAGGCGGAGTGACTGCCACCGACGCGCTCGCTCCAGCGGTTCTCTCCGGTGAGGGCATCGAAACAGGTCACGATGCCGCCATCATCGGTGAGGTACAGGTCGTTGCCGACGAGAAGTGGCGAGGGTTTGGCGGGGATGCGCTTCGTTTCCTTCCAGACCACGTGGGTGTCGGTCACGTCACCGCTGCCATCGACCTTCACGGCCCAGAGTTGGGGTTTGCCGTAGCCGGTGCAGGCATACACCATGCCGTGCCCATAGACGGGGCGGGGGACAATGGAAAAGCCCGTGCCGTGCTCAACGCGCCAGATTTCCTTGCCGGTCTTGGGATCGAGGGCCACGAGCCACTGGGAGGCCATGCAGATCAACTGGTCACGACCCTTGTCATCCGTGATGGCGATGGGCGTGCAGTAGGCCTTCATCTGATCGCCCGAGGGCGCGTCCATCGGTGGACGGGGCGTCTTCCAGACCTGCTTGCCGGTGTTCTTGTCGAGCGCAGCCACGTACTGCACGTCCGTGCCATCGCAGATGAGGATCAAGAGATCGCCATGGATCATCGGCGAGCTGCCGGGTCCGACGCCGTGCTCGATCGCCAGGGTTTCCTTCCAGACGATGGCACCGTTGGCGCGGTTGAGGCAGAAGGTGCCAAACGTTCCGAAGTGGCAGATGACGTGGTCGCCATCGATCACCGGCGTGGGTGAGGCGAAGCTGTTGAAGTGATGGATCGGGGGTGGCGAGGGCACGCGGATGAGTTCGATCTCGTGGACCAGCTTCCCGGATTCGAAATCAACGCAAAGCGCGTAAAGCCGGACCGCCTTCTTGGCCTGGAGCTGCTTGAACTTTTTCTCCTCGATCCCGGCAGCGCGCATGATCGCTTCCGCCTCTTCCTCGGAGGCGACTTCTTCGACCGCGGTCGTCATCCATACCTGACCGTCCACCACCACGGGCGAGGACCAGCCCTTCCCGGGAAGCTCCGTTTTCCACGTCACGTTCTCCGTCTCGCTCCACTTCGTGGGCGCCGCGCCCGCGGCGTGGCCGTTGCCGTCCGGTCCGCGAAACTGCGGCCAGGGAGCGTCCCCCGCTGCGATGGAAACCAGACCGAGGGAGGTGAGGGAAAGGAGAAAGAGAAAGCGGAAATGCATGGGCATAAGAAACACCGTCGGGATGGGAATCCTTGCTGGAAAATCGGTTGGGTTGTCATTCTTGAACTGCCATCCAGAAGGCTCTGGCCACGGCGCAAGGAAAAGGGCGTCACATTTCCACGTAGATCGTCTATTCTTCGTCGTAGGCTGCCAAACCTCAGTCAAATTTAAGTAGAAAGGTCGTTATGCCCCAAGATCCTCCAGTCGCAAAAGACACCCTTACCGCCTCCGATTTTCAGATGCAGGCCAATCCCGATTCGATTGCCGGTCTTCAAGCCAATGAGAGCTTCATGTTGAAAGCCAGCAAGGACCAAGTGCTGGGGCAGGGAGGTGAGACCGTCGCTTTTGCCAAGTATCAGTATTCCGTGGATGAGAATGCAATGGCTCAGCTGCAGGCGGAGTACAACGCCGCGATGGACGTCTATGGCGATGATCCTGAGAATCCCGTTGCGGTGAAGGCCTATCAGGAAGCGAAGGCCAAGTTTGAAGCGCCACAGAACGTCGCCGTGACGTCCGCTGCGCTGTTCGAGGAGAAGAAGGCCATGGAAGGCAACCTCCAGCTCGGAGGCGATCGGGGGCTCTTGGCCCGGGCTGTCGCCAGCAAGGAATTGGACAAGGTTGTCGGGATCAATGTCATCGCGGAGGAGAAGTTTGGCGTCGATGCTGCGGGCAAACCGATCGGTGTCAGTGTTCAGTGCGACGGGCAGGGGTTGACCAGTCGGTACGAAGGCAAGGACACCTTTCTCGCCGTCGACCTGAAGGATCCGGCGATTCAAAGAGGATTGAGTGATCTTGAAGCCGTCGACTACCTGAGCGGCCAGATTGATCGGCATGCGGGCAACATCTTTGTCGATCCAACGACGAAGCAGGTCACGGGAATCGACAACGATCTGGCCTTCCCGGAGGTCGATCGGGAGGCGATGTTGCAAAACTCGGCGTTGGCCCAGCAGAAGGCTGTGGTCGGAATGCCGCGGATGATGCACCAAGAGACAGCGGACAAGATTCTGGCCACGAAGCCGGAAGACCTCCGGCAGGCCCTTGAGACGATGGAGTGCCCGGATGGTGTGGGCCGAATGAGTCAAAAAGCGATTGATGGTGCTGTGGGCAGACTGGAGGCGCTGCAGACGGAGCTGAAAAAGGAGGACTCCTCCATCAAGGTGGTAACCCAATTCGATGAGCACACCTATCAAGAGGCGGTGGATGCTCAGGCTCAGACCCTGAAGGTTCAACTTGGGGACGATGCGTCCCTATCCACTCTCGATTCAAGCCAGTGCCCCTTCGCCGTCGGAGCCGAAAAAACCTCCTATGTCGCTGCCATGGCGATTCAGGAGCGACGCTACGAACTGGGAGCCACGGAACAGCCCGACGACTTCGGCATCCGTCCGCTGGATTCGGTGGGGCAGGCGCAGAGATCTCCCGGGTATCCCACCCCCAATGATCCGGGCTTCAAGGCCTTTCAGCAGATGGGGCCGGAAGACAAGCAGCAGTTTGTGGCGAAGAGCCTGGAGGTGGCGGCGCTGCAGAAAAAGGCGGACGACTACCAGTCGCGGATCGACAAACTGGATCAAGGGAGCGCTACCACCAAATTCAAAGCCTTGTTCAAGGGTGGGGTGGGGAGCGAGCGGAAGGAACTGCTCAACAAGGCTGCGGAATGCCTCACCCAGGCCAAGGCAGGCGAGCAAACCATCGCAGGACTGATCGACAAACACACACCGGCAGAACCACAAAACAAGGTGGAGTCCAAGGCCAACAAAGAGTCCGTCCGCCAAAAGCTTCGAGGGTTCCGCGAAGACAAGCAATCGGATGGACCGAAAGTGGACGCAAAGTCGAATGCCAAGGAGCAGGATGGACCTGGGAAGACGAGGGAGAGACTCAAGCGACAGCCGATTCAGAAATCGGACACCAGTTCGTCCACCATCCGCCACTGACGGGTTCCGACGTTGCTGCCGGAGCCCGGAAGACGATTGGCCCCTGCGCGGGAGCGGTGTGATGTCTGCTCAGCGGCGACGGCCTTCGCGGTTTTCGACGGCCCGTGAATCAATCAGAAATTTGGAGGCGGTCTGTAGCCGACCGGGGGCCGGTAGCCGCCTGCCGTGCCGAGGGTGCTGGGTGAGGCTCCGTAGCCGCCGGGATTGGCGTTGTAGCCCGTTGGACCATAGCCAGGGGCGGGTTTGGTGCAGCGCTTCATGCCGCTGCCATTGCAACTCCAGCACTGGGCCAGGCCGGTGCCATTGCAGCCGAAGCACTTCTGCGCCGCGGCACCGTATCCGTTGGTCATTCCACGACCGCTGCAACTCGTGCACTGCTTCTGACCCCGGCCAAAGCAGTCATTGCAGCGGTAGTTCCCGTAGCCTCGGCACAACGGGCAATTGGAATCCGTGCAGGGCACCTGAGGAATCGTTTCCAGACAGCCGCTCAGAACCAAAGCGGAGAGAAGCGCGAGCGCCAGCGAGTAGAAGGGGAGATGGTGTTTCATGGCATCCTGATGGGAATGATCCCGAGTTGGTTCTATGAAGTCTTGGCCGCAGGGTCAATCCCCAAGTTCCAGAAACCCCCTCCATTCATTCCATTGTGTTTGGCCAACTCCCAGAGGATGCACCAGCAGCGGCCATTCAGCGGAGGCCGGAAAGGCGAGCGGATTTGGCCGCAAAGGAAC
>CAXBNA010000109.1:0-19911 GCA_963976915.1 uncultured Verrucomicrobiales bacterium
GCACAAGCTTTCGGAGAGGAGACCAGTTGGAACTACGAGTTCGGCTTCAAAGGAAAGGCCATGGACGACTCGCTGACCTTCAACCTGGCGTTCTTCTACACGGACTGGCAGAACCTCCAGCTCAACACGCCCAACCCGCTCACCCCTGCCCTCTACCTGATCACCAATGCTGGCGATGCCTCCGCAAAAGGCATTGAGCTCGACTTCCACTACCAGCCTGCGAGCGCCGTCGAATTCTTTGGCAGTGCCGGATGGATCGACACCACCTTCCACTCGGGCGCGACCGATGTGAACCCCTTCCTCCCCCCGCTCGCCTTCACCGGGGTACCGGCCAACATCAGCGGCAACCAAATCCCCTTCGTTCCCGATTACACCGTTTCGTTCGGCAGTCAGGTGACATGGGAATTGGGTGGCGGATTGGACCTGTACGCGCGCGGCGAAGTGCAGTTCCTGGGTTCCTTCAACTATGACAGCCTCAATTCGGCTGCCCAAGACGCCTACACCCTCGCCAACTTCCGCCTCGGGGTTCGCAAAAACGCCTGGTTTGCCGAAGCCTACGTGAACAATGCGTTCAACACGGAATACTATCCCATCGCCATTCCCCTGCCCGGCGTTGCCCCCTCGGGCTATGTCGGAGAAAGCGGTGCGCCTGTGACCTTCGGCATGCGAGTCGGCTACCGTTTCTAGACGCGATCAACGCGCCCACGATGGCGGCTCGGCTTCAAATTCCACCCAGGCTTTGCTGAGCGGGTGAGTGAAGCCAATTCGCCAGGCATGAAGGCACATGGGTGGCGCATCGACGGCGAGGGTTTGGGACTCGCCAATCGCGCCCTCCTCCAAATAACAAGGATCGCCAACGATCGAGTATCCCAGGTGCCAAAGATGCAGCCGAATCTGATTGGTACGCCCGGTCTTGGGGGTCACCTCCAAGATCGACGTGCCGTCGTCGCATCGCTTCAACACACGAAACTCCGTCCGCGCCTCCAAGCCATTGGCCTCGTCGATCAGGCGTGATCCCATCGCCTCCGGTTGATCACCGATGCGAGCCTCGCACACAAACCGATCGTCCTCCGGGTGACCCTTCACCCTCGCCAAATAGCACTTCTCCACTTCGCCGCGCGTGAACTGCGGCTGTACCATTCCGGCGAAGTGCCGCGTCCGCGTCACCACCACCACCCCCGTGGTGTTCGCGTCCAATCGGTGCGCCGGCCTGGGCCGTTGCGAGTAGTACGCTTGGTCGAGAATGAACTGAATGGTGTTGCGATTGAATCGCCCACCCGGATGCATGGGCAGGGGCGCAGGTTTGTTCAGCACAATGATCGCCTCATCCTCGTGGAGAATCGTCAAATTCGCGTTCACGTCGGGTTCCGTCGCCGCTGGCAGAATCCGCACGTACTGCTCCCCCCCGCGAATGATCTGATCCGGCGTCACCTGCTCCCTCGCCTTGGTCAACACCGCCCCCGTCTCGCACAATTGCCGCCACTCGTCGCGGTCCCGCCCCTTGCCGACCTCGACCAGAAAATCGATCAGCGTCCAGCCATCAAACTCACCCGCCACGTGAAATGGACGCACATTTTCGTACGGCACACTGCCTGGCAGTGGCGTCGTGAGCTGGCGAATCGTCTCCTGCCGCTGGGAAATCCGCTCCCGCATCTTCTCCTCCTTTGGACGAAAACAGTACGGACAGGACACCCCCATCTCGTAGCGCTCGTCCGCTTGCTCCTCATCCGTGAGCGGACTCTGACAGACGTAGCACTGCGAACTTCCGGTTTCCGACAACGCCGGATCCACCCCGACCCGTTGATCAAAGACAAAGCACTCGCCCTCGTAGTGGTCGCCCCCGCATTCCTCGAAGTACTTCAGGATGCCGCCATCGAGCTGGTAGATTTTCTCAAAGCCCTCCCGCTCCATGAACGGACCCGCCTTCTCGCAACGGATCCCACCGGTGCAAAACATCACGATCGGCTGCTTCTTCATCTCTTCGGGCAGCTTGGCCACCGCCTTCGGAAAATCCCGGAAGTGATCGATCCCTGCCGGCACCGCGCCTTTGAACGTCCCCAGCTTCACCTCATAGTCGTTGCGCGTGTCCAGCAAGGTCACCTCCCGCCCCTCATCCAGCCATTGCTTGAGGGTGTGGGCATCCAACTTTGGCGAGGTCCGCGTCGCGGGATCGATCCCATCCACGCCGAAGGCGATGATCTCCTTCTTGAGCCTGACCAGCATCCGTCGAAACGGTTGCTCATCGCTCTCACTCCACTTGGCTTTCAAATCCTCCAGTCCCGGGATCGTCCGCAACTCCTCCAGCAAGGCCTCCGCCTTTTCCGCGTCACCCGCGAGGAACAGATTGATCCCCTCGGGACTCAGCAAAATGGTTCCTCTCAGCCCCAGCTCTTTGCAAAACGAGAGCAATCGCTCACGAAGGGACTTCAACTCCGTGAGCCGGGCAAAACGATAGGCGGCGATGTTGGCAACTGCTGGCATGGGACGCGCACTTTGAAACGCCGAGCGCTCAGCGCAAGCGGCCTCTAATCCGCGACCGAATCGACATCCACCACCTTGCCGGTTCCTCCCGGTCCACCCGCCTTGGCCTTCCACTCCTGGTACTTGCTGATCTCACGCTCGATGAGCTTGAGACAAAAGGCCACGACCGCCGCGTCATCCAAAAAACCAATCCCGGGAATGACGTCCAAAATCACATCGACGGGATTCAAGACGTAGAGCAACGCCACCGAAATGGCGCTGATGGCCCAATAAGGCACCTCCCGGTACGAACCCCGACAGTAGTCTTTCACCATGTCCAGCATCACCGTCGCGTGCTCCATCCACTTCTTCAGCTTCGGCAGCTTGTCTTCGATGTCGTCCGCGCGATCCCGGACCTCATGGATCTTCGGATCGTGTTCGTGAGATTCACTTGAGTTCATGATGCATCAAAAAAGCCTTCCCACCATGCACCCGGCACCCCGCCCAAACAAGCGGTTCCCTTTCCCCGATATCTCGCAATGATGGATCCGATGACCTTCAGGATCGATGCCATTCACTTCCACGTGTTGCCCATGCAAACGCGGCTCCCGTTTCGCTACGGCATCGCCATCCTCACCACGCTCCCCCACCTCGTCGTCAGCGTGGATCTCATCCTCCACGGCAAACTCACCCGCGGCCAGAGCGCCGATGGCCTGCCGCCCAAATGGTTCACGAAGAATCCCGACACGCCGATGGAGCTCGATCTGGCGGAGATGATTGCGGCCATTCAAAACGCTTCCAGGATCGGCAGAGTCGCGGCCGAGCACGATGTCTCATTCGCCCACTGGTGGCGGTCTCTCTACGACGAGCAGGCGTCGTGGTCCGCCGTGCGGGAAGTCCCACCGCTGCTGGCCAATTTTGGGGTCAGCCTGATCGAACGCGCCGTCCTGGACGGCCTCGCCAGATCCGCCGACCTCCCCCTGTGGAAACTTCTCTCGACGGGCCAGATCAACATCGACCTGGACGCCGTTCGACCGAATCTCCCAACCGCCCCAATCAATCAGGTGGTGGCCGCTCCTCCCAGCAACCAGCTTCGCATTCGCCACACCGTCGGCTTGAGCGATCCCCTCACCGAGGCCGAGATCCCACCCGAAGAGCGATTGACCGACGGGCTCCCCCAATCCTTGGAGTCCGCCATCCGGCACTACGGACTCAGCTCCTTCAAGGTGAAGCTCAGTGGCGATTTCGACCGCGATCGTGAACGTCTGGCGTCCATCGCCACGATCACACAGTCATTGGTGAGCTCCGCTCCCAGCTTCACGGTGGACGGAAACGAACACTTCACGGACGCGGCCAACTTTCGCGACTACTGGAGCCGACTCGAGGCCGAGCCCTCCTGTAGGACCGTGCTCGACCATGCACGCTTCATCGAGCAGCCCCTCCACCGCGATCACGCCCTTCGCGACCATGTCCGTACAGTGTTCGAAGAATGGAGCGATCATCCCCCCATCATCATCGACGAATCCGACGGTGCCCTCGCCGACCTCCCCCGCGCGCTCGACCTCGGTTACTCGGGCACCAGCCACAAGAATTGCAAAGGCATCGTCAAAGGACTCGCCAACGCCGCCCTCCTCCGGCCTCGACCCAACACGATCCTCAGCGGCGAAGACCTCGCCAATGTCGGCCCCCTCGCCCTCCTTCAGGACTGCGCCGCCATGGCCCTCCTCGGCATCAACGACGTCGAGCGCAACGGCCATCACTATTTCAAAGGCCTCTCCATGCACAGCGAGCCGCTTCAATCCGAAGTCCTCGCGCATCACTCCGATGCCTACCGGCTCCATGAGAAGGGTTTCCCCAGCCTCTGCATTCAGGACGGAAAGATCGGCATCGCCTCCGCCAACCAAGCCCCCTTCGGCTGCGCTCCCCTCATCGATCCAACGACCCTCGAGCCGGTGAATGATTGGATCAAACGCGGCGGGATGAGTGCCTGACATCTCAAACGAAAACGCCGAGTCCGGCTCTCGCCTGTCTCAATGTCACTCATCTGGTTTGGGCGCCAGAATTACGGCGTAGGGGGCAAGGCACCAAACCACACCGGATTGCCGGCAGAGTTCGTCCACAATCTCGAGGGCATTTTTCCGCCCCAACCGCACGTCCACTTGGGAGGCTTTCGGTTCCACCCCGGAACGCAGGATGAATCCTCCGGCCGCACGCCCATCGGGCGAATATTGCCGCGACACATTCATCAGTCTGGCAATCGCGTCCCCAAGCGACCCCTCAAAGACAAACTCGGGAAGCACTGTCGCCTCCATCCATTTTCGGAACGTTCCTCCTCCACCCTGGCCCTTGGCGCGGTCGCCTTCCAGATCCGCCCATTGCCGCTCGTTCGGTAGCAAGTCCGCCGCACTCCCGATCATCGCGAGTCCAAGCAGCATCACACAAACGAGCGTCGTTGCTGGGTGCCGGCTGCGATCATGGAGCATCGAGGTTGAAACTATCATGGATGGCGGAAAGAGCCATGACTTCGCAATCAATGAATCAGCGACACACGAGTGCGAATATTCTCAAAATTACAATATCGCCAGTTGCTTTATCTGGAAATTATGGATGATTCTAGGCCGTAACATTTTCTACCCATGAACACTCCTGCCCATTCTCCGTCGTCGAGATCACATTGGGTGATCTGGCTTAGCCTCGCCGCCATGGCGATCCTCGTCGCGTCCCACGCTCGCGCAGACGACCTCAAGCTTGTTTTCACGCCCACGTGGAACGGCCAACCCATTCAGGTCAACCACTGGATCCCCGATGCCGCCCCAGCGGGTCGCTCCGTGAGCGAGATTCGTTTCCTACTCTCCAGGCCCTCAGTTCAGCATGAGGACGGCACTTGGCAGACCATTCGCGATGCCTTCGCCCTCATCGATCTCGCCGATGGCAAGACCGCCACAACCACCCTCCGCGGACTCAAGGCCGAATCGATCACCGGCATTCGGTTCGACGTCGGCGTTCCTCCCACCGAGAACGGCGCGGATCTCCCGACACTCGACGCCTCGCATCCCCTCAACCCCGCCACCTGTGTGCTCAAACTGGCCAATCAACCCGGCTACACCTTCATCTCCTTGGCGGGCCTGTGGCGCCAAGAGGACGGCCAACTCGGCCAATTCCAATATCAACTCGCTGGCGACCCCTACATCGCCCGCGTCGAGCTCCCCGTGAAACCCGGCACCTCCGACTCGAACCGCCTTCACATCGCCTTCGATGCCGCCGTGGCCGTTGCCGACTTTGACCCCAAACGCATGAGCGCCGTCAAAAGCCACCCGGCACTGACGACCTTCTCCTTCAATGTGAGAAAGGCGTTCAAGCTCATCGAGAACGACAAACAGTCGGCTCCCTCGACCTTCACTCTCTCCCAAAACTAATCCTGGCGGAGAGGCTCCTGCGAGAGCGAGAAGACAGGGCGTCGTCAGCTCCAACCCGAGCTCCACCAACGCCTCACACAGAATCGAGCCGCGGCTCAGATCACCGATCCATCCTCGACTCAGAACTTCACCGTCGCACCCAAGTTCACCCCGAGGCCCGGCTCGTTGCTGCCACTGCCATGGTAGCGGTAGGCTTGGTCGAGGAGGTTTTCGACCCCTGCGGTGAGGATGAGGCGATCATTGACCTGATAGCCGCCACGCAAAGTGACGAGGAAGAAGGACGGCGTGCCGTTCGGTGGAATGCGCTGGGTATCCAGCTGATCGGAGACATTCATGCGTGCGACCTCGCCGTAGCTTAGGCAGACAAGCTCCGTCCAGACGCGCTTCGTGCGGCTCTGCCAGCGGACACCTCCGTAGCCGATCAGCGGCGAGACCTTACCGAGCGGTTCACGGCGCGTATTGTTCGTCAGGCCAATAAACTGATCGGCCTCGCCCTCGACCCATGAAACGTGGCCAAAGAGGCTCCATTGGCGATCAAGCTGCCAGTTCATGGCCAATTCGATGCCCTGCATGAATCCGCTGCCGCTGTTGGACTTTGACACCTGGGTGCCAACACCCGTCGGGCGGCGCACGATGAGATCGTCGATGCATGTGTAAAAGTAAGCGAAGCTCGCCGTGATCGAGTCAGTCTGGGCCTTGAGCCCGATTTCATACGTCAGGAATGTTTCCGGACTGAGACCGGGCGACGGCACCTCCACCTGACCTGAGAGCGCGATGTCCGAGCGGGAGAGATCGGAGAGATTCGGCGAGCGAAAACTCTGCGAGATGCCGCCAAAGAGCTGGAAGCGATCCTGGTCGTCGAGATCGACCATCCCGCGAAGGTTGCCGGAAAAGTTGTCCCACGCGTCGGAGAAGGACTGCTGCGCGCCGGTGGCGGCATCGCGAAACTTGCCCGCGTCAGCACGCGCATGGGTGTAACGACCACCAACGACGAAGTGCAGTCGCTCGCCAACATCGAGTTGATCTTGGAGGAAAACACCGAACAGGTCGTAGCTGGAATCGTCAGCCACGGCACCCTGGATCGGGTTGTTGCTCGCGTCAGACTCCACCCAGTCGTGGTAGTAGTCCACGCCATAAACCAGTCGGCCGATCGGTGAGTCGCTTTCGAACTGCAGATCAAAGCCGAGCGTGCTCAAATCGACATCGGCGAGCGATTTTGTCCCACCGCCGTTCACGCGGAGTTGCTCCTCACCCTGGGTTTGAAACGAGATCGTGAAGCTCGCCGCATCAATGAAGCCGTTGAGGTCCTTGCCCGTGAGGCGCAGATACGAAAGGCTGCGTTCTTGATCAAAGAGCCGCACGCGGTCGGTGCCGATCGTGGTACCTGCAAAGGAAATGCCATGGATGGTGGAATGCGTGCGCCAGACGTCATTTTGACGTGCCTGCTGATGCAGGGCCGTAAGTTGCCACGAGTCGTCGAGCGCGACGTCGAGACGCGCATCAAACGCCGATTGGTCATAACCGGTGTGCGGCTGGTGACCGATGCCTGCGGCATCGACGTTGCCAAACTGGTTGAGGGTGCCGCCGACTCGCAGCCCCCACTTTTTCCCCTCACCGATGCTGGACTCGAGATGCGTCACATGGCTGTGCTCCGCGCTGCTCCAGCGATAGCTGGCGAGTCCATGCGTGAAAAAGGAGCCCTCGGCCTCACTGAGAAAGCCGGAACCCTTGGTGAGCGTGTTCACCGTACCGCCGATGGCATCGCTTCCGTAGAGCACCGAACCCTGCGATGGAATGACCTCCAGCCGGTCCACACTGAGCGGATCAATCAGCGCCCAGTACTGATTGGGACCGTCGCGAAAGGTGGAGTTGTTGTAGCGCACACCGTCGATGAGCAGAAGCGTGCGGAAGCTGGTAAAACCGCGGATGAAAGGCGATCCCTGCCCGTTGGCGGTCTTCTGGATCGCGATGCCCGGAGTCTCGCGCAAGGCCTCCGGAAAGTTGCGCGGCTGGCGTTCGTCGATCTGCTTCTTGTCGAGTTTCTTGGCGACCATGGGGAGTTCTTGAGGCGTGTTGTCGGAGCGGGTGGCCGTGACAACGACTTCCGGCAACTCGGCTGCTTGGAGCGAAGTGGCTAGGATGACAATGAGAATCGGGCGCATGACGGGCCGCCCATTGAAGCAGAGTGACCCACATCTGCCACCGTACAAATGCTCTCAGAAGGGAATGGTACCCCACTCATTCCCTTTGAATTCTGCGTTTTCTGCGGCCATTCATTCCGCCCCATCCACCCTGAGGGAGAGGCTCCTGCCGAGCCCATTTTCAAAAGAGAGTGCCGTGCAAAGCCGCAAATCACCTCTCCGTTCATTCCGACTCCGACGCCAGCCCCGTCAGCAACCCCTTCATCGCCTCGGTGATTTTCCCGGCGGCTGTCGTCTCCAGATAACTGCTCCGGGCACGCCAGGTCTCATACCCGCCCAGCGCGTGTTGCGCCTCCGTCGGCAGGTAACCGTTGTAGCCATTGGCCAGTGAGATGGTGAAATGCCGCGTGAACGGCGTCGTCCGCTTCAGCTCCAGCCCGATCTCCACAAACACCTCACAGGGAATCGCGCCGATGCTCAGGTCACCGATCCGGTGCGCCTGGACCTTCACCATCACCTCGTCCGGGTAGTCTGCCAGCAGCTTCGACTCCCGCGCATAGATCGCCTTCCGATCTCGGTAGTTGCCCGCCGCATCCTTCTCCGTGCTCGCCAAAAGGTCGTCGGCACGCTGCAGTTCCTCCGCCGTCGCCTTCCGCACGCCGAGACTCAAATCCGTCTCCGCACTGTCCAGCGTCGCGTCCGTGGACCACTTCACGGTTTCAAAGGCCTCCATCGCCGCCGTGGCCACGCTCTTCGCCACGATCCGCGCCTGCTCCCCCGGCTCACGCTTGTAACGGACCGAGGAACCGTAGTTGATGTTGTTGATGTCCCCGCTCGTTCCGTTGGACATGATCCCCACAAACGCAGGCTTTCCCTCGTAGCGCGCATCCCCCGCCTTCAGCCGCGTCTTCATCTCGTCGGCAAACATCGCAAAGTAGTCCGCCGAGATCGGCGTCACCCCGCCCACATAGTGCAGGCTGTAATTGGCCAGCACCCCAATCGGCCGCCCGCTCTCCACCGCCCGCGCCGCGAGGATCGCCACATCCGCATCGATCGGACCCGCCGGCACCGACACCTTCGGATTCACACTCCCCGGGTTCATCCACGCCCGGTCTGTCATCACGTCGAATGGATTCTCATACTGCTCCTGCTCCTTCACCCGCCAGCGCCGATTGAACACCTGCGTCGGATCGCTTGAGAATCCCCAGCCCACCTCCGCAGGTTCCAGATTCGCATGCGCCTGGATCAGCGCCTGCGCGATCCGCCCCGGCACCTCCTCCACATAGGCCGGATCAGGATCGCTTTGGAACACGCCCGCCAGCGTCGCCGCACTGTGCGTGTGCGTCGCCGAGATCAGCATCTGCCCCGTCGGCACGCCTGTCTTTTCGGAGGCAATCCGCTTCGCCTCCTCACAAATCTCACGCGGCACCATGCAGGCGTCGATCACGCAGAGCATCACCTCGTGCGAGCCATCGCTCACCGCCAGACACCGCGCATGCATTGGGTCCGTGACCTCCGTCGCGAACCGTCCCGACATGCTCCCATTCACCGGCGCCGGAAACGTCCTCGGCGAGATGTCCTCCGCATGCGCCCCCGCCATCACCGCCCCATGCGAAACGCCAAGCCCCGCCGCCATCCAAACCATCCCGCACCAAAGAATCATTTTCATGAAGTCCCAATACGCCACCGGTTCTCCATCCCTTGCGCCCTGCCTTGCGGCATCAGTGATCAGTAACCAGTGGTCAGTCATCAGTTATCAGTCCCTCTGCGACTCCGCGTCCCTGCGCGAGACCATCTCTACACTCTTCTGAATACTGACCACTGACCACTGATCACTGATCACTGATCACTGGTTACTGCTCACTCCCCCTCACCCAAAGAGCCGCATTGCCTTTTGACAAACCCCACACCCTTCCCTGTACTCCTCCTCACCATGATCCGACCGCTCTTCCTCCTGCTGACCCTCGTCTTCGTCGTCACCAGCCACGCTGCCAAGCGCCCGAACATCCTCTTCGTCATCAGCGATGACATCCGCTGGGACGCGCTCGGCTGCACGGGGAGTCCGTATGTGAAGTCCCCTCACATCGACCGTCTCGCCAAGGAAGGCCTGAATTTCCGCAACACCTTCTGCACCACCTCCCTCTGCTCACCCAGCCGCGCCTCCATCCTCAGCGGCCTCTACGCCCACGCCCACGGCGTCACCAACAACTTCACCGAGTATCCCGACTCGATGAAGACCTTCCCCCTCATTCTCCAGGGCGCAGGCTACGACACCGCCTACATCGGCAAGTACCACATGGGCGAGGACAACGACTCCCCCCGCCCCGGCTTTGACTGGTTCGTCACCCACAAGGGCCAAGGCCAGTACTTCGACACCGAGTTCAACTTCAACGGCAAGGAACGCAAGGTCGTCAAAGGCTACTACACCACCGTCGTCACCGACATGGCCCTCGATTGGCTCGGCCAGCGCAACCAAGACGTGAGTGCCGACGAAGCCAAGCCCTGGTGCCTGCTCCTCGGTCACAAAGCCCCCCACAGCTTCTACTTCCCCGAGCCCAAGTACGAGCACGCCTTCGACCACGTCACCGTTCCCTACCCCAACTCCGCCTTCGAGCTCAATGACAAGCCCAAGTGGATCAAGGAACGCCTCTACACCTGGCACGGCATCTACGGCCCCCTCTTCGACTGGCGGAAGGACTTCCCCGACGACAGCCCCGAGGGCGTCACCGCCTTCGAAAACATGACCCGCGCCTACTGGGGCACCATCCTCTCGGTCGATGACAGCATGGGCCGCATGTACGCCTGGCTGAAGGAAACCAACCAACTCGACAACACCATCATCGTCTTCATGGGCGACAACGGCCTCCTCAATGGCGAGCACGGCATGGTGGACAAACGCACCATGCACGAGGCCTCCATCCGCATCCCCCTCATCGTCCGCTACCCCGGCCTCAGCCCCGCCGATCAAGGGCGCGACATCCAAGACCAGATTCTCACCACCGACCTCTGCCCCACGATGCTCGAGCTCGCCGGAGCCCCCGTTCCAGAAAAACTCCACGGCCAGTCCTTCGTCAAGCTCGTCCAGGATGGCGACCCCGACTGGCGCACGGGCTGGTTCTACCACTACAACTACGAAAAGCAGTTCCCCTACACCCCCAACGTCCGCGGCATCCGCACCGACAAGTGGAAGTACATGCACTACCCCAAGGGCGACGGCTCACCCGATGAGCACATGGCCGAACTCTACGACATCCAGACCGACCCCATGGAGAGCCACAACCTCATCCACAACGACAGCTTCGCCCCCGTCGTCGCCGACCTCAAAAAGCAACTCGCCGACCTCATGGCCGCCACCGGTCTCACCCCCGGCAACGACCCCATGCCCCTCGACGAAGGCATCAAGACCTCCCTCCCCGACAAGAAGATCCGGTAGGGCGCGTTCGCCGACCGCGCCGCTGATGGGAAGCGCCGCAAAAAACGCAAAGAGATGGTAGGGCCCCGCTGCGTCGGGGCCCAATTCTCAGCGGGCGGAGGTGGCAGGACGCAGGCGCGTTCGCCAGAACGCGATCCGATCACCCGCAGCAGGCCGCACAAGAACCCGCAAAGGATTCAGAACTGGCCGACAACCCCTCGCTTCGCGTCATTCGCGGATCTTCGTTTCCATTCGCGTCAAAAATTCATACCCAATCGCCGCAGAACACGCAAAAGTACTCAGAATCCAATCCTGAAATCCTGCCGTCCTGTGAATCCTGTCAAAACAAGGCCGTGTTCACTCGCGTGCCTCACCGGAATCACGTCCTACCAGCGGTGGACCCTGTTCAGTCCTTCCCATGCAGGCCCCATTGCACGTCATCCATGACAAAGGCCTCCGTCACTCGCGAGGAGTGAGATTCCAGAAACCGCCGCAGAGCGTCCGCCAGCAGTTCGTTGAAATCTGTCGCCCAGCCCTCCTGCACATAGGTGTGCGCTCGCGCCTCCAATTCGGGCGGCAGCTCAGCCTGGATCACGGTCTTATTCATGAGCGGAATCTAGCACGCCATTCACCATCCGGGAAGAACCATTCAGGGGGATGAGCCGCGTCGACCCGATGGCCAGCCATGAGATTGCGCAGATGCCAGTGCTTCACATCCCAGAGTCGGGAACCAGTATCGACTCCAGCAAATAGAACGCTCCGCCTGCAGGTGCGTTGAGATCTGTGACTTCCATGAGGTCGCCGTTCAGGAATGCCTCCACGTCCCCATCAGTCCCACTCATTGCAGGGCCATCGAGCCGATAGATCTCTGAAAAACTCCCCGGAGTGAGGGTAGTGCTCCGCTTCACACTCCAGGACGTAAAGGACGATGCGGCTGGATTGACACCAAAGGTCAGCTTTGGCGCACCACTGCCATTTGTGCCCACGATCTGAAACCGACGCGGCGAGAGAAAGTCCTTCGTTGTCCAATTCATGCCCAATGCCCACTCCAAACCAAAAGCAGCCTTGTCATCGTCTGCATCGGCAGGCCACACAGCCGAAAGAATGGCAACCATATCAGCATGCCCCTGAATCTCCACAGCGCCGATATCCACCACCGCGCTAGATCCCCGGGGCATCCCACGCTGATCGACCGTCACACCGGAAGAGCCTCCCCCATCAATCGCCAAACTCCCGGGCATTGGCGGATTCGTCGCGGTCGATCCGCCATAGTTTCCCAGCGGGAACAACATCGGATCACCGGCGGTCAGGGAATTCGTCATCGTTGTCACTGGACCCGTGAGATTCGAAAACAACGAAGGTGGAAATACAAAACCGTTATTTCCGGCCACAATGGAGTGATCAACGTGGCACTCGCCCGCCCGAACGTGAATCGCACCAACACTAAAACAGTCGTTTCCAGTTACCGTGCAGTGACGAACCAAAAGTGAACCACCTGTCGTCTCCAGCGCGCCTCCAATAAGACCAGAACATGTTGAGTTCAGCAACCGAACGGAACCACCCGCGTTGAACACTGCCGCTCCACTAACGGCAGAGTTTGCCACAAAACAAGAAGCCTCGATTTCAAGGTCGCCCGTGCTCGCATTGTACACACCCCCACCAATCGGCGAACTGCATTCCAAAACGGTACATCCAGTCATCGTGAGGTTCCCCTCATTGTAAACTGCCCCACCCGCGTACTCGCTGGCCCCAATTCCATCCCAATCCGCTTCCCCGTGGGCCAGTATCAACCCCGTCAACTCCGCAGTGATCCCTTCCAGAATCGAAAACAAACGTGAGGGTGGTTCACCCGGAACCGGGGCCATGTTTCGATTGCTGGCGATGGTCACAGGACTAGCCAAACCTGAACCATCAATCTGGACATCCTTCGCCAATCTCAGATCTTCCCCACTCACCGCAATCGCCAGACCCGACAATCCCTCATCGAACAAAATCGTGTCGCCTACCTCAGCATCCAGAATCGCTTGACGCAAGGATCCCTGACCCACGTTGGAGGTGCTAGTTACAGTCAGCGTTGCGGCAAGGCATGGTTGCCCTCCGGCCATAAGGCCCGACAAACAGAATGCCCACACAAAACGCATCATGGTTCCAGAAAACCCCGACGCTAGAGTCGTCGACCCCATTTTAAAGCAAAGAATGCGGCACAATGATTCCCACGGCCAATCAATCCGAGAGACAACACTCCGCCAGTTCCTGAACTTCAATACCGGTTCCATGGAATCCACTTCACGCCGCGCCACGTTGCCGATGAGGACATTGTCCCTCACCTTCAGCGTCATCGCGTTGTCGCCAAGCGCGCCGCTGGTGAAGGAATCGCCGCAAAAGAACGCAACCAGATGGTAGGGCCCCGCTGCGTCGGGGCCCACTTCTCCGCGGGCGGAGGTGGCGGGACGTAGGCACGATCAACGCAATCCCCCACCGCCAGAACCCGCTCCAAATCCTCACACCCTCCGACTCGTAGGCTTCACCGGGTTCAGCGTGTCGCCCCCCACCTTTGTCTCAGCTCCCACCTTCCCAAAAGGAAACTGCCTCCGTTCAGCACCATCCCTCAGTGCCAGCCCCTCTCCGGCAACGAAGTTCATCTCCCGATGGTCCTTCGCTTCGACCAGGCACTTCCCTTGGGACCCCATGGCGGTGAACTGCACATAGCTTCCGTCCCGGTCGGGCACCGCCATGTCCGGCACCGGCGCAGTGTCCACCACCTTCACCTTGCCATGATAGCCAAAGCGCTCCGCCTTCTCTTCCACCGTGCGTCCATACTCGCTTTTCCACTTGGTGGTGTCGTACGCCACATACATCTGACGGATCTGATCCGGGCCGCCGTTCTCGGAGATGAAGGCGCTCATCTGGTCCATCAGCCTCGGCTCATCGTCCGCGCCCGACACATGCGCCCCGATCAGCGCCCCATTGCTCATCGTCACCAGCACCCCCTGGCACATCACCAAATGCGGAAACCCAATCGCCGCCTCAGACGGCCCTCCTTTGGCATAGACACCCTCCACCGGGTACAGCTCTTTTTCGTGGGCGTGGTTGATGGCCGTCGCATGCACCTCGACCTGCGGCACCTCGCCCAATCGAACGACGCCCACCTGATTCTCATCCAAAAGCAATCTCATGCCATACTCCGATTTGATTTGATCTGATTTGACTTCCGGCCAGCCGCGCCGCCTTGCACGAGCAGAAGTCTCTCCAAAATCCACGCCGTCCACAAGCCAAACCCTCTCTTCGGTCAAGAACGCCCCATTCCCCCATGCCCCTCGACGAAGGCATCAAAACAGGATCGCCACAGAAATACGCAAAAGCATGGTAGGGCCGCCGCTGCGTCGGGGCCCAATTCTCAGCGGGCGTAGGCGGCGGGCGGCACCTCCGGATCAAACCTGCGCCGTCGCTCGGCATCCTCCCGTGACACAACGGTCCAATCGAGGGCCTCGGCGTATGCGAGGATCAGGGCTTGGACGGTTTTGTGTTCGGGGGGGTCGGCATTCTTGGGAGGGAGTCCTATCTTTCTGGAGTCTCTCCAGATTTCTTCCTTTCGAGAAGGATTGCATAGTTCCGAAACGTGGAATCACCCATGTGCCGGTAGAATCTCTGACTTCTGACGAAGTAGAGGACAGCTGGAGGTAGCAGACTGAAGAACAGGATCTTCTCCGCTGTCCCGAACCCGTGAAGACAGGGAATCAGGATCGCATTGAGTAACAGCAAGGCGCCCACGTTTCGGTAAAACCCGAATTTCGACAAAAATGCCATATAGGGGGTCTCGATCTGCTCTTGGGAAAGGTAGTCTTTTGCCCAATGATAGGGATTCACCGTTGCGGAGAGTTCGGAGGGAATGCTGTTTTTCGTCCGCTCGAACAACGGGCTGCTTTGCGTGGTCGTGGTAGGCTTGATGCATTTACACAACATTCTCCCAAGGGAACTGGGGAGCGATCCAATCCACAACACAAAATCTCCGATCATGTTTCCAATGGGTTCGAATAGGAGGCCCGCTATCAAAGGAACAAGGAAGGCCGCGGCACCCAGAGCGGTCGGCGGAAGCTTACCCACGTATTCGATTATGTCGGGACTGAGAAGGGCTACGTGGATGTAAGCGCCCACGCACACTGCCCATCCCGAAAGAAAGAACGCGAATGCGTCCCAAAGTGAGAGTTTAAGGTGCTCTGTCATGTTGATTTTCTATTGTTATTCGACGTGGTGAAAGTCTTCAAAGGTTACCTTCGGGTAAATCGAAGGGCAGTATCGCCGATAAACTTCACAGAAGATTGCATCGATATTTGATTTAAGGTTCGCCACATCCCATGTCGGGACCTGAACCAAAAGAGCGTCGTGCATTGGCAGTAGGACATCCACATTTGGAAGCCGCTTCTCAATCTCGATAATGATTTGTTTTAGAATCAAGGCAGCCGTGCCCTGTATTCTTTGGCTCTGTGCGCCGCGTAGGGCAGTTGCGGCGCTAACAGCGGCTGGGAATGACCGGAAATTTCCAAACGGCGTTCCCACACGTCCCTCCGTCGAGACTTTAGCGATCAGGTCATGCCGCCAGGTCTCAATGCCGGGGTACCGACCAAAGAACGCAGAAATTGCCTGTTCCACTTCATTCTCTGGGAGGCCTGTAATTGAACTTCCGATTTTGGTAACACGCTCTGAGGCCATGCCGTAGCAGACGAACAAAAAAAGGAGCTTAGAAGGGCTCCGGTGTTCGCGATCCCCGAACAGAGTCTCGGAAAGAGCCATGTAAAGGTCGCCTGCATTGTAGTCAGCAATTAAAGCCTGATCTTGAGAGTCGTGGGCCAAGATACCAGGTTCACACTGCTTGAAATCAGGATAGAGGAGTGTCTTTCCCTCGTCTGCGAGGAGAACGTCTCGGTAGGAGCGAGAGATATTCTGGAGAGAGGGATTTCGAACCAGAATTCTCCCTGTCACAGTACCTGCGACACGATAATCCGGATGCACCCTTCCACTCTTAGATATGCCAAATCTTTGCAAAATGACTCTAGATCTCTGAGCGTCTCGGTACTTACGCAAGTTGGCCGCAAGCGGAGATACGGGTGCATAGAGTTTCAGCACCGATTCGACACTCCATTCTGATTCTTCCGCATCGACAATTTCACAAAGGTGAGGGTCGTTCTGGATTGCGGCTGCGACTTGACCTCGATCCGACGGATCCAAAATCGCAAACTCCTTGCGGAGGTGGGATCGGGCCCTCGCCGCAATTTCACCCAAATCCGACACCTTTGCGCGGATCGCCTCGCCATCTACTCGGAGGCCAAGGGCTTGCCTTCGATGCAGTACACAGGATACTGGAACCTCGACCTCGGTAAGGCGAGCGAGCCCATTCGTCTCGCGAAGTCTACCGAATACTTGGTTCGCCACATCTCGGAGATTTATCGCAACCTTCTTCGTGGCAGCTAATATGACTGCATCGCTTTCAGTGCGATCTCCTTGAAAGCAGTAGACTGCAAAGGGCTTGATGCCAGGATCGGAACTGCTCCGCAAGCATTCCAAGAAGGAAAACGATTTCGAACCCTGCGCCTCCCTCCTGGGCTGTTCAGCCGCAAGCGTAAGCGCCATATCGATGTCAATCACTTGAGAATTGTTGTTGAGCCAAGGTCCTGCTCCTCCATCGATGAGGGCAGAGAGTTCGTATGTCACAATGCCAGTTGAGTGCTTTCGCAGTTCCTCTATCCCAACCTCGGAGAATGCGTCATTCTCCCGAAGCAGGAACAGCCGAAGCTCTCCGGTTGGATCAGTTGGGTCATACAGGTAGACCACAAAATCTGTTGGCAGCTCATCCATACTTAAAAGTAGAAGCAGGGGAGATCATCGTAGATTTGCGACGCCTTTATTCGCGGAAGCGGCGCAAAAAACTGAGGCGTTCCTCTTGACTCAGGGTAGTTGTCCGTGCTCTCCCGGTAATGGATTGGAACGACCGCCTCTCTCCGGGCTCTGTCGGTTGACGCCTTGGTCTGTTGGGAGGCAATTGCAACAGACCTCAACAGCATGTTTGAGCGGGTGCCAGAAGATTGCTGAAGGAGATGCCGTTTGTCGTGAGCGTTTCCACATGCGCCAATATAAAGCGCGGCACCGGCCTTGAATGGAACCGGCTTGTTGCCTGCCACTGCATCTCGTGCAGCCCGCTTAATCTCATCCCTTCTGTGAGCTGGGTCATTGATTGCGATCAGTTGCCAAAGCATATAGGATTGCCATTCGTAGATGTTCCGCTCTTCGCAAAGGGCGAGATCCACGACTCTCGCCAGCTGTTGCGGCAAAAGGTTAGAGCTCCGAAGAAGACGAACAAGCATCTCTGTCGACCAGGGCTGATCGACCAACAGATCAATTGCCGCATCAACGAATCGAGCGGGATCGTACGAAATGTCCTCGCATCTAGCTAAGCGCTCGATCCGGTTGATGCAGAATTTGAACTCTTTTCCGTGTGTGTCACCACGGGCAAGAAGTTCATCAGCCATTTCATCAAGCTTCTTCCTAGCTCTTCGGACTGAACGCACGTTCTTCTGACCGAGCAGTGCGTTTATTTCGTCTAGTTCTTCGTTTGTCGGTGGGATTTCTTCCCGATATGCCTTATCTGTTCGGTGAAGAAGCTTTGTTTTCTTCCCGTTTACGCCGAGGTCGTAGTCTCGGAGTTTGATAATGAGTTCTTGGAGTGCTTTTCGAGCTTCGAAGACATTCCTGCAAACAATCCGAATATCGTCCATGTATCGGGTGTAATTGTATCCAGCTAGGATCATATGTTCGTCGACTCCTCTCAGGAAGATGTTCCCCAGAAATGACGAGGCGTCCCGATTCTGAGGGAGTCCGACACCATCAACATTCCAGCCGTGCAATAGTTGTCGGAGTCTGAGGATCGTGTTCTGAAACGATCCGTCGGAGTTTGGCTCATCCTCTTGCAGCTGATCGCACAGGCGATCGTAGTGAATGCATTGGTAGTAATTCTGAATATCGGTCACTACGACCACTTTCTCATCGCTGTCCATCAAGGCGTCGGCATCATCGTTGAATGACTTCCATGCATCGATGGTGTTCTGGAAGATGAAGTCTCTTCCTCCTGAGCGGAGACGATGACTGTAGACCGCCGACCGAAGAAGCGGGTCGTATTCTTCGATCAAGTTGTCGACGAGGGCCTGGTACATGACTCGCTCGTGGATAAACATTTCTCGAGCAGACCGTATTACAAAGCCATTCTTGGGGATGTTAAGAGACTCGGTCGGATGAAGTTCAATCTCGCCTGAAAACCAACTCCTTACTGCTGCGGTGTTGAGCATGTCCTGGTATTGGAGTGGATCCGCGAACCAATCATCTCGCATATCGCGTTTCACTCGCCGAATCGCGAGTGGAATATTGAGATCTGAAATATCGATTTGCATCGGGTCTAAATGTTAATCGAGTTGGTGGGAACTCGAGTTTTCGCGGTCATCAATTCGTGAAGGAAGGTGCGGAAGAGGGCTGGGAGTTGGATCTTCTTCCGCATCAATATGGCATTCGAGACTTGGGAAGGATGTTGTGAGGGGCGAGAGCAGTGATCCTAGTGGAGGTTCCGGGAAACGTTAGGATGAAAGCGGAGGAAGGAGGGCAAGGCAAGAACGCAGAGGCCCAAGGGATCAGAAAGATGGCGGAAGCCTAAGGTAGGGACGAGCTGGGTCTCGTTCCCTGACTTTCCTCGTCGGCCGTTCCACCCCGGACGCCCTTCGGTCCCACCTCCTCCACCCCAAAGAACCCATGGGCCGCGACGCAGCGCAGCCCTACCCTCAACGGTTTCTGGGTGCCCTTTCACCGGGCCCGCCATCGGAAAACCAAGGCTCTGGAGGGCAGAACGTTGCGGCGTGGCACGGGTACTTTGTGACAGAGGACGGTGATTCTACCGCGCAGGACCCATTCTTTGCCGCAGAGTACGGGAACTCTGCCGCGCAGGACCCATACTTTGCCGCAGAGTACGGGAACTCTGCCGCGCAGGAACCATACTTTGCCGCAGAGTACGGTGACTTTGCCGCGCAGGACAGATACTTTGCCGCGTTGCACAGGAACATTGTGGCGCTGTCACCGTACATTCTCACGTTGCACAGGAACATTGCGACGTTGTCACCGCACCTCGCCGCGCAGGAACCCAACTGAAGGCCGATCCCGAGGGAATGGGCCTTCCAGCCCCAGCCCTTCGCGGGAACGGCTCCGCCCTAAAGCTCCCTACCCGGCGGCTGGAAGCGCGCCGCTCCTTGGTCTCCTCTGCTTGGCGAGGCTGCAGGTGGTTTTTTGTTCAACGCGAAGGGCCGCGAATGACACGAAAGGACGCCGCAAGGTCCGGCCTCACAGAGGCCAGCTACAACGCGTCACCCCATCACCCCATCACCCCATCACCCCATCACCCCATCACCCCGTCTCCCCGTCACCCCGTCACCCCGTCACCCCGTCACCC
>CAXBNA010000110.1:0-19897 GCA_963976915.1 uncultured Verrucomicrobiales bacterium
ACCTTTTGGGATGGAAACCAATCAACCGGAGGCGGCACATCTTGGGGATCGTCTGCGAACTGGGAGGGGGACGAGATCCCTCCCAATGCTTCCGACTCCCATGTGGTCATCGATGATCGCAATGGAACGGGAACGATTTCCGTCATGTACATCAACGCGAGCCGAACGCTTGGTTCGATTACGTTCGACAACATCAATGGAAAACTGGCGTCCACCCTCAACATGGACACCAACTTCAACAGCGGAAGTGGAGCCCGAACCCTCACATTGCATTCTGGGATCACACTTCAGAACACCGACACCACCGTGGTTTTTCGAGGCAACAACGATGCGCTCACGATCGACCTCGCTGCGGACAACGTGTTTTCCACCTCGCCAAACTCCGTGCTTCGAATCAATGAGGAAGTGCTGGTCACCGGCGTGGGAAAGCTCACCAAGACGGGGGCGGGAACGCTGCTCCTCGAAGGCACCAACACCTACACTGGAGGTACCGACGTCAACAGCGGCACGGTTCAATTGGGGCGGAGCAACGTGATGGGCACCGGTCCGGTCACGCTGGGAAGCGTGGGCGGGGGTGATGCTTCGATCGTGGCGATTTACTCCGGATACTCCCACGCTAACGACATCACGGTTGCCGCCGGCAGCGGTGGCACGCTCACGCTTGGCATCACCAGCACCGCTAACTTCAGCACCAGCTTCACCGGAAGCCTCACGCTCAACGATGACCTCACTCTCTTCGGGAACTCGGGCTCAGCACTGGGCATGCGCCTGCGCGGCGAGATCATCGGTTCCAACAACCTGACCAAGACCGGTGACGGTCGCATCCGCATTGAGGCGGATAACGCGGGCTACTCCGGCACGACCACCATCTCTTCGGGGATCCTGCAGGTGGGCAATGGCGGAAGCACTGGCGCGCTGGGCTCGGGCGCCATCGTGAACAACGCCTCCCTGGTGGTGAACCGGAACAACGCATTGACGCTGAACAACCCGATGAGCGGCACAGGAACGCTCACGCAGAGTGGCACCGGCACCACCTCCATCTCCGGCAACAACTCCTACTCTGGAGGCACGATTGTCGAGGCGGGCACGCTCCGCATTGGACGGTCCAACTCCCTGGGCAGCGGAGCGATCCAAATTGGCACCACCGGCGATGGCGACGTCGTGGTGGACAACTACCTCGCCGGATGGACCCACTCGAACGACATTCAAGTCGTCGCGGGAAGCTCCGGCACCCGCACACTCGCCGCCAGTTCCACCGCCAATTTCAGCTCCGCCTTCAGTGGTGACATCAGTCTCGGTGATTCGCTGATCGTTGACAGCGCGTCTGCGGCCGGTTTTGCGATGCGGCTCACCGGGGAGGTGAGCGGCTCGGGAGGCTTGACCACTCAGGGCTCGGGAACGGTTCGGCTCGAAAATGCGAACACCTACACCGGCACCACGTCCGTCATCACGGGCGCGCTGCTCGTCTCAAACACCAGCGGCTCCGCGACCGGCAGCGGCAGCGTCACCACCAGCGCGGGCACAACACTCGGGGGCACCGGCACCATCGCACCAACGGGAGCGAATTCTGTCGCCATCAGCGGCAGCGTCGAGCCGGGTCTCCCCGGTGTGGACAATGGCATCGGGACACTTCATTTCACCCCCGTCAGCGGAAACGTCACCTTCAACCCCTCTGCGAGTGTGACCTTTGAGCTCCTTGCCAATGGTGTGAATGATCAACTCATCTTTGCCTCGACTGGCCCCAGCCTCATCGACTTTACCGGCTTGAGCAGCAGCTCGCTCGCGGTGGTCTTTGACCCCTCTTACACGCCCGCCCTCAGTCACAGCTTTGATCTCATTGACTGGAGCTCCACATCGGGGACGGCCATGCAGGGACTCGCAAGTTCGATGCTCAGTCTGCCCACCACGGGATTCGATCCCAGCTGGGAATGGGACCTGTCCCTTTTTGAAACCCAGGGCGTCATCTCCATCGGCACCATCATTCCCGAGCCTTCCCGCATCGCTCTTCTGGCCACTACTGCGGGATTGGTTGCGCTCCGCAGACGGAGGAGTGGAACACGCTGAGCAGGCGATCCGGAGAAATAGAGAATTGTCGTTCCCGACGTCCCATCATCGGCAAAATGGAACGGCAGGAATGCCATTCCTCCGTGGGTCACGGAACCCGGTGCGACTGCTTCGCCGCTTCGACGAAGGCCTTGATGAGCTTGGCCTGGCGCTGGTCTTCCGGCATGAGTTTTTCGGGGTGCCACTGGACGCCGATGAGGAAGCGGTTTGGGTCCGTGCTTTCGGTGGCTTCGATGACACCGTCGGGGCTGCGAGCGACGATGCGCAGGCCTCTGCCGACATCACCCACGGCCTGATGGTGGAGAGAGTTCACTTCAAATTCCGTCTCGCCGAAAATGCGAGCCAGATTGGAATCGGGCTCCAACTTGACCGGGTGGGTCACGTCGCGATGAACCACATCGAATTCCGACGGGATGTCCTGCACGAGCGAACCGCCGTGGAGGACGTTGATCCACTGGCTGCCGAGGCAGATGCCGAGCATCGGCTTGTCCGTCTTCTCGATCCAAGCCCTGCCCATGGCCTTCTCGAAGGTGTAGCGCTCGTCATCCAGAATCTTGACGGTCTCGTGCGGTTCCTCGCCGTACTCCGAGGGCGGGATGTCGGCGCCGCCCGGCAGCAGGAGGGCGTCGAGCCGGGTCAGATAGTCTTGGATTGCCTCGGGACTGGCGTCGGTGTTGGGCAGCACGACGGGGATTCCGCCAGATTCGCGAACCGCTTTGACATAGGTCTCGCTGTCGAGGCTGGCGATGCCGATGAGCGGGCGCGAATTGGTCGGCAGCGCGCGCGTTTCGACCGGCGCTTCGTGGCGGCCGATTTGGTAGCCGAGCAAACCGGCGGCGATCAGACCGACGGAAGTAAGGAAAAGGCGGCGATTCATGAGGAAGACCAACGTGCAGGAAGGTCGGCGTATTCCGCAATCGCCAAAATGAGTGAGCCTGGGAGCCCGAAACTTGCAACCGTTTCGCGCTGGCGGGATTCGACAGGGTGGGTTTCAATGAAGCTCGACCCATGACCGACCCAAAGACCACCAGCCACGACCCGTTCAAGGAAGCCCGTCAAAAGGACGGGGTGATGCAGTGCCCGTTTCACGGTGAGAACATCACGATGATTCTTCGGCACGGCGATTTGCGGGAGGCGGCGAAGGATTGGAAGACGTTCAGCTCGGACGCGCCGTTCCGGGTGCCGATTCCCTCCGAGGAGGAGGTGCGGACGATGCGCCAATTGCCGATCGAGACCGATCCTCCGGTCCACACTGAGTATCGCGCGATCGCGGAGCCGTTTTTTCAGCGGCCCAAGTCACCGGAAATGATCGCGGAGATCGACGCGCTGATCGACTCCATGGTCGATGAGGCGCTAACGAGGGACGAGGTGGAAGTCGTGAGCGAGTTCGCGCTGCCGCTGCAGTCGCGCGCCCTGACCCACCTGCTCAACATGCCGGAGCGCGAGGCGGATGTCTGGATCGGCTGGGGCATTCACGTGTTCAAGGTCACCGGCGGCAAGTTCAAGACCGGCAACGTGCTGGAAGACTACCTGCACGCGCAGTTTGACCGGGCGGAGAACAAACCTGGCGAGGATTTCTTCAGTGCGCTGGTGCAGGCCGAGTTTCAGGGAAGAAAACTCACGCGTGAGGAGTGCATGGGCTTCGGCAATCTGACCTTTGCGGGCGGACGCGACACGATCATTCACAGCGTGTCGTCCGTGCTGGCGCACCTCGGGTGGAAGCCGGACGCGATGGAGTTTCTGCGCGAGAATCCGAAGCGCATCACACTGGCAAGCGAGGAGTTTTTCCGCGTGTTCATGCCGCTCACGCAGATCGGACGCGTGTGTCCGGCGGACACCGAGATGCATGGCGTGACGGTGAAAGCCAATGAACGGATCGGCCTGTGCTGGGCATCGGCCAATCACGACGAAACGGTCTTTCCCGAGCCCGAGGAGATTCGTTTGGATCGGAAACCGAACCCGCACGTGTCCTTCGGCTTTGGCGAGCACCTGTGTCTTGGCGCACCGCACGCTCGGCTCATCGTGCGCACGCTTCTGCAAAAGCTCTGCGACAAGGTGGAGCGGATCGAGGTGCTGGAAGCCGTGGATCACGTCGAGCGCGAGGAGACCTTCACCCGGCCCGTGGGTTTCGAGAAACTTTGGGTGCGGTTGGTGGGGCGGTAGGTTCTAAAGGCATTCGGGCCTTGGCCTGCCGACTTACTGTTCGGTCGGGTTTTTCTCGTCCAACCGCTTCACCTTCACCTCAGACACCACCCATTGTCCGCGGTTTCCGAACCCGAGCACGCCCGGCTTCGTCTTCTCAACCCAGAAGGGCGCCTGCCTGAGGGATGCCATCGGACCGCTCCATTCGTACAGCAGCTTGCTGTCCAGCAGGGTGGTGATGGTGACGCTGGCCCCTTGCAGACCCACCGCAATGTCGAGATCGTGGGGTCTTAGGTCCTTAACCTGTCGGCCAATGACAACCCCCGGCAGGCGCACGCCCCATTTCCCGTTCACGGTCACCAGACCCGTGGTAGGAGGATCTCTGCCAGACTTCCCGTCCAGATCGAGCCCGCACATCCGGTCACCAACGGGCAGAGCGATATGAAAGGTCGACCCTGATTTCATCCGCTGGAGAGTCAGCCGCATCTGATAGCTGCCCCCCGCCAGTTCGCAGGGCAGATGCAGGGTAACCAGAGGCTCCGGGCTGAAAAGCTCACCGTCTTCGAGCATCCAACTGGGGCCGTTCGTTTCGACCTCCTCGGGTGTGAGTTGAGCGAGGACATCCTCCCAACCCTCGACCTCTTGGACCAAGGACGATGGCAATGTGGCGGCGGCCTCGGGTGGCAGGCTCCCGTCCCCATCGGCATCCGAATCGGAACTCAGCTGAGTCGATGGCTCGTCAGCTCTGACTGCCTCCGGCGGCGCTTGCACCTCGAAGACATAAAAGGACGACCCCAAGCCGTCCACCGCAAGCAGTGACCCCGACGGATTGAAGGCCAGGGCCACCGGCGTTCCCTCTAAGCCCCTGAACAGGTGCCCTTGCCGTATCGGAGTCTCAAGATGCCAAACCTTGACGGATCGATCCAGTGATCCGGTGGCGATCACGGGCAACGTTGGATGAAATCTCAACGCGGTGATGTCGGCGTCATGTGCCCGGAACGAGCCCGTCTCTTCCAAGGTCTCCGCATCAAAGAAATGCACCCGCTTGTCGGACCCACCCACCGCGATCATCTTCCGATCTGGCGTCACATCCAGGGCACCCATGCGCCAGGGCACCCGGACACTTCGCAGGGTCTCGCCCGTCTGACCGTCGACCGAGACAAGATCAAACTCCACCGCCCCCGCCGTGACCGTGTGGGGCATCGCCGCGACCACGTTATTTCCCGACCCTGCAAAGACCATCGCCGCAGTCTCCCTGGGCAGCGTCGAGAGCGTCTTGCCGTCCGCCAGGTCAACGACCCTTGCCTCGCCACTCCCGAATGGTGTCGTCATCGCCATTCGCTTTCCCGTGGCGTCAAAACGGACCGAGGATGCCAGGGAAGTCATGGGCCAGGTCACCCCCTCCACCAGAGCACCGTCCCGCCGATGAAAGATCTTCAGTTCGTTGGGCCCGCCCGTTCCCGTGGCCACCGCCAGCCTCCCGGACGGCCAATGCACGGCACACCGGTTGAACCGCTGGGAAGGGAGCGGAGAGGGCTCCTTGACCGCCTGTCTCGGGTGACTCAGGTCATACGCCGCCAGTCCGAAGGATTCGCGTGCAATGAGAGTGACATCATCCATGAAGGCATTGGACCAGCCCTGCTCTGAGGTGTGGGTCACCAAGTGACACTCCTGATCCACCGGCAGTTTCCAAACCCGCGTCTCTCTCCCAGAGGTGATGAGCTGCCCTGTCTCCGGACAGAGCGCCAACACAGGTGGCTGACTCGCTATCTCCAGACCGAACAGGGAATCGACCGGCTCAAAGTCCGGCACGCGCCAGATCTGAAGAAGCCATCGGCCCTCTCTGATGCGCCCCTGATCACCCATCGTCAGCAGCAGGCCACTCCTCGTCCACGCGACCGCCTCGACTGCGGCGGGATGAAGCTGCCCCGTCTCCAAGAGTTCGCCACTTTTCGCGTCGATCAAGAGCACCCTGCCCCCACCCGTGCCGGCGGCCACCACCCGCCCATCTGGACTCACGGCTTGACTCAAAATCAGCTGGTCATGGATGGCACCCATCTCCGTTCCATCTTCGACGCTAAAAATGTTCAGGCTCCGCAGGTTCCCGGATGACACGATCAATCGGCCTCCGTCAGGATGAAAATCGATGAAATCCGCCTGATAGTCACAGCTCCAGTGGATGCGCCCTGATTCCGTGTCCATCAACTGCAATACCCTCGCCTCCCGACTGTCGGCACGTTGAGTCTTGGAGTTCACGACGAGCAGGCTTCCATCGCGATTCAGGGCCATGCGAAATGATCGTTCTGCCATTGAAATCGCCCGCAAGTATCCACCAGTCTGAGCATCAAAAAACGCCACCTGATCACCTCCCACACCGGCGACTGCCAGCACCTGATGGTTGCCGCTCAATGAGCAGTTTTTGCGCCCCTCAATTTCGGTTTCGATGGACCGGACCACCCGATTGTCCATCGCATTGAGAACGTGAATCGCAGATCCTTCGTCCACCCAAAGAAACTCGCCCGGTTCCTCTCGCATGGCGAGGATGGTGAGAGGAACCCCCAACTCCGCGAGTCCGATGACCTCGGAGCGATCGCGCTGTCGCGAGAAGTACTCCCACTCATCGTTGCGAAGATCTTCGGGGACCGCATCGAGCGCTTGCGCCAATCCCACGCTGTCCATCGACCGCATCGCCGCCTCCGCCAGGGCGATCTGGGCGCGGGCCAGCGACCGGCGGGAGGCTTCCGCGCTCTCGGTCGCCCGCCGCTCACTGGCCATCACCTTGATCATGAAGCCCACGCTGAGCACCAACATTGCCGCCAGCGCTGCCGTCACCGCCCGATGCCTCAGCATCAGCAACCGCAGCTCGGTCCATGCCCCCGCCCGCTCGGCACCCGTGGCAAAACCGCCCTGAAATTTCTCGATGTCCGCGCTCAACTCCACCACGCTGGCGTAGCGCTCCGCCTTCTCCCGCCGCAACGCTTTCATCACCACCGAGGACAGCGCAGGCGGCACCCGGCCGGTCGGTGTGTGCGGCAGCGGCTTGATCCGCTTCGCCTCCAGCACGTCGCCGGACTCCTCTTCATCGCCAACCGAACCTTGAAAGGTCGTCACGTGTGAGGGTTCCGCGATCTCCGCCGTCCTCACCTTCTCCAGCACCTCCTCTAGCGTCGTTCCCTCCACCGGTGGTCGCAGCGTCAGGATCGTGTAAAGAATCCCGCCCAGCGAAAAAAGGTCTGACCGCTCGTCCAGTTCATCGATCCGCCCCATCGCCTGTTCGGGGCTCATGTACTTCGGCGTGCCCATGATCGAGCCCGACAGCGTGCCGCTGAATGACGAATGCGAAATTCCGAAATCCGAAGGCTCTGCGTCTTCGTCATTCCTCATTCGTCCTTCGTCATTGCTGCGCAGCAGCTTCGCCAGCCCCCAGTCCATCACCAGCACCTCCCCAAACTCCCCCACCATCACGTTTTCTGGCTTCAGATCGCGGTGCAGGATGCCCCTGCTGTGGGCAAAGGCCATCGCATCGCAGACCTTGCGGAAAATCAGCAGCAAGCGGTCCAGCGTGAATTCCTTCAAGTCCCCGGGTTCCTCCCTGCGCAGCCCGTTGAGAATCTCTTGCAATGTCCGCCCCTTCACCATCTTCATGGAGTAGAACAGCGGCACGCCGTTCTCCCACACGATGTCGTAGATCGGCACGATGTTGGGATGCGCCAGCATCGCCAGCACCTCCGCCTCCCGCAAAAACCGTTGCCGCGCCGAGTGGCTCTCCTCCGCCTCCAGATGCATCACCTTGATGGCGACCGTTCGCTTCAGCTTCGTATCGCCCGCCTCAAGGACGCTGGCCATCCCGCCCCGCGCGATCTCCTCCCCCACCTCATAATTGTCGGCTCCCGCCGGTGGCGGCGTCATCGGCACGGACGCCGCCTTCAGCCCGGAACGTACCACCGTGGGCTCAAGATCGTTGTCCAAGGGGCCGGCACTCATTTCTCCGCCAGCGCCGCGTGCAATAGCGCCATCTCTTCGGCCACCTCCGCCGGGCTCAGCACCGTCCGCGCCACTTCCTCCTCCAGCATCGTGCGGAACCGCGCCCGCAGGCGGAAGATCTGGATGCGGGTTGAAGTGAGGCTCGTTCCCAGTTCGGTGGCAATCGCCCGGTAGGACGGCGGTTCATCGCTCCAGGTGATGAAGGGTAGCAGCGCCTCATACACCGCGCCCTGATCGTTCTCCTGAAAACTCTCCCGCAGCCGCTGGCGTGCCACCTCCACCACCTCGCCCGCCCAGGCTCGGGTGAAAAGCCACTCGGGATCCTTGTCGTCCACCGGCTCATGAGAATACCGTTCCTCCGCTGACATCGCCTCGAAAGACAGCGGCGCCCGACCTCCTCCGCGCTTCACGGTCGAGGCATGGCGCTGGTGATCGCTGAGGATCCGCTTCAGCACCCCCAGCAAGTAGGATCGCAAACGACCCGCCTCCTGCCGCACCCGCTGGAGCGCGTCCTCCGTCACCAATTGGACGAAGAACGACTGCGTCAGGTCCTCCGCATCCTCAGAGCGGTGGCCGCTACGCCGCAGGAAGGCGTAGATCGGGTACCAATAGCCCCTGCACAGAGACTCCATGGCCTCAGCGGCTTTCGCCGGGTCCCCCGCCTGCACCGCCTTGACCAGCGTCCAATGAGTCGTGGGGAATTCGGGGGAGGCAAAGGATCTCATGCGAAATGCAACGCCGACACCCTGACCAAGGCCCGCTCCAAAGGCAAGCCCGGCTTCAAGGAGAAGCACTCGTCAAGTGCCTTCCCTGTAGCCGAGGGCGTCTTGCGATTCATAGCCTTGGCGACGAATGCCGACCTCGGGACCCAAGCCCTCGACGCCCAAACCCTCCCGCCCATCCTCGTTCTGGCGGACGAGCCTACAGGTAGACGCACTCGCCAGAGTGCGGTTGCAGGCGCTTCAACTCCTCCCAACCCACCCTGTGTCTCAGGAGGGCGCTGACTTCGGACGATTCAGGTAGGGCGGACTGTCTCCAGTCCGCCGCCGATGGGCCGAACGACTTGCGAACGCCCTCCCGCATTCTCCACGACCCCCAGCCTGCAACGAGCGGCGCTTGGGGGACCAAGCGCCCGACCTTTCCGGGCTCAAAGAGCCCAACACCGTAGCCCCCTCGCTCCGCCGAGGGGAGCCCTCAACGCCCGTCAGGCCCACGATGCCCACATCCAGCCCCACCCATCACCTCCAGTCGCCCCTCCTCAGCTCACCTCGCGGAGCGAGAGGCGGCTACTTTGCTCCGCATCCACCGCCCACCGGGCTTACCTCTTTCACCCGTACCATCCGCCAAACCATTCAAAGCTTGACCCGCCATCGGATTCCTCCCTATGCTCACCCCAGCGTTCCAACATCCAGCAGCGCCTTCCTCTTCGCGCGGCACCGCATCGGTGCTCTGTCGGGCTGATTGGGAAACCCATCGAAAAGCCCTCGACAAATTTCCCCCCCTTTTTTGTAACTTCGGCACCCCCCAGCGGGAAAGGAAAGCCGGACACCCCTGATTTCACACGCCATGAACACCCCACGACTCGCCCGGGCGCTTGCCCTCACCCTCTTCGCCGCTACCGCAGCCCTCCACGCCCAGGTGCCGAAGATCATCAACTACCAGGGCCGTGTCGCCGTCGATGGGGTCAACTTCGACAGCGAGACTGCCGGACGCGACGGCTTATTTGATTTCGCGTTAGTGAATTCAGACGCCACGTACACGTATTGGACCAACGATGGCAGGGAAGGTGCGGCGGTTCAGCCGCTGGTGTCCTTGGAAATCCCAGTCACCAAGGGGCTGTACAGCGTGCAGTTGGGAGACACCTCGATACCCACTATGGCCGCCATTCCGGCCAGCGTCTTCGACAATCCGGATGTGCGTCTGCGGGTCTGGTTCAATGATCAAAGCGATGGGGCGAATACCCGCGAACTCCTCACCCCCGACCAGCGCATCACTTCAGTGGGTTATGCCATGCGGGCCGATCAGGCGAACGGTGTCGCCGACGGGGCGATCACCTCGGACAAAATCGCTGCCGGTGCGGTAGGAGCCTCTCAGATCGCCGATTACGCCATCACCGAGCCCAAACTCCGGCTAGGCACGGAACTGGGCGCGATATCGGATGGAACGTTGGGTTCCTCAGCTGACGCCCTGACCTTTACACGAACCTTCGATTACCCGTTTGCCGGACCTCCCAATATCTCGCTACTATCCCCTGGATGGACCCTCAGCGACGTGACATCGACCGGTTTCTCGGCGGCATTCGACTTGGTTCCAGTCATCCCTCACACCACTCCCGGCATCGGAGGATCGCACACTAGGATGGTTCTGGCAGATGGCCATCCGGCGATCTGCTATTACCAAGCTGGCGCTGCCAACCTCGTCTTCGTAAGGGCCACCGATCCCAATGGCAGCGCATGGGGCACCCCCGTCGTCATCGACAGCGCAGGCAACGTCGGCATCTGGAACTCCATGGCGATCATCAATGGTCACCCTGCGATCAGCTACAGATACGTCGGACCCGGCGGCACCAGCGGGGAGCTCAGATTCGTACGCGCCACGGATCCGCAAGGCACTGCCTGGCCCATGCCCGTCATCGTCGATGGAGGCCCACCCACCTTCGGCAATACCGGCGTCTACACGTCGATGGCGGAGGTGAACGGTGCCCCCGCCATTTCCTATCATGACGGCACGACCTCCTCCTTCAGGTATGTGCGAGCCAACGATGCCGACGGAACCTCTTGGGGCGTGCCAGTGACCGTCGATGCAGACTCGATCAGCACCTCCAGCTCGCTGAAGATGGTCAACGGCCGACCTGCCGTTGCATACAGCGTCAACGCTGATGGCGGCGCACTCCGATTCGCCCGAGCCAGCGATGCCGACGGTGGCACTTGGGGTGCCCCGACCGCCGTCAATACCGGGGGCTCCCTTGGCAGGTGGCCTTCGCTAGAGGTGATCAATGGCCAACCCGCCATCAGTTACCGCGATGGACAGGCCGATGATCTCAAGTTTGCGCGAGCTACCGATGCCGACGGCACCACTTGGGACATCCCGGTTTCTGTTGATGGCGTGGACAATGTCGGAGAATACTCATCGCTCGCAATTGTGGGTGGCCACCCCGCGATTTCCTACTACGACAAAGAAAACGACGACCTCAAGTACGTGCAGGCTGCTGATGCCAACGGCAACAGTTGGGGCGCGCCAGTGACTTTGGACAGCGAGGGAAATGTGGGGCAGTGGACGACTCTGGCAGTCGTCAATGGTCGGGCGGCCATCAGCTACTACGACAGCACCAACCAAAACGTCAAGTATGTGAGGCTGCCCGAGCTGCGCTGGCAGGCAGACGACGGCACCGTCGCACCCCTCACCGCCGCCGCCGTCGCTGAAGGAACGGTCGGGACAGCGCAACTCGCCGCAGGTGCCCTGTCCACCCCCTTGGGCGTCACAGGCTCCTCTCAGGCGGCTGTCGCAAACACCAGCTATGTCGCCAATGGTGACGCCCTCACCCTGATTGACCTCACGGAGACTGAAGCCATGGTGGGTGACACCATTCAAATCTTCGGGACGGGAATGGGAGGTTGGAACGCAGGTGGGTTCGAACCTTGGACCGCACGGGAGAGCGAACGTGCATGGAATGCCGTGGCGTCTTCTGACGACGGCACCAGGCTGATTGCCGCGGATATTAACAGCAAACTGTATACGTCCAGCGATTCCGGCAAGACATGGACGCCTCGGGATAGCGTCCGCCGGTGGGGAGCTGTCGCCTCCTCGAATTCTGGCCAGTACTTGGTCGCTGCCGCAGGCTACTTTGCCAACGCTCCGGGAGACAAGATCTACACCTCAGACGACTGGGGTGAGACCTGGACTCCCCGGGGCGTTGACCGCTTCTGGTCGTCCGTTGCGTCGTCTGCCAACGGCGACAAGTTGGTCGCCGTGGCTAACAGTGGGACCATTTTCACCTCCGAAAACTACGGGCAGACTTGGACCGAGCGGATGGACGATGCCAATCGTGGGTGGTACTCCGTGGCCTCCTCCACCCAAGGTGACATCCTGATTGCCGCAGTGAGACCCGGAAAGATCTATACCTCCACCGACTCGGGTGTGATTTGGACCGAGAGGATCACCGACACCAACCGATTCTGGGAGGATGTCGCGATCTCCGGCAATGGACTCAAGATGTTCGCGGTGGCAGCAGGGGAATTCTACACTTCGATCGACTCCGGGGAGACTTGGACAAGCACGGTGAACTCCTTTGGATTGAAGTCCCTGGCATGCTCAGCGAACGGCACCAAACTGATCGGAGCCGAAGATGGTGGGAAGATCTACATCTCCACCGACTCAGGGGCGACTTGGACCGCTGAAGAAAGCGATCGCGGTTGGAATGCCGTGGCATCCTCGGCCGATGGCAGCAAGCTGGTGGCGACAGGCGCTTTTGAATCCATCTACACGAAGGGGGCCTACTATGAGATTGCCTCCGGTGCCCAGGGCACCCGTGCGACGCTCCAATATCAGGCAGACGGCTCTTGGACTCCGGCGAAGGAGAGCCAGATCGCCGACGGCAGTGTGGGTGACGCGAGCATCAGCAGCACCGCCTCCATTTCGGACACAAAACTCGCCACCCTCACCACGCCCGGCAAGGTGGCCAATTCCGCCACCACGGGAACGCCGGCCAACATTCCGGACACCCTCGTCCTTCGCGATGGCAACGGGAGCTTTGCGACTCAGGACATCACCCTTGAGGGTAACCTGAATTTGGCGAACACAGACGCGAGTGGAAACAACGGGGTCATCACACAGGGCGGACGGACGCTGATACACACGTTTGGGGACTACAACTTCTTCGCCGGATATCAAGCGGGCAACTTCACCATGACGGGCGGGGCCAACACAGCCATCGGCGGCTACCAACCCCTTCGCTATAACACCACCGGTGAAAACAACACAGCTAGCGGTACCTTGGCCCTAACCTCGAATACGTCCGGCAACTCCAACACGGCCAATGGCATGCGATCATTGGCCTCGAATACGACTGGCTCCAAGAATACCGCTAGTGGTCATGAGGCGATGTTTTTCAATGATTCAGGAGAAGAGAACACGGCTACTGGGTACCAAGCGCTCAAACAAAACACAACAGGTTCCCTGAACACCGCGAGCGGAACGGGTGCTCTTAATTTTAATACGGAAGGGCATTCGAACAGCGCTTTTGGAAGTTACGCTCTTCAGTTAAACTCCACCGGCTCCTTCAACACCGCCGTCGGAATCAATGCTTTGTATGACAATAATGGTGATGCAAATACCGCCCTTGGCAATAATGCCTTGGGGCAAAACGAATCTGGAAGCAACAACACTGCGATCGGGAACGGAGCCGGATTTTGGACCGATGGAGACTACAATATCACCATCGGACATCAGGGCGTCCCCGGCGAAGACCACGCCATCCGAATCGGCACTGTGGGCACTCACGATAAAACATTGCTCGTCGGCAACGTCGGCATCGGAACCTCGACTCCTGACATTCCGCTGGAGGTGAACGGCGCTGCCACTCCGACGACAGTGGGGCCGGGCAAATACTTCGACAGCACCACGGTTGGAATCACCGACTTCGCCGCTTCGGGCGGCATTCCGATCAGCATCAAAGCGAGTCACAACATCCTTGCCACCGGCTTCGATGCCGTGTCGGACGAGCGGATCAAGGTGATCCAAGGCCGCTCCGACAGTGCGTCAGATCTCGGCAGGCTGCTCCGCATTGAGATCACCGATTATCATTACAAGGACAAGATCGACAAAGGCGCCCGTCCTCAGAAGAAGGTGATCGCGCAGCAGGTGGAGACGGTCTATCCGCAGGCGGTGAACAAGACCACGGATGTGGTGCCGGACATCTTCCAGAAGGCCCCGATTAAGGACGGCTGGGTGGCATTGACCACGGACCTGAAGGTGGGCGAACGGGTACGACTGGTCACCGAGGCGGGCCACCGGGCCGTCCATGAGGTGCTGGAGCTGGGTCAGGATCGATTCCGCACCGATTTTGCCGAGGATGTCGGTGAAGTGTTTGTCTATGGCCGCGAGGTGAAGGACTTCCGCAGCGTGGACTACGAGGCGATCTCCATGCTGAATGTCTCCGCAACGCAGGAACTGGCCCGAAAGGTGGAGCTCTTGGAAGAGGAGAAGACGAACAGCGAGGCCGAGATTGCGAGATTGCAGAAGCAGGTCGCAGCGCAAGCACAGGCGCTCGCTCGGCAGGCGGACCACCACAAGGCGCTGGACGCCCGTTTGGCCGCACTGGAGCAGGCGGGAAGTCCAGCGTCGGTGCAGGCCGTGAAAGTCGCACTCAAGAAGTAGGCATCACCTTTCTACCCGCATGAGAACGATCCTCGCTATCCTACTGACCGCTGCGGGCGCACTGCACGCCGGTCCTCGCAGCTCTGCCAGTTATTCCGTTGGCACCGACACTGTCGACGCCGGCGGCCAACGCATCACCAGCGCCAGCTACAGCCACGATGGCAGCCTGGGCGGGATCACAGGCATCTCCACCGTCGCCTCAGCGGCTGAAACGGCGAAGCACGGCTACATCGGTCAACTCACTGAGGTGACGGCGCTCCAGCTCGCCGCCTCACCCGCCACGGTGGACGAGGGCGGCACCCGGCAACTCAGCGCCTGGGAAGCCCTGGATGACGACAGCTTCAACGCCCTGCCCGCCACCTCGATCACTTGGAGCGTGATGGCCGGGCCCTTCAACGGCATCGACGCCAACGGCCTCGCCACGGCGGGCACCGTGTATGAAGACACCCTCGCCACGGCGCAGGGCGACTACGGCACACGGACGGCCACCCTCGGAATCACCGTGCTCAACGTGAACACCGACGACATCCCCGGCTACAGCGGAGACGGTCTCGATGATGCCTGGCAAGTGGAGCACTTTGGCCTGGGTAATCCCAACGCCGCCCCGACCATCGATGCGGACTTCGACGGCCAGGACAACCGCTTCGAGTTCACCGCTGGATTGATCCCGACCGACGCGGCCTCCCGTTTCCTCATCGATCCCGCTCCCGTGCCCAATGAGCCCGGCCAGATGAACCTCGTCATCCGCCCCCGCCTTCCCGACCGGACTTACACGGTAAAGTGGAGTGCCACCCTGGGCCCATCCGCGATGTGGATGAATCTGACGTCGTTCACCATTTTCGACGACGGAACGACCCGCACCATCACCGACCTCGATGCGTCCGGCGGTGCCAAGTTTTACCACGTCGAGATCACGAAGCCGTAGAACATGGCGGGACGTGGGTGTCTCCCACGACTTTGGCGAGGCGTCCCGTTGTGGCCGACGAATGCCGGCCTCGGATGGCAGGCTTGGTGATCGCCTTCCCTCGACACCGTAGCAGCGGACGTGAGTTCGCCCTGCCCATCACCTCGAGCCGCTGCTCCTCTGCTCTTCTCGCGGAGCGAGGCGGCTACTTTGCTCCGCACACTCCGGGCTCTGTGCGCCCGACCTCAGAGGCCACATGCCAGGATTGGTACTCGGGATGGGCATCCTTCATCTTGCGATAGAGCCAGACCATGCGGTCGAGGAACCACATCTTTCCGGCGTAGATCAGGGTGAGGCCGAAGACCGTCGGCCACAGCTCGAGCTTCCAGAGACCCCAGACGAGGAAGGGCAGGCCGAGGGCGGAGATGGTGAGTAGCAGGCGCGCCATGCGGGCGTGTTCGACTGGAATGGGGATGGCGTTGCGATTGAGCCAAACGCGCTCGCCGAAGGTGGCCTCGGAGGCCCAGTTGTCGGTGGCAGCCGGTTCGGCGAAGGCGCGGGGGTTCCACCAGATCCAGATGCTCGTGATACTGACGGGAATCCAAGCCCAGGCGCCGATCCAATCTCGGCTCCAGACGGCGGTGCAAAGAACCAGCAAGACCGGGACCCGGGTCCAAACGCTCCAGGGATTGGCGTGGCGTTTCCAGGTGGCGTCGGTCATCGCCATGGCGGTGGCAAATTCGGAACCGGGCGCGGGCTTCATGGATGAGAGGTCGATGAGGGTGCGATGCGAATCAAGGGGCGGTCCTTGCTGAGGACCTTTGGGGGGACTTGGCCAGTTCCCCCTCCTTGAGGTTGCACGGTTTGGGTGTTGGCGCGATGTCTCGCGGCACTCATGGAAACCTGGCTCCTTTTTCTCAGTTCCGTCGTTCTGATGGGGATCTTGGCCCAGTGGCTGGCGTGGCGGTTTCGGTTTCCCTCAATCCTCGCTCTGCTGGCGTTTGGTTTTGTGGGCGGACAGATCTTTGATCAGGGATCGCTGGTGGAGAGCGATGTGTTGTTTGCGGTGGTCTCGCTGTCCGTTGCGGTGATCATGCTGGAGGGCGGGTTGACGCTGAAGTTTCGGGAACTCAAAGAAGCGGGGCAACCGGTGATTCAACTGGTGAGCGTGGGGGCGGTGGTGACCTGGGTGCTGACCGCGATCGCACTCCACTATCTCGACAACTTTGGTTGGGAGATTGCGTGTCTGGTGGGGGCCATTCTGGTGGTGACGGGACCGACGGTGATCGGGCCCCTTCTCAGGAACGTCCGGCCGAAGCGCAATCTGAACTCCATCCTCAAGTGGGAAGGCATTGTGATCGATCCTGTGGGAGCGATTCTAGCCGTGCTCGTTTTTGGGGCGCTTTTTGGTCACGGCGATCACTCGCTGGGCTGGCAGCAAACGATCATCAATCTGGGACTCACGATCCTCGTGGGCGCGGGGTTGGGAGTGGGAGCCGCGTGGACATTGGTGCTGGTGCTGAAACGGCATTGGATCCCTGGCTTTCTGCAGAGCGTGGTGATCCTGGCCGTGGGTCTGGCGCTGTTCACGATCTCGAATCTGCTTCAGCATGAATCTGGGCTGCTGACGGTGACAGTGCTGGGGATTGGGCTGGCGAACCAGCGTGTGGCCTCCGTCGGTCACATCATCGAGTTCAAGGAGAACCTCCGGACCCTGCTGATCTCCTGCCTGTTCATCGTGCTGGGAGGACGTGTGAGTTTGGAGGCAGTACTGGGAGTCTGGAAAGAAGCGCTGGCTTTGATCGCGGTCCTGGTGCTGGTCATCCGGCCGACGTCCGTTTTCCTGAGTGCCATCGGCACCTCCCTGACCCTTCGGGACAAGGTGTTCCTCGCCTGCATGGCTCCCCGGGGGATCGTGGCGGCGGCGGTGTCGGCCATCTTTGCGCTGCAGTTGGTGGAGGTGGGAGGGCCGCATGCCATGGAGGCCGAGAGGATCACACCTCTCGTTTTCTGCGTCATTTTTGGGACGGTGACGATCTATGGTCTGGGCGCCGCACCTCTGGCGAGAAAGTTGGGGGTGGCCTCGCCCAATCCCCAGGGTCTTGTGTTTGCCGGGGCTCCGGATTGGGTCGTGAAAATCTGCGCGCTTCTGCAGCAGGAGGGATTTCAGGTTCTGGTGATCGACTCGAACTACGCGGCGGTCAGTCGCGCCCGAATGGCGGGCGTGGCCGCAGTGAATGCGAGCGCGATTTCGGACTTTGTTTCCGAAGAACTCGATCTCTCAGGCATGGGCCGGTTTGTGGCGGTGACATCCAACGATGAAGTGAATTCACTGGCCTGTCTCAAATTTGCCCACGTCCTGGGACGATCCAATGCGTTCCAGCTCGAGCCGGTGGCCACGGGTTTGTCGGAGCGAAAGTCCTCGTCCGGGGAGCTGTCCGGGCGGCATCTGTTTGGCGAAGGCGTGAACACCGTGCGTCTCCACAAGTTGATGGATTCCGGGGCAGAGCCGAAATGCACCCCGATCACCGAGGAGTTCACTTTCGAGGCATTTTTGAAACGGCAGGGAGATCGGGGGATCCCCATGTTCATCATTCGCTCCACAGGCGAGTTGGTCATCATCACCACGGATTCGACGGACCCGAGAGCGGGCGACCGTGTGGTGAGTCTGATCCTGCCCCTGGAGACAGCTGCGCCCGATGGGGAAGCGGCAGTGGGCTGAACCTGATCAGCGGCGCGACTTTTGGACTTAGAACAGAATCCAGTCCGCCGACCTCGGACGATCCCCGTGCAGGATCCGGCATCCCCCACCGGGCTCAATGAGCCTGGCACGGGAAGATGACGTCTTCCTCTACGCGTCCGCTGCCGCTCGTCCGGACGACTGCGCCCACCACCGTGGCAGCGGACGTGAGTCCGCCTTCATCAAGACCGGGAAGACTCACGTCTTCCTCTACGGCGAACATCCTTCCCATGATCCATCTCCACCAGCCTGCGGTGTGCCCGGCGACAGTGGGCGGCGCAACAATGGGATGCCGCTGTGCGTTTCACCTATCTTCCGTTCATGAAACTTGACCTTCTCCTTGCAGCACTCCTCGGTGCCTCCCTGCCAGCCATCGCGGACGACGCGAAACCCCTCCTGCACGAACAGCCCTTGCCCCTGCTGGCGGCACCTGATTTCACGGGGCCGCTGGAGGCGGGCTTCAGTGTGGCGAAGGGCCAGTGGACGCCGGAGGGTGGGGTGCTGAGCGTGCTGGATCTTCCCGAGCAGAAACACATCCCGGTGCTGCATCACAAGGTGGGACTGGCGAGCGCGGTGATTGAAGTGGAGTTCTATCTTGATGGGCCGGGCACGTTCATTGTGGGCTGTGATTCGGACAAGCATGTGGGCCGGGTCGTGATCAATGCGGCGGGCCTGAGCATTGCGGAAGACTCGGTGAAACCCTCCCACACACTGGTAAAACTGCCGCTGAAGGTGACGCCGAACGAGTGGCACAAGCTTCGGGTGGAGTGGAAGGGGGATCAAATGGCGGCGGATCTGGACGGAAAGGAACTGAAGGCGCAGCATCCTTTTCTGGCGACGAAGAAATCGCGCAGTTGGCTGGCGGCGGGGAAGAAGGTGAAGGTACGGAATCTGCGGATCAGCGGAGGAGAGTGAAGACTCGAGGAGGGGCGGTTTCAAAGCGCCACTGCTCTCCTAGCGGGTCGGGCTCTTGAGTTCCTGCTCCAGCCAGGGGGAGACTTTGTCAAACCAGCGGGTGGCGTGCTCGCGCAGGCCCTTGCCACTGAAGTGGACGCCCTGACCGTTGTTTTGGCGGAGGTCGTCGGTGAGGGCGTCGCTATCGGGGCCTTCGAGGGCGGTGCCGTTTTTCCAAAGGGCGGCTTGGGCGGAGCGGATGTCAGGGGAGCCGGTGTCGTCGGGACTGTGGTAACTGACTTGGGCGACGAACCAGGGGGGATTCCAGCCGATCTGCTTTCGGGATTGGGTGATGACGGTGGTGAGGCAGTCGCGGTAGAGGGAGCCGGACAGGGTGCGGGTGGGGTCTTTCTGGTTGGCGTCGCTTTCGCCCTGATGCCAGAGGACGGCGCGGAAGCCGTGCGGCCCAGCGGCACGTATTTTGGCGACGAGGGTGTTGAAGGCTTCGCCGTTGCTGGCCCAGTTGCCGCCGGGGAGTTGGCGAACGCGTCTTTCGAGGGTCGGGGGATTGGGGAAGGGGGCTCCTTCGGGCAACCACTCGCGCACGCTGGTGGCGCCGATGCCGCAGGGGATGAAGCCGATGGGGACATCCAAGTGCAAGACGAGTGCATCGCCGAGAGGTGGCATGAAGGAGCCGCCTTTGCCACTGGCGCCAGGTTGCGGGTCGTTGGCGAGCTGCCAAGTCTGGCCGTCGAAGCTGGCGACGCGGCCGGTTTGGGTGGTTTGTTTTTCCT
>CAXBNA010000111.1:0-19784 GCA_963976915.1 uncultured Verrucomicrobiales bacterium
CACAGACTCCCCAAAAAGTGCCCAGTCCGACGGCCGCGAGCGCCATGCCAAGGAGCGCTCTTGATCGCCATTTCGCATTGCCAAAGAGATCGGCAAAGCTGCCCATGCGCTCTCCCTTGGCTTTCGCCTCGTGCCAGCGCTCGGGTTCTTTGATGGAACTGCGCACCCAGAGGGTGAGGAGCGCAGGGAGGATGCCGACGAGGTACGCGATCCGCCATTCATTCTCGACGCCCATGGCCGTCAGTGTCGCGAGCCATGTTCCCAAAACCCCCGTGGCGTGGAAAATGCCACCTGCGTGTGTGCGGGCATGCTTTGGGAAAATTTCCGCGACCAGGGCAGCAGCCACGGCCCACTCACCACCGACGCCCATGGCGACCAGAAACCGAAGCACGCCGACGTGCCAGAGATCCGTGGCAAAGTAGGTCAGGCCGGAGAAGACCGAGTAGAAAAGGATCGTCAGCACCATCACCGGTTTGCGTCCCAATTTATCGCCCAGAGATCCAAACAGCAGGCCGCCCAGGGTTCCTCCAGCGAGGAAGATTCCAAGGAATCGGTCGCCCCACTTCAAAATCTCTGGGTCACCAGGGGGCACGCCCAGGATGTCCGAGAGCATCGCGCCCCGGGTTAGGTTGAAGAGTTGGCCTTCGAAGGCATCGAACACCCAGCCGAGGGAGGCGACAAGAAGGACCAGCCACTCGTAGCGAGTGACACCGGAGTACCATTTTTGGGAAGACATGATGACGGAGGATGAGGGAGAGAACCGGTTGGAGTAAAGCCTTTAGGCGATCAACATGACCGCTGTTGAAACGCGGGGTGCAAGTGGCCCGTGGCAGCCGAATCAGATCGGCATCGTGGTGCCTGGAATGGCGACGGGATACCAACCGTCGTCGTCGGGTTTCACCGGCGGCTCGATGTCCCAGTCGATCACGTCTGGGACGAGAATCTCTTGAGAGTTGAGGGCTTGTTCCCAAGTGATGACCTGTCCCGTGTAGGTGGCCATGCGGCCCATGACGCCCATCAGCGTGGCGTAGGCGGCGTATTCGGCGTCATTGCGGTAGCCGCCGGTGCGGACGTTTTCAAACAGCGCATCGTGCTCGAGTTGATAGGGATCGGGGCGGTTGCGGACGCGTTTGCCTCCCGGAGGCTCTCCGTTGATCAGGAATCGCCCGCCATTCGCGAGGTCGGCGATGCCTTTCGTCCCGTGAAAGTGCTCGCTCACGTCCTTTTGGCATTTGCCGCCGATTTGGCAGCACTGGCTGAGAATGCGCATGCCGTTTTCGTATTCGAACTCGACGGTGTGGTGGTCGAAGATCGTCCCGTTTTCTCGTGCGCGTCGGACTTGGCGTCCACCCTGGCCGATCGCTTTGATCGGATGAGCTCCATTCAGAGCCCATTGAGCGATGTCGAGATTGTGGACGTGCTGTTCGAGGATGTGATCACCGGACATCCAGGTGAAGAAGTACCAATTGCGGATTTGGTAGTGCATCTCGCTCTCGCCCTCTTCACGCGGGTAGCCTGGGCGGGACGTGCCGTTCCAATACACGCGACCGTGAACGAGGTCACCGATCTCGCCGCCTTGGATGCGGTTCATCATGTCCATGTAGCCGGGATCGTAGCGGCGCTGAAGGCCGACGCAGACGTTGAGATTCTTTTGCTTGGCCTCTTTGGCCGCGGCGAGCACCCGGCGGACACCGTTGGCGTCCGTGGCGACGGGTTTCTCCATGAACACATGCTTTCCGGCTTTGATTGCTTCTTCGAAGAGGTGCGGGCGCGGTCCCGGAGGGGTGGTGATGAGAACGACGTCCGCCAAGTCAAAGGCCTTCTTGTAGTCCTGAAAGCCAGTGAAGATCTGGTCCGGCGGCACATCGATCTGGCCCTCGTGCTTCTGGTTGAGAATGTCCAGCGCTGCCTGGGCCTTGCCTTCCAGCGGATCGACGAGTGCGACGAGCTTGATCGTTGAGCCTGCGCTTAGCGCTTGATTGCAAGCGCCCGTTCCACGACCACCACAGCCGATCATGGCGATTTTGATTTCGCCATCGGACGGGGCAGCCCATGCGTGGGAGGCGGCGGAGAGAGCTGCCGTGGCGGCAGAAGAGGAGATGAAGGAGCGGCGCGTTGTCATGGTGTGGTTGGGTTGAATCCAGGTATTGACTTGAAGAAACGGTGTGGGAGCTTGTGCGGCATGAGCCCGATGGCCCAAAAGTTCGAGGAGATACTCCGCAAGCAGCGGCCCGTGAGTTCCGAGGAATTCTGGGCGCAGGTGGAGGCATTCAAGGACAAGCCGGAGGAGACCCGGACATCCTTGGACAACTTCGAGGCCTTCGACAATGGGCCGAAACCCGGGGAGAGCTTGACGGTGGCGCGTGGCTGAACCGCGCGGTTCTCGGAGGCGCTGAGCACCTGATCTTTCATCCGGAAGGTAGCGAGCGGCTGATCAAAATCACCCGCCCCAATCAATACGGGCTGCAGATGCGGCTGAGAAAGTCCGCTCCCGGCGATGCAAAGTCGCTCGCGGACTCCATGGCGCTCATGCCCGCCACCCCGCTCGAATACCTCGACCGATTGGCTTTGCACAATGAACTGTTTGGTCGAAGTGTCGAATTCCTTGGACTGGTGCAGAGTCGCGGAGGCTACAGTCTTGTGACCTCCCAGATCTTTCTGCGCGGGTCGAAGCCGACAGTGGATGACATCGCCCGCCTCATGGCGGCGTATGACTTTCAGAAACTCCGGGGAGAGAACGCCTACTTTCGGCCTAACGATCGGCTTGCGGTGTTCGACGCGCATGCGCGCAACTACGTGCTCACGGATGGCGTGCCGGTTCCATTCGACGTTATCCCCCAACACGTCAGCGGACGCATGGAGGCGCTCTTGTCGCTGTGGAACTAAGGTGTGCATCAGTGGGGATAAAGATCCGGGTCAAAGTTCGAGCATCTTGTCCACAGGCAGCGGCTTGCCCTGTCGGATGGACTCTTCTGCGAGCAGACACAGTCCGGCGGACCAGAGGCCGTCTTCCGCTTTGGCGAGGGTGTAGGGCTCTCCGCGGACCATGGCGATGCATTGGCGAATCTCCTCGCGGAGTTCGAAGACTTCACCGCTGTGGGTCTCGATCTTCACGTTCTCGAGGTTCTCGCCGTCGAAGACTTTCAGGAAGTAGTCGGGCTCGAGCGTGCGGTCGAGTGCGCCGCTCCAACCGGCCCAGAGGGCACCCTTGGTTCCGGCGACTTTGATGGTCTGATGGTGCTCAAAGGCGGCGAGCGTTTGAGAGACGACCGCGTAGCTGCCATTCGGATACTTGAACATGGCGCTGAAGTTGTCGTAGAGCGCGGGGCGGCTCGGATCGCGCGAGTTGCCGTAGGCGTAGAGTTCGACGGGTTGGCCGCAATCGGAGAGATACCAGTGGGCGAGGTCGAAGAAGTGAATCGGTTCTTCGAGGACCCAGCTTCCGACGCGGGCTGGATCGTAGCGCCAGCCGCTGGCCCCTTGGCGGTAGGGTTTGCGGGAGAGTTCGACGAGGACGTATTGAGGTTCGCCGATGGTGCCGTTTTCGATGACCTTTTTGATCCTGCCCCATTGCGAAGAAAGGCGGAACTCGTTGCCGATGGCGAACGTGGCGGCCGAGGTGTTCGCAGCGGCGGTGATGGCCTTGCAATCCTCGACCGTGGTGGCCATCGGTTTCTCGAGAAGTACGTGACGCCCTTTCTCCATTGCCGCGACGGCAATCTCGCGATGCGTGTGGCTGGGCGTCACGATGTCGATGATGTCGAAGTCAGCCTTCTCGATCATCTCCAATGCATTGGAGTAGATTGCCGCGTCAGGATAGAGCTGGTGCGCTTCCTCGCGTGACGCTTCCGAAGGCGCGGTAATCGCCACCAGTTCGGCGTCGGGGTTGTCGGCGATGGATTGGGCGTGGCATTTGCCCCAGGCACCAAAACCGGCGAGTGCGAAACGGACGGGATTCATTACTTCCTTTCCGCAGTGGTGAGAGGTGTCACAGGATTCTTGACCAGACGGCCTTGGACCTCATTGAGGCGGGCCGTCGGCAGTCTCGGAAGGACGTGCTTGGCGAAGAGGTCGCATTCGTCCTCGTGAGGATAGCCGCTGAGGATGAAGGCGCGGATGCCCATGTCCATGTAGCGGTTCAGTTTGGCGAGAACTTGGTCGGGATCACCAACGATGGCGCTGCCGCAACCGCTGCGGGCTAAGCCGACGCCACTCCAAAGATTTTCCTCGATGTAGAGGTCCTTGGCCTGCGCGCGGAGTTCGTCCTGGCGCTGGACGCCATAGCTCTTGCTGTCTTGCGAGCGGTCTTTGATCGACTGACCCTTGGTGAGGTCGAGCTTTGAAATAAGCCGGTCGGCGGCTGCACGGGCTTCGGCCTCGGTCTCGCGCACGATGACGTGGGCGCGGAAACCAAAGTCAATCTTGCGATCATAGGCGGCGGCTTTCTCGGCCATGCCCTTCATCGTTTCGGCGATGCGATCCTCGGTCTCGGGCCACATGAGAAAGACATCGCAGTGTTTGGCACAAAGGTCCTGAGCTGCGGGCGAGATGCCGCCGAAGTAGAGGAGGGGTCCGCCATTTTGCTGATAGGGCTTGGCGGGATCCGTGGTGGGGAGGCTGAAGTTGTAGTACTTGCCTTTCCACTCGTAGGGGCCGTCGGTCGTCCACATCTGCTTGAGGATCTGGATGATCTCGCTGCTGCGCTCGTAGCGGTCGGCGCTCTCCTCCTTCATTCCCGGAAGGTCGGAGGAGATGATGTTGATGCAGAACCGTCCCTTCGCGGCGTGGTCCACCGTCGCAATGGCGCGGGCAAGCATCGGTGGCCAGACCTCGCCCATGCGCAGGGCGACGAGCTGATTGATCTGCTGCGTCTGCGACACCATGGCGGCGCAGAAAGCCAGCGCGTCCTGTCCGGCGATCCAGCCGGAGGGGAGGAGGATGTTTTGAAAACCGTTGCTGTCGGCTTTTCGCACAATGTCGCCGCAGTGCTCGTAGCTTGAGCGAAGTTTCCCATCGGGTACTCCCAGGAATTCATAGTCGTCGGAGCAGAGGGCGGAGAACCAGGCGACTTCGCACTGGCGGTCGGTGGTGCGGATGGGTGGAGGAGTCATGGCGGGGACAAAAAACGGGTTGGAATTGCTATTTATTGCAGTATTGGATTAAATACCTCAAGACCTTTTTCCGGGCTCGTATCGAACAGCAGCATGAAAGCATCCTCTCCAATTCAGCGGATCGCCATCATTGGTGGTGGATTCAGCGGCGTGCTGACCGCCGTGAATGTGGCCCGAATGACCACCCAGCCGCTGCATCTCATTCTGATCAATCGGGACCGACCGCTCGGACGGGGTGTGGCTTATGGCACGCGGCGACCGGAACACCTCCTGAATGTCGCGGCGCGGAACATGTCGGCCTTCCCGGATCTGCCGGATCACTTTTTCCAGTGGCTGCGGACACGATCCGAATACGACACCGTGCCCGATCACGAACTGAGGGAGCGATTCATCCCACGGATGGTTTTTGGAGACTACCTCAAGTCGCTGCTGCATCATCACCTCCAAGGGGCGGGTGAGTCGGCCATGGTCACCGCCGAGTTTATTGAAGGTGATGCGGTCGACATCGAGATCGAAGGAACTTTGGGCGTGGTGACGCTGGCAGGCGGTGATCGGATCAAGGCGGATCGGGTCGTGCTGGCGAGCGGGAATGAGCCGCCTGCGGCATTGCCGGGGGCGGAAGCCTTGCAGGACCATCCCGGATGGGTGGGCAATCCATGGTTGCCGTGGCATGAGAAGCTACCGGGGGACGACGGAACGATTGTGCTTCTTGGGACGGGACTGACCACCGTGGATGCGATCATCACGCTGAGGGGGCTCGGATGGCTGGGTCGCATCCATGCCGTGTCTCGTCACGGCTGGCTGCCGGAGTCTCACTTTCGTGGAATTGAGTATCCAGACTTCCCGCCACCGGGGGTGGACCTCGCTGAGTTGGGCTTGGAAAAACTGCGGTCCTTGATGCAGGAGCATTGCGCCAAACTGCGGGAGCTTGGTGCCAACCCGGCGATCGTGGTGGACAAAATGCGGCCTCACACGCAGAGGATCTGGCGGAATTTCAGCACCGGGGACCGCTTGGAATTTGCCCGCCGGGATGCAGCTCGCTGGAACATCCTGCGGCATCGCATTGCACCGGAGATTCATGCGCAGGTAACCAGCTCCCAATTGACCGGTCAGTTGCAGGTTCACGCGGCGAACATTGAGCGCGTGGAGGCCGACGGCGACCAGGTGAAAGTCAGTCTGGGTGGCGAGAAGACGCTGACGGGCGACTTGGTGATCAACGCCACCGGCCCCCAGACCAAGTTTTCCGCCACGCGATCCGCGCTGCTGCGCAAGTTGATGGACGCAGGCTTGATCTCGCCGGACGACATGGACATGGGCGTTCGGGTGGAAGAAGATCACACGGTGGTGACGCGGGACGGAGACCGCTCCGAGGTGCTTCTGGCGTTGGGGCCGCTCCTGCGCGGAACCTTGTGGGAGACGATTGCCGTACCGGAATTGCGAGGTCAGGCAAGTCGGGTGGCAGCGACCTTGGTGGGCGGACCGGTGGTTCCGGCCGAGGATCTCTCGGCGTTGGTGGAATTCATCATTTGAACGTTAGCAAAGGAATGTCTTGCGGAATGGCATCGCTCCTTGCAAGGCGGTTATGGGCGCGGCATGATCCCTGAGATCGATCATGCGGAGTCCCGACGAACAAAGGCAGTTTCTGGCGCAAGCGACGTTGCACGTTCGCAGCGGGCGGGCGGCTTCGCGACGGGAATTGGCGGACTTGATGAGGCTCTCGCCATCGACGGCGGGCCAGTATGTGGATCAGTTGCTGGAGTCGGGTCTGCTATTGGAGTCGGGGCTTGAGAAAGGGGCGATGGGTCGGCCGAAGCGGCTGCTGAGCGTGGCGGCGGAGGCGGGTTGGTTCGCCGGAGTTGAGTTCAATGCCGAGCGGGTGCAGGCCGTGCGGGTGGATTTTGCGGGAAACGTGACGGGCTCGCATGTGGAGTATTTGGGGCCGGAATTGAATGCCGAGCTCGTGCTGAAGACGATCGCCTCCGTGATCAAGGGATTGAGTGGCCGTGCGGGCACGCCGTTGTTGGGAGTCGGAGTGGGTTGTCCGGGTGTGGTCGATCCGACGACCGGATTGGCGCTCTACTATGGTTTCATCTCCGAATGGGAAAGGGTGCCGGTGGTGGATCGGCTGCAGAAGCGGTTCAATGTTCCAGTGACGGTGGACAACAACCTGCGGGCCATTGCTTTGGCGGAGCGCTGGTTTGGAGGCGGGAAGGACATTTCCAATTATGTGATCTTGGGGCCTCGTCGTGGCTTCGGTGTCGCGGTGGTTCATGAAGGGCGTGTGGTTCGGGGCGCGAAGGACGCTGCCGGTGAGATCGGGCGTTGGCCCTGGCCAGTTGCGGACGGAACGGCAACCCAGGAAATGCAGGATGCCTTGAATGCGTCGGTGGTTTATCGACGTCTGGCTGGATTGACGAACCGGGGGCGGTTGCCGCTGGATTTGCGGGCAGCATTGGTCAGTTACGCGGACAGCGAAGGCGATGCGTGGGATGGCGTCATTCGCGACTACGCGAGGGTGATCGGTTGCCTGCATCTGCTGCTTGATTCAGAGATCTATTTTTTGCATGGCCCGCTGACGGGATTGGGAGATCGGTTTTGTGAGGCCGTGTCCGCGCGCTCTGCGGCGATCTGTCCGGGCCTCAAAGAAAGTCCGCCACGGATTGTGGCGTCCGTCTTGGGGGACAATGCGGGGGCCTTGGGCGCAGCAAGCCAGGCCATGGAGGCTTGGATGCCCGACACTGCTTGATCAGGCGTTTTGGATCCGTTGGTGTGGGACCATGAGTTTTTCCATTGAGTCGATCGATCTGTTTGTGCGGAAGCTGCCGCCGAATCGAATGGAATTCGGAATAGGGACGAAGTCGGCCAAGGGGGAGGTGAAAGCGGCGACCAAGCGTCGGCCAGACGCGGTGCTCTTGGTGCGGGCCACCTTGGCCATCGATGGAAGGCAGGTGACTGGATTCGCTGGGGATCGTCCATCGTTTGGCTGGTTGGACAAGCGAGCTGAGAAATCACCCGGGGCCAAGCTTCGTGACCTGCTGGACTTGGTCGAGACGTCGAAGGACATCTGGCTGGAGCAGGGGAGGGACTTTGAGACCCCGTTTGAGCTTTGGCGGCGGTCGTATAAGCGCGTGCAGGCTGCCGCAAGTGAAGCCGGACACGAGGAGCTCTCGGGCAGCTACGCATCGGCGCTGATGGAGCGGGCGGTGATTGATGCCGTTTGCAAGGCGAACGGGCGTTCGTTTTTCGAGATGCTGAGGGAGGACCGTTTGGGAGTGGATGCAGCGAGCGTTCATCCCGAGTTGAAGGGGATGTCGTTGGTGGACGCCTTGCCAAAGAGGCCGAGACGGCAGCTTTTCATCCGCCACACCGTTGGGCAAAGTGACCCCTTGGTGGATGCTGATCTAGCTCCCGAAAGTCGCGTGAACGACGGCGAACCTGAAACGCTGGAAGCGTATGCTCGTCGGGATGGACTTCGCTTTTTCAAGGTGAAGATCGCTGGGGATGCCAAGGCGGACTTGGCGCGGCTGAATCGGATTTGGAATGAGGTGCTGGTGCATCTGGAAGAACCTCTCGTTACCTTGGACGGCAATGAGGCCTACTCGGATCTCGATGCCTTTGCCGGATTTGTGGAGGCCTTTGCCCGCGAGGTTCCGGGATTGTTTGAACACACCCTTTTCATCGAACAACCCCTGACGAGGGCGTTGACCTTGGATGAGAACACCCGGAAGTCCGTGGCGCGAATCTCGGCGATGAAGGAGTTGGTGATCGATGAGGCGGACGGAACGGTAGCGTCTTTCAAGACCGCCTTTGGCATCGGATATGCAGGGACCTCGCACAAGAATTGCAAGGGTGTGTTCAAGTCGCTTCTGAACCACCTCTTGTGCAAGAAGCTGTCGGAGAGTACGGGCCGTTGGGTCTTCATGACGGCGGAGGATCTTTCAAACATGCCGATGGTGCCGCTCCATCAGGACTTTGCGGTGGTCAGCGCTCTGGGGATCGAGCACTGCGAGCGGAACGGGCATCACTATGCGTTTGGCTTGTCTCATCTTGGAGCGGCTGAGAAAGAACGTTTGGCGAGTGCCCATCCGGATTTGTATGTGAAGCGCGGCGACGAGTGGTTTTTGAACATCAGGGATGGGGCTGTGGACCTCACATCACTCTTGGTGCGACCTGGGCTCGGTGGAGATGTGGAGCCGGATTGGCAGGAGCTGATGCCCCTGGACGAGTGGCGAAAGTCCTCAATGGGTGGCGAATCGTTGTGAATCTGTGACCTGAACGCGGAGGAGTGCTTGATTGCCGGGTCGGAATGCGTTGGTTTGATGACATGAGTGAGAACGAGACTCCATCAGGTTTGCACGAGGTGTATGCGCAGGACCCCATCCTTGCCGACGAGCGGGTGTGGGGACGGCGAAGCGATCCCCTTTCACGCCGGGGATTCCTTGGCAAGGGCGGGCTTGCCGCGATGGCCGCTGCGCTGGGCGCGAAGATCGTGTTCTCCGACAAGATGCCCTCGGGTCTGATCCCCGCTGCCTTGGCGCAGTCGCCGGAGCCTTTCTCCATTGAGGGCAAGGACGGACTTGTTTATCTCAATGATCGCCCCGTGAACGCGGAGACGCCCGCGCATCTGCTGGACGATGAGGTGACGCCCGGCAGCCGCCTTTTCATCCGCAACAACGGCCACCCCCCGGCACTGACGGAGATCGATCCTGAGAAATGGACCCTGCGAATCGAGGGCGAGTCCTGTCGGAACCCGCGCACCTTCACGTTGCCCGAGCTGAAGAAGGAGTTCGGGCACCACACGTATCGGCTGACGATCGAGTGTGGCGGCAATGGTCGCAGCGAGTTCAATCCACCTGCAACGGGGAATCAGTGGACCGTGGGTGCGGTGGGTTGCCCGGAGTGGACCGGGGTTCGTCTCCGCGATGTGCTGGAGTCCTGCGGCATCGCGGACGATGCGGTTTACATCGGCTACTACGGAGCGGACATTCATTTGTCAGGAGACCCGAAGAAGGATCCGATCTCTCGCGGTGTACCGATGCGGAAGGCGCTGGAGGACGAGTCGCTGCTCGCCTTTGCGATGAATGGGGAAGACATCCCGTGGATGAATGGTCATCCGTTACGGATCGTTTGTGGTGGTTGGCCCGCCTCGGTTTCGGGCAAGTGGGTGAATCGCATCGTGATCCGTAAACAGGTGCACGATGGCGAGAAAATGACGGGCACCTCGTATCGCGTGCCGAAGCATCCGGTGCAGCCGGGAACGGAGGTGCCGGAGGAGGATTTTGAGATCATCGAGTCGATGCCGGTGAAGTCGATCGTGACCTTCCCGAAATCGGGGCTCACTCATCCCGCCGCCAAGCCGCTCGAATTGCGCGGACATGCCTGGGCGGGCGATTTGGACGTGAAGGAGGTGTCGGTGTCGATCGACTTTGGAGCGACCTGGCAGAAGGCGGATTTGAAGAAACCCGCCAACCGCCTGGCGTGGCAGCGCTGGAGCACGGAGGTGACTTTTCCAGAGATCGGCTACTACGAGATTTGGGCCAAGGCCACCGACAGCGAGGGCCGCAGCCAACCGATGGTCGTGCCGGGTTGGAATCCCAAGGGCTACCTGAACAATGCCTGTCACCGCATCGCCGTGCAGGCGGTGTGAGGTGAATTTGAATGGGGATTTCGGAATGAAACGTGACCGAACCAAGATGATGAAAAGGAAGAACGGGATGCGCGAGTGGACGGTGCTTTTCCTTTGCCTGATGACGGCCTTGGCCGTGGCGGAAGAAAAGGAGGCCGAAGTCGATCCGCTCACCGGCCTCAAGATCGCGCCGGGTTGGGAACTCGTGCGGAACAACTGCATCACCTGCCACAGCGCCAAGCAGTTCCTCCAGCAGCGCGGCACGCGCGTGACGTGGGACCACGTCATCACCTGGATGCAGCAGCGCGGCGGCCTCTGGCCCCTCGACACCGACACCCGCGCCACCATCCTCGACTACCTCGAAGCCAACCACGGCCCCGGCGATTCCTTCCGCCGCCCCCCGATCCCCGCCGACCTCATGCCCGTGAATCCCTACGTCAGCGAAGCTCGCAAGGCCTTTGAGGCGAAGCAGAAGGAAGGGGCGGGGAAGAAGTAGGGGGCGTTCGCCAGAACGCGAGCCGGGTTGAGGGGGCGGTAAACCGAAGGGTCAAAATCACTTTCGGGTCGCGAACTGAACCGTTCCGTCATCTTCGATTCGGATCTCATGCAGCTTCATTTGAACGGGCCGCTTCGTGATCGCATCGATAACGACTTCCAGCAAAGCCCCCCGATTCCAGTCCAAATCGGGTCCGGGTCCATCAAACACGGTGTTGCCGAGAGAGAAGGCCACGCTCCCGAAGGGGGTGTGCGTGAGCGGTTGCATGGCGTGCGGGCCACTCCCGGCGATCAGGTCGACACCCGCCTGCAAGAGTCTCCCGGCCAACTGTTCCTGCCTTTGAGTTGGTAGCGTTGTGTGTTCTCGACCCCAGTGGGGAAGGACGATCAGAAAGTCGGTCCTGACTTTCACTTCGTGCACAGTTTCGAGCAACGGTTCGGGATCAGCTTCCTTCGAGTCGTCCCAACCGACCAGCCCAATGCGCAGATCTCCAACCGAGATGATCGATTTCCCCAATGGCTTGATTCCTGCATCAGCCAGCAACCTCGACGTGCGTGCGAGCCCCACAGGGCCATCATCAAGCGCGTGATTGTTGTTCAGTGAGACGGCATCGATGCCCGCTCGTTGAAGTTCGATGAGCGCCTCCTCAGGAGCGATCAGCTTCAAACGGTCCCGATTTTCGTTTGCTTCGAAGGACTCGTCCCCCATCACACACTCCAAGTTGCCGACGGCCAAATCCGCTGACGCCAAGAACTCCGCCACCTCTCCCAACGGCTGCGATCCTGCTTTCAATCCTTCTCCAACCCGGCGTCCGAACATCAGATCACCTGTAAACATCAATTGAATTGGCTTCTCGGGAGCCTTCAGGACAGCAGGCTTCACCGAGTGCCTTCCTTGCTTCAGCTTTCCAAATGGGATGATTTCGGGATGGCCTTCCAGTTGGTGGATACAATCATCCTCGTCATTCAAAAAACCCAACGGCGGCCTATCCTCCCAGATTCCCGCAAGGTGACTGCCAAGGTCCAACAGCACGACTTCTCCCGCCGGAAGCGCGTCGGCGTTCACCGGCTTGAGGAAGGGACGGACATCCGAAGGACTGCCCCATGGCAGCAACCATCCGTCGGCCCTCAGACCTTGGGTGATGAAGTTGGCGCAATCAGCGCCCCATCGGCACTCCGGTCCCGTCAATCGGCCCGAACGCAACAAACGCGAATCGAAGACATAAGGCAGTCCGAACTGCTCGGACCACGCAGCGCGTACTCCATTTGTCCCCCGCTTTCGAACACACACCGTTTCCACAGGCGTTCGCCAAACCTCCCCGTCGCGCTCCACTTCCGCACACAAGTGAACGGTTCCACATCGGTGCGTTGGATCCAAGACACTCGTCAGTGCGGCCAATGGCAATTCTCCAAGCACCGGTCCCTCATCCAACAAGATCGCTTCACTCCAGATCCATCGCGGGGCATTGTGGGCAAAGCCGAGCGAGGCATCTCCAATGCGGTAGGCGGTCTCCATCGGACGAATGGCCTTCCAACGCACGCGAGCTCCAATTGGAGCGGGTGAGAGTGTGAAAGCCACTGAGTCGCCATCCTCCAGTCCCCAGGTTCCATCGATCCGTTTGAGCGCTCCGGGAATCGTGATCTGCGGCAAGAAAGGATCCGCCCGCCACCTTCCCGCCAACCGAACCGCTTTGCCTGCGTGGTATCGGACGTCGTTCGTGTTCCATTGGTGAGCCAACAGGCTTCTCAGCCGAGGTCCGATGGTTTCCCAATCCATCGCGGGCAGGGCGTCTCCTTTTCGTTCCCGGAGTCTCGCCATGAGGGATCGGTCGGGTCCGGTGGGTGCGAACGGCTCGAAACGGACATTCGCATTCCCGATTCGCCATGCGGCGTCCAGTGCTGCTGCTGTCAAATCCTCCGCCTGTTGGAGATCCCGAAGGTAGGGCGTGGAAATCGCGAAACTCAGCGCGCGGAGTCCCCGCAACTTCAGCAAGTCATGCACGACTCCATCGACACCCGCCGCCAAATCTCCATCCTCCCACGATGCGAAGTAATCCAGATCCACGCTCGCCGCGATGCGTTGGTTTTCAGGCCAAGCCGCAGACTCGGAGCGAAACTGCTCCCGATCCATCACCCGGTATCGGGCAGTCAAAGGTCCCGCGTCACGGGGCAGACCTTCCTCGTGACCGTCGAGATACTCCCGCGCATCGATCTCCATACGCTGACGCTCCGCCTCATCGAGCTTCTCGGCCGCCACCCAAATCACCTCTGCGAAAGGCAGTGGCATCAAGGGTTCGATCCAGTCGAAGCATTGAATCCGTCCCTGCTTCCGCCATTCGTCCAGCATCTCGTGGCGCTTCTCGAGCGTCGGTCCGCGACGGATCGCTTCGCGAATGCTGTCCGACTTGGGAATGCCATTGGCGTCGCTGTGCGCATCAAACAGCACCAGCGTGTGCGGCTCGCTCAGCCGAAGTGTCTCGACGAAAAAGTAGAAACTGCCAGCGTGGGACTCCTCAATCCAAACTGGCAGATCTTCGGCAGGAATTTGGATTGGAACGGATGTCCAACCCAGAATCAACCCTGCAACCCAGGCACGGAAGTTCATCGGGCGGGTTGAATTCTCGGAGGCTTGTCCAGAGGAATCACCAGTTCCAACTCACTGATTGCCGTGTCATCGAACTGCCCGCCGGGATACACCGAATCGATCTTCAACTGAATCGTCTTCACCAGGCCTGAGTCTGCCGGTAGATCGAAGTAGAACATTTCTCGTTCCAATCGCTCGTCGGGAATGGTTACCCCGAACTCGCCCCCTCCGTTCACGCTTACCCTGAAGGAAGAAACTCGGCCATTGGCTCGATAGAGTTCTTCCGATCTGGCAAATCCGTTGACGATACCGATGCGTCGCACTTTGGCGGGCTTGTCCAAGGTCAACAGCACCGACTCACCCACTCCCGAGCCTGTTGCGCCTTCGACCCACGGTTTGTCTCGGTCTCCATCGAACAAGTTGGCGGCCTCGTAATTGCCGCCTTCGTCCTGAGGCAGTGTCGACGAGGCTTGCGCCTCGCACACGCGGCTGCGAAGCTCCCATTCGCCACCCTCAAATCCGCGCTCACTCCACTTTCCGCCCACCGCCCGATAATACAGTCCCCGGCCTCCGTCCCATGAGTAGGGATAGTGCGATTCTTTCCGCCCCAAAGTCACCACCAGATCATCTTCCAGGGTGGGTTCAAAATCATGGAAATCCCAGGTCCAACCGTTTTCAGAAGGCACGAATCGTTTGGGATGACTCAACGTTACTTCGCTGCGCTCCACTCCGGCACATTTCAGAATGACGGTCCCCTGTCGAATCGGTTCCGCCCACAAACCTGCTGCCGAAAAAAGGTAGGTCAGCGAACGCGCCGAGTGGGACGCATCTTCCGACACGGTCACGACTTGGCAATGGTAAGGATTTCGATAACTCACTTGAACCGTCCGTGTTGCGCCTTCGGAAAAGCTGAGATTCACAATGTGCCATGAGGTGACTTTTCGACTGAAGAAGAAGCTTGGTGATTTGAGGGTGAGTTCGTCACCTCTCACCTCGTGACGAATCTCTTTCCCGTCTATTTTGACTTGGAAACCGCTCAATCCAGGGGTTGGAAGCAGGGAGGGCTCCTCATCCGAAATGATTGTTGCGGGAACATCAATCGCCGCCGGGAAGCCCGCCTCCACCTTCACCCGCTTGCCGGGATTGTGGAAGACATACTCAATGCGAATGTCCGCATACTCGATGTGCAGGTCGATTTCGAGTCGCTCGGACACCATCTCCACCTGATCCACCCCAATGGGCTGAAAGGCCGCGGTCGAAGCTACTCCGGTGTTGTAGCCTCCTCCGTTGGCGAAGAGGCATCCGGGAGTGAGGCAGAGGACGGCAAAAAGTCTCGGTGACATCATTTAACGGGCGGGTTGAATTTTTGGAGGTTTCGACAACGGCGTGACCAATACGATTTCGCTCACGGCAGTGTCCTGGTACTTGGTGCCCGGATACACGTCCGTGATCGTCAGCGTGAGTTCGCTTACCGGTTCCAAGGTGCCGGGGATGTCAAAAAAGAAGCGTTCCTCGTTGAGTAGTTCGTCCGGGATCGTGACGGTGCCTCGGGTCTCACCATTGACGGCAATCGCAAATTCCCGCACGCGGCCATTGGCTTTGTATATCTCAGGGGATTTGGCATAGCCGTTCACGATGCCAATCCGTGAGACTGGAACCGGCTTGTCGAGGCGAAAGGTCAGCGTCTCGCCTTTTCCATCCCCCTCGACACCCTCCACCCATGCCGTCTCGCGTTCGTAGTCCCGAAGGTGGGTCGCTTTGTACGATGAGGTCTTTCCGGCTCGCAGGGTGGACGAGGCTGTGACGTCGTAGGTATGGCGGTGAAGTTCCCAGCGTCCACTGTCCAGCCGATCATCTGAAGCGTAGATGTCCACTCCTTGTGCGACATAGGCGTCGACGGCGCGCGATTCACCGTCGTCATCGGTCAACGCGTCCTGCCACAGCCCCCTTTCGAAGTAGGGGCTCCGCGTGACGATGGTCAGATCGTCCTCCAGCGTGGGTTCGAAGTCTTGGAACTGCCACACCCATCCGCCCTCCACGCGGGTGAAGCGCTTGGGGTGGCTCAGTTGAATCTGGCTCTCTGGCAACGATACATTCCGAATCATGACGGTCCCCTCGCGAATCGAACCACGCCAAAGCCCAGCGGCAGAAAAGAGATAGGTGAATCTCAAGGGGCTGATCCTGGAGTCGTCGGAAATGTAGTCAAAGGTCCCGAAATAGGGATTGCGATAGCGGGCCGTGAGCGTTCGCGATTGTCCCGCCTTGAAATCGAGAGAGAAGGTGTGCCAGGATTTGACGACGGCTCCATCAACCAGGCCTTCCTCCGTCAGATTAAAGTCGTCCATCTTCTGGAGAACGCTGACCTTCTTTCCATCGGCGGAGAGTTCAAACCCTTCAAGGGTTGGTGGGCTCACGCTGACTTTGGTTGACCCATCATCGCCTGATTGATGACGTACATCCGATGCGATTGCGCTCGGAAATCCAGCCTCGATGGTGACTGGCGGTCCGGGATTGTGCAGGACGTATTCCACACGAATCTCGGCGAACTCGATGTGCAGATCGATCTCCAGTTTCTCGGAGACCATTTCGACTTGATCAATCCCAATGGGCTGAAAGGCACCGATGGACTTCACACCGCGCATGTAGCCGCCGCCATTGGCCAACCCTGAAGTTGGGATCATCGTGCAAGCCATGAAAACGCCCAACCGAACGAGGTGATGCTTCATGGGCGACTATCTGACAGTGACCGTGCCCGTCAATGTAGATTCGAAGGCGGGGAAAGTAGGCCGGACACTCTTGTCCGGCTGTGGTAGTCCGAGCGCCGTCCCTCGGCCTGCGTGTCGGACAAGAGTGTCCGACTTACTTGAGCGGCAACTCAATCACCCAACGATCAGCTTCTTCGTGATGCGTTCTTGCTCACGTTCGAGGAGCGGGATCTTCTCGTCCGTCTCGAGGATTTGGACCCCTTGCTTGCCGACTTTGGCAAGGGTGAGGTCTTTGAAGCAATCGACTTGGGAGGCGAGTTGCTTGAAGACGTCTTCGATCATGTAGAGACCGTTGGAGCCTCCGCAGGCGACGACGAGGTCGCGGAGGATTTCCCAGGTGTCTCGGGCTTGGCCGGGGCTTTCGATGGCCTTGTTGAGACGCTGGAGGCGGCCGGTGACGTTGATCATCGAGCCGCGCTTTTCGGCGAAGGAGGAGCCGGGCAGCACGACCGAGGCGATGTCGGCGGTCGGGTTGGCGAGGATGTGAAGGTTGCCGAGGAAGGCGAGGCCTTCGAGGTCGTCCTTGTCGAAACCGGCTTTCAGCAGGTCTTCGCCGAGGGCAAGGACGGAGGTGATGGAGCGGTCGGCGATGCCTTTCTTGATGGCGTCGACCTTCGATCCAGGCTCGGTGCCGAGGATCTGGCGGACGCCGTTGCTGTTGGGATTCTGATCGTCGGCGCGGAGGTAGTTGTCGCCACCGCCAGTGCGGGGGATGACATCGACGTTTTCAGTGCCGAGTGCCTTGGCGAGTTGCTTGACGAAGAAGAGCTCTTCGTTGGTCATGCGGGCCGAAGCGATGATGGCCACCTTGTCTCCCGAGCCGTTTTGCAAACCGGCAGCTGTTTTTTGCAGCGCCACTTTCCAGTCGGCGAGGCCGTGCTTGCCGCCCGCTTTGACCATCGGGTCGGTGAGGCGCAGTTCGCTGTTCACAAAGTGGAAATCGAGCCGGCCCTGGTCGCACATCCAGTCGGAATTGACGTCGTTGTTCTGGCGTGGGGTCTGGCGGAAGACTTCGTTGCCACGGGCTCCGATGGTCGTATTGCAGCCACGCCCGCACTTGGTGCAGAGCGAGTCGGTCTCGCTGAGGAACCAGACGCGCATCTGGAAGCGGAAGTCGTTCGAGGTCAGTGCGCCGACGGGGCAGATGTCGACGGTGTTGAGCGAGTAATTGTTCGCGAGCTGTTTTCCAGGATGAACCGCGAGGGTCGTGTGGCTACCGCGGTCGGTGAAGCCCAGCACCGGATCGTCGGCGATCTCGTCGGTGAAGCGGATGCAGCGGCTGCACATGATGCAGCGCTCGTCATCGAGGCGGATGCGGGGGCCGATATCGACGTTCTTGGGCTTCTTGACCTTGCTTTCACGGAAGCGGCTCTCGCCCTTGCCGTGCTCAACGCTGTGCTCCTGGAGGCGGCATTCACCGGCTTGGTCGCAGATGGGGCAATCGAGGGGGTGATTGATGAGGAGGAACTCCATGACGCCCTTCCGGCACTCTTGAGTGAGGAGGGAATCGGTGCGGATGCCCATGTTGTCCGCCACGGTGTTCGCACAGGCGATGACGGGACGCGGCATCCAGCCGATGGGCTGGCGGCCGTTCTCGTCGCGCTCGGGTTCTTCGCCGGGCTTCGGACGGGGCGGCATGCCCATCTCGACCAGGCACATGCGGCAGTTGCCGGGCGAGGTGAGCTTGGGGTGGTAGCAGTAGTGAGGCACCATTTTGCCCACCTGACGGCAGGCTTCGATCATGCGGGTACCCTTGGGAAACTGGTGCCACTCGCCATCGATCTGCACATTGACCATGTCCACGGGTGGCGGAGCGGTCTCGGTCTTGCTGGCGGTAGCGGTATCAGACATGGGACGGAAGGGCTGAGAAGGGCCTTGGGGAGGACTATCCGAGAGCTGATACGATGGGCAACCCGATATTGTGAAAAATTTCACAAAGTCGGGGACAGGAGCCTCCGAGGGCGAGACGGGTGGATTTCCACCTCTTGAAGCCGGGCGCAGGCTGGCTAAAGAATGGCCCGCCAACGAACGAAAAGCCAACTATGCCCATTTTCGAATACTACTGCCCGGACAACAACAAGCTCTACCAGTTCCTGGCCCGCAATCCAGCGCATCGGGATCGCGTCCCGCTTTGCCCGGACAATCCTGAGTTTAAGCTGGAGAAGCGCATGTCGCGATTTGCCATCATTGGCAAGGCCAAGGAGGAGACGGACGACGATCCCTTTGCAGGCATCGACGATGACAAGATGGATGCCCTGATGGCGGACATGGAGAAAGACATGGCGGGGCTCGATGACGAAAACCCTGACCCGCGTCAGCTCGGCCACTTCATGCGCAAGATGACCGACATGATGGGCGACAAAGTCCCCCCCGAGCTCAAGGAGATGGTGAAACGGCTCGAATCGGGCGAGGACCCCGAGAAGCTCGAAGCTGAGTTCGGCGATCTGGGCGGTGACGAAAACGGCGAGGGCGGGGGAGCGGACCTGCTTTTCTCCCACATGGTCAAAAAAGTCAAAGCACGCCGCCAACCCGTCCGGGATCCGAAGTTGTACGAACTTTCAGACTACCTCAAAGAGAGCGAGAGCTGAGCGCCCGCCATGGCCGAACTCCTCTCCGCTCAGCTCTACAACGAAGTCCGCGATCCCGCGTTCTTCCGCGTGCTCAGCGGTCGCAACGGCCCCGCCTACGTCGATGTGCTCGACGCCCTCGACCGCGCCTGCGAGGAGCAGCCCGAGGGCCTCGACCGCGGCGAAGCCCTCGCCATCACTGCCGATCTCCTCGCCCGCCACCCGGAGTTTCAACCCGATCCCGACGAGGAGGAAACCCCCACCGACGAACCCATCGCCACCCTGCCGCCCAACGAGGTCGCGCGTCGCGTGCTCGACCACCTCACCCGCTGTCGCTGGCTGGAGGAACCGCCGCGCAAGGACTGGCGCCGCCGCCTCTACTTCGACGCCCACGGTTCCACCCTCATCGGGGCTCTGCGCCAGATCGCCAATCCCGGCGCCGCCGTCTTCACCGACGAACTCACCGCCGTCTGCGCGATGCTCGGCAATGAGCCCGAACTCATCGAGCGTCCTCTTCACACCGTCGAGGCCTGTTTGAAAAGCGTCCGCGTCGGTCTCGGCGAACTCCGCACCCTGCAAAAGTCCGTCCAGCGCCTCACCCGCCGCCAGCTTGAGGAAGACACCCTCCAGGGCAAT
>CAXBNA010000112.1:0-19638 GCA_963976915.1 uncultured Verrucomicrobiales bacterium
CGCAGGTGCCCCGCGATATTGCCAAACTGGGCTGATACGGCGCAGGATCCAAAGACATACACCGCTCCCAGATCAGGCACGCAGCGGCGGAAGACCGCTCCCGCTGCTTTCAAGTCATCCAAAGTAAGCTCTTTCACGGATCGCTTCGATCTCTTCAGGGTTCACGAAAGGCACACGATTGAAAGGCGCTGAGGATCTAAGGCGCTGTCCTTCATGATCAGACGATTCCATGATTCCTGCGATCTCTTCCACATCGCAGGAATTCAGGATCTCCAGCCACTCGATTTCCGCCCTGCAGAGCCGATCCAATCGCCCATTCAGACGCCCCTTCGCTACCAACACCAAATCTGGACTGTCCCGCAACCTTCGCGCCACCAGTTTTCCTTTCTGCCAATGGATCCAATCGTTCACGATGTAGCCCGGCGGCAGATCCAACCATGGTGGAAACGCCGGGATCTCCCGGTTCTCCTTGGACGGTCCATTCAGCGACATGCCTCCACTGTAGCCGATCACCCCCGGGTTTCAATCCACCGCAGCCTTAAATCATCCCATCCCCCAACGCCATGGATCCCAAAAAAGCAAAGATTGGACAAAGCTCCAGGGAGCGGGGCTCAAACAACGCCCCCGCGCTTCAGATGGCGAGGTCTTTCTTCGGCTCATCTACACCTCCGCCCACCATTCTCGCCCCTGACACCGTTTTTCCTCTCGCAACCCCGGCATTCCACGCTTAGCTCGCCGCCGTGGAAGACGCGGACTACAAGGTAAGATTGGAGATTTTCGAGGGCCCCCTCGATCTCCTGCTCTATTTGATCAAGAAGGACGAGATTGGCATCTATGATGTTTCGATCGAGCGCATCACGACGCAGTACCTTCACTACATCAACACGTTCAAGATGCTCAACATTGAGCTGGCCAGCGAGTTCATCGTCATGGCGGCCAACCTGATGTACATCAAGAGCCGCGAGCTTCTGCCCAAGATCCAGCAACCACCGGAAGAGGATGCCGAGGAGGACGATCCGCGCTGGGAGCTCATCCGCCAGCTGGTTGAGTACAAGAAATTCAAGGACGCAGCCCATTTCCTCGGTGCCCAGGAGGCCAAAGGAGAAGAGTTTTTCGCCACCACCCCCGAGCTTCCCGACCTGACCGAGGCCCCCCAGCCCATCGCCGAAGTCGGCATTTTCGACCTCATCCGCGCCTTCCAGCGCGTCCTGAAGCGCTTCGAGGACAGCACCGACTTCCGCGAAATCGTCGATGACCGCTTCACCGTTGCGGACAAAATCGAGCACTTGCTGGAGATCGTCCCTGTGGGCGGTCGCATGGTCTTCGAAACCCTGTTTAGCGACGCCGCCAGCAAGAGCGAGGTCATCGTTACCTTCCTCGCAGTGCTGGAACTGATGAAGCTCAGCCACCTTCAGGTCGAGCAAGAGTCCCTCCTTGGCCAGATCATTGTGATCCGGCCTTCCAGCTGACTTCACGCCCCGCCCGCTGAGAAACCGGCTCGCGCAGGGAGACGCTGGGGCGGGCACAATCCGCCCAAAGGGAGCTCCCGGCACCAGCTGAGGCGTCTTTTCAGTTGCTCCGAAGGGCCGTTGGCCCTTATTTCCGCCCCCCAATCTCACCACAGACCGACCATGCTGCACTTTTTCCGCCGTCACAAAGGACCCTTCCTGATCTTCATCGCGGTGATCATCATCATCACCTTCTCCATGTGGGGTGGTGCGCGGCCCAATACAGATCGGGGTGCCAAGCCAACCGACGCCGCCTTTTCGATCTACGGTGACGAGTACACCATCGCCGAATACAAGCGTTTCGAGCGTTACCTCCAACTCGCCCAAATGCTCGGCCTCTACGACCTGGCCCAGCAACTCATGATGATCTCCTACCAGCCCGGCTCCGCCGGAATGAATCAAGGGGACATCGTTTTCAATCTGCTGGTCCTCCGCCACGAAATGGACGAGATCGGCATTCGTCCTTCGGACGACGAGGCGCGCGAATCGCTGAAAGCCCTGCCCGTTTTTCAAGTCGAAGGCAAATTTGATCCGAGCCGCGCAAAGCGTGCTGAGGAAAACCTCAGCGCTCTTGGCATGACACCAGCGGACATGCTGGAGATCGTGAAATACAGCATTGGCTTCTCCAAGCTGCAGGAACTCGTCACGAAGAACTACGCTCCATCCCCGCTCGCTGCCGAGAAGCAGTATGCCAGCCGCTATCAAACCATCAAGACTTCCACGATGGCCTTCAAGCTGGACGATTTCAAAAAGGACGTCAAAGTCACCGATGACGAGATCAAGGCCTACTACGAAGAGCGGAAGGACAGCTTCATGACCGACGAACAGCGCGCCATCTCCTACGTTCTGTTTGAGAACCCCGCTGACCTCGACAAGAAGGAACTCGAAGTTCGCCAGGAAGAGCAGAACGCCATCGTCGAGCGCGTCAATGCCTTCAACGAAAAGTCCCAAGAACAAGGTGCCACCCTCGAAAAACTCGCCACGGAGTTGAAGGAGAAGGTCACCACCCAGCCCCTCTTCACTCAGGCCACGCCACCGGAAGCGCTCAAGGACGAAGCGGACGTCATTACCTCCATCTTCCAGAGCAATCCCGATGTCTTGGCCATCAGCGATCCCGTGAAGGGCTCAAAGGGCTACTACATCTTCAACGTCACCGAGATCAAGGCTGCCGAGCCTAAGACGCTCGATGCGGTGAAAGACGAAGTGAAGACCGCGCTGCTCGATCAGAAAGCCCAGGAAGCCATGACCGCAGCGGTCAATGAGACCCGCAACGCCCTGGCCGAAGGCTTGAAGGAAGGCAAGAAGATCGAAGATCTCGCCAAGGAGAAAAAGCTCACGCTCGAAGCCCAACCCGACATCACCGTCCAAAGCCCCCCCGCTGACATGCCCAATGGCGTGCTCATTGCCGGACAGGTTGAAGGAACACCTCCCGGCGGTTTGTCCAAGCCGGTCACGGTCGACGACGGAGCCCTGCTCGTCTACGTCCACGACAAGGAACTCTGGAAGCGTGACGACGCCGAGAGCCTTCGCACGAATATCGAGACCTCCACGGAGCGCATGGAACGCTTCCGCATCTTCAGCGCTTGGTTCAACAATCGCCGTGCGGCTTCCAACCTCAAAACGCTGATCGATTTCGCCTAAACGGCCCGCCTCTCTCATGAGCGACCCTGCCGAAGACATCGACACCCTTTTTGACGATGCCAACGGCCACCTCGCCGTCGGAGAGATCGAGGAGGCCGTGGTTCTCTACAGAAAGTGCGTCGCCGCCGACCCGAACTTCTTCGACGGCTGGCACGCACTCGGCATGGCGCTGCTTAAAACGGATCAAGTCAAGGAAGCCATCGGTGCGGGCATGATGGCCACCAGCCTCAAGCCCAACGACCTCCTCGCCTGGACCTCTCTCTCGCAAATGTACGTCCGCAACGGACAGATCGCCGAAGCCGAAGACGCCAAGGGAAAAGCCCGCATCCTCTCCCTCGGCGGAAAAGTCGTCAAAGATTGATCGGGGCACCTTTCCGGCCCACCTTCGGACCATCGAGTTTCCAAACCAAGAACCTGGAACTCCGAACCCAGAACCATTTTCCGTGAAGCCCTACTACATCACCACCGCCATCGACTACACCAACGCGCCGCCGCACATCGGCCACGCCTACGAAAAGGTGCTCGCCGATGTCATGGCCCGCTTTCAGCGCTTCAACGGACGCGAGGTCTTCTTCCTCACCGGTGTCGATCAGCACGGTCAGAAGGTCCAAAAAAGCGCCGACGCCGCCGGACTTTCCCCACAGGAATTTGTCGATGGCATCACCAAGCACTTCACCGACCTCTGGGACCTCCTCAACGTCCGTTTTGACGGCTGGGCCGCTACCACCGACGACCGCCACAAGCGCGTCGTCCAGGCCATGCTCCAAAAGCTCCATGACTGCGGCCAGCTCTACAAACAAAGCTACGCCGGCTTCTACAGCGTCCGCCAAGAACAATTCCTCACCGACAAAGAGCGCGGCCCCGACGGAAACTTCGGCGAGGAATGGGGCGAGGTCGTCGAGCTCCAGGAAGAAAACTGGTACTTCCGTCTCTCCGATCACATCGATTGGTTGAAGAACCACATCCGCAGCCACCCCGATTTCATCACGCCCAGCTTCCGCGCCAACGACGTCCTCAACTCCCTCGACAAATTCGGCGGCCAGGACCTCTGCATTTCACGCCCCAAAGAGCGCCTCAGCTGGGGCATCCCCCTGCCCTTCGACGAAAATTTCGTCAACTACGTTTGGTTCGACGCCCTCTCCAACTACATCAGCTTCGCCGGCTACCTCGCCGACGAGTGCGGCAACGAAGGCCTGCCCGATTTCGGCTCCCTCTGGCCTGCCGACGCCGAGGTCATCGGCAAGGACATCCTCGTCCCCGCCCACGCCGTCTATTGGCCCATCATGCTCCACGCCTGCGGCTTCCCCGATGAGCAGATTCCGAAACTCCTCGTCCACGGCTGGTGGAACATCAAAGGCGCCAAGATGAGCAAGAGCCTCGGCAACGTCATCGATCCCAACAACCTCGCCTCCACCTTCACGCCCGACGGACTCCGCTACTACCTCATGCGCGACATCGCCACCGGATACGACGCCGATTTCAGCGAGGAGCGCATCATCATGTCCTACAACAAGGAGCTCGCGGGAGGTCTCGGCAATCTGCTCAACCGTTCGCTCAACATGGCGCACAAGTATCGCGAAGGCGTCCTCCAACCCGGCACCTACGACGACTCCGTGAACGAAGAACTCCGCACCGTCGTCGCCGAAGCCCACACCGCCTATCCTCAGAAAATGGAAGCTTGGGCCATCCATGACGGCATCGCCGCCGCATGGAAAATCGTCACCCAGGCCAACGCCTTCGTCGACGTCACCAAGCCCTTCTCACTCGCCAAAGAGCCCGACCAAGCGGCCCGCCTCGACAGTGTCCTCTACCACCTCGCCGAGTCCCTCCTCCATGTCAGCCTCCTCTTGGAGCCCATCATGCCCACCGCCATGACCGCCCTTCGCGATCAGATCGGCTGGACCAAACCCGACGGCTTCCAGCTCAAAGGCCTCCACTGGGGGCTCCTCCCCGCCGGTCACCAACTCAACAAGCCCAGCCCCCTCTTCCCGAGGGTCGAACTTCCGACCGAGTAGCACGGGCATTTTGCCTGTGAAATGTGGCATGGGCATCCTGCCCGTGAACCCGTACCACGAGCATTCTGCTCGCTCTCTTCAATCCAACTCCTTGATCGAGACATTCCGGAACTGCATCAAGCTCGATGCCGCCGAATACTCCCCCGTCTTCGGGTTCATCCCGCCGTGATGCTGAAGTGCGATCGGCCCGCGCTCCGGCACATCCGGTAGTTGCGCGTTTTCGATCACGGTCTGGCCGTTGAGCTCCACCGTCAGTCGATCCCCCTTCATGGTGATCACAAAGGTGTTCCACTCCCCCACCGGATTGTCGGCCCGCACCTTGGGCGTCACGCCCGCCCGCACCTCCGGCGGCATCTCCTTGTTCATCCGGTAGCCATAGACTTCGCCGCTGCCAATCGGCCAGCACCAGATGTTCACCTGAGCCTTGCCGGACCCTCGAAGGTAGATCCCCGAATCCGCATTCGGCGTCGGGATTTTGATCTCCTTGCCGTCCTCATCGAGCTTGTGCGTCCCGTCAGGAAGGACAATCGGCATGTCATACAGCCCGGTCGTCTTCTTGATCCGCCAGTCGATCTTCAACACGAAATCGCCGAACTCCCGCTCCGTCCAGAGATGCCTCTCCTTGTCCGGACCCTCGCTGAGAGCGTCGTAATCGATCACTCCGTCCACCACCTTCCAGTGCCCATTGTCTCCCACGGGCACCTTCCACCCGCTGAGGTCCACACCATTGAAAAGAGGCACAAAACCCTCCTCCTCGGCCAGCAATCCCGTCACTCCCAACAACACGCCCAATCCAATGCCAAAAATTCGATTCATGCACCCAGCATGACAAAAAACGCAGCCGACTGACAAGCCCGAACTCTTCTATGCAAGAAACCGCTCCGCCTGCCCCGGCTCCGGCATCATGCACGCCTCCCGCTTTCCGAACCACCGGTAGCGATTCCGCGCCACCAACCGATAAACTCCATCTCGAAGAAAACGTGGCAGCAATCGGCCGACCAGCGCCAGCCGAGGCCAGCCACCCAAATGCGCCGCCACCCGAAGCGCCGCCTCGGACCCCTCAAACGTCTCGCCACCCTCCACGAACAGCATCGCCGAGGGTGCCTCTGGCTCCAATCCTGCTTCCGAATACAGCCGTCGTCCCAATTCCGACTGGATCGGCACGAACCGAATCTCCGAATCCCGCTCGTGCTTCAGAATGAACTGCACCGAGCCCTCACACAGATGACAGACCCCGTCAAAGAGCAGCAGCGACGCCTTGTCCCTCTCGGCTAAGCTTTTCATCTCATCCTCAACCCCTTTCCCAGTCATGGGAACGAACCTCACTGGAATCAAAGACTCCCGAATCACCTTCTCTCCCCGTTTGCGAAGCAACAGAAGTTCCTGAGGCCTTTCGACGGCGCCCACCGGCACGACCATTCGCCCACCCTCCGCAAGCTGGTCAACGAGCCCTTCAGGAACGCGTTCAGGCGCACACGCCAGCAAGATCGCATCAAAGGGGGCCTCCTCAGGCCAGCCGATGTGCCCGTCGCCAATTCGAGTGCGCACATGGTCACACCCCAGCTCGGCAAGAACCTTCGCCGCGCCTTTGCCCAGTGATTCAACGATCTCCACGCTAAACACTTCCGCCACCAACTCACCCAAGACCGCCGCCTGATACCCACTCCCAGTGCCGATCTCCAACACCCGGTCCGTCGCCTTCAACTCAAGTGCTTGCGTCATCAGTGCCACGATGAATGGCTGCGAGATGGTCTGGTCGTGACCGATCGGCAACGGTCTGTCCGAATAAGCCAAGTCCTGCATGTCTTCAGGCACAAAACAATGTCGAGGCACCCGCCGCATCGCCGCCAACACGCGTTCATCCCTGATCCCTCGCCCCGGCGCACCAAGATGCTCCTTCACCATCCGCTCCCGTTCCGCCGCATACGCCATGCCAGCCCGATCCATCGGACTCGCCACCGTCACACCCTTCGTTTCTGGCATCTTGATCCAAGGCTACATCAGCTTCCAAAGAGTTGAAACTCAGGAATCCTTCAATCGGATTTCCTGCGCGCCCTCGATTTTTTCTTGGCGGTCTTTTTCTTCGCTGTCGCCTGCGGCTTCTTCACCACCTCTCCCTTTGCCTCTTTCTCCACCCGAGAGCGCGGTGCCGCCTTCTTCTTCCGCCGCACCGGGGTCTTGCTCTTCGTTGGCTTCGGTTCCTCCGCCTCCACTTCCTCAAGGGCCGGACTGTCCACAACTCCAGCCAAGTCAATCCCAAACAAGGACGACAGATCCGCACCCGCCAACTCGCCTTCACCCTCTGACAGCTCCGCCACCGTCGCCTCTCCCGCATCCGCCAGCAGTTCCGCCTGATCCACCCCGCGTAGTGTGAACAGTAGCTCCGGCTTTGTGTCCAGCATCACCCCGACGCCGTAGAGCACGGCCGATACATGCTTGCACATGTCGGCAAAATCAGGGCACGAGCAATCGAAGCGAATCTCCTTCGGTTTCGGAAAAAGCCCTCGCTCCGTGTCCGTGAGCACCCGCATCAATCCGTCGCCCAACTTCCCGGACAACAGGTCCAGCATCGATCCCACCTGGCCCGCGCTTTCTTCCACGATCTCCTTCCACCGCACCGGCGGCAGCGGCTTGATCTCGATCCTTGTCTCATACAACTCCGACCCCGCCACCACCGCGCTCAAGTTTCCCTTTTCGATGACCAGGTTGTAAACCTTTCCCTGCCGCAGGTAGCTCCGCCCGCGTGGCAACCGCGATTCATACTCCTGATACGCCTCCAAATTTTTGCACCACGCCTGTCCCCAAAATGTCGTGCACAGCTTCTTGTTTCCCGACGGTGCCGCCAAGACATCAAACGTCTCCCCACGCTTCACCCGTTTCGCGATCTCACGCTCGACCCGAGCCTTCTGCTCACGCACATCTTCATAGGACCACCACATCCCCAACCCCTACCCGAACCCACCTCACCCATCAAAACAAATCCCAAAATCCCACACCAAGAAACTCCCGTCCCATCTTTTTGCCCCCCATTTCTCTGTCAGCAAGTCATCCTGTTGATCCCAATGCCATCCCGTCAATCCTGTCCAAAAAACATCACCCACCCACCGATCCCACATCCAACCGCACAAACTCCAACAACTCCTCCGCCCCCATGTCCGTCAGCAGCTTCTCTGCCCCGGCTCCCGTCCCCAAAAGCTCCTGCGCCAGCCCCATCTTCTCCTCGATCAACGCATCAATCCGTTCCTCGATCGTCCCCTGGCACACAAATTTGTGCACCATGACATTGCGCTTCTGTCCGATCCGAAACGCCCGGTCCGTTGCCTGATTCTCCACCGCCGGATTCCACCAGCGATCAAAGTGAATCACATGACTCGCCGCCGTCAGATTCAATCCCGTTCCACCCGCCTTCACGCTGATCACCATGAAAGGTGGTCCACCCGGCTTCTGAAACGCCTCCACCAACTGCGGTCGCTTCTTCACCGCCGTCCCGCCATGAAGGATCAATCCGTCGCGACCAAACACCGTCGCCAAATACCGAGCCAGCGGATCGCAGGTCTCCGCAAACTGCGTGAACACCAGCGCCCGCTCCTGCCGCTCGGCGAGCTCCGAGCAGATCTCTCCGAGCCGCGTGAACTTGCCACTGTCCTCCGGGTTCCAGGCCCCGTCGCCGTTCCAGTGACTCGGGTGATTGCACACCTGCTTGAACTTCATCAAGAACCCCAGCACCAACCCCTGCCGCTTGATCGGCTCCATCTCCTTATCCGCCAGCATCTTCGCCAGTTGATCCACCATCTTTGCGTAAATCGTCGCCTGCCGCTTCGTCAGACTGCACCAGGCCTTTGTCTCGATCTTGTCCGGCAGATCGTCGATGATTCGCTTGTCCGTCTTCATCCGCCGCAGGATGTACGGCTTCACCAGCTTCCGCAGCGGCGCAAAACCCTCCGCCCGCTTTGAGCATTCCTTCACCGCCTGCGCAAACGCCCCCGAGCCCCCCAGCAAACCCGGGTTCAAAAAGTCGAACAAACTCCACAAATCCCCGGGACGATTCTCCACCGGCGTTCCCGTCAACGCGACCCTCGTTGGTGCCTGCAGACGCTTCACGGCCTTCGTACTTGCGCTTCCCGGGTTCTTGATCGCCTGCGCTTCGTCCAGGATCACCATGCTCCAAGGATGCGCCTGCCACGCCTCCGTCCGTTGCAGAAACTGATACGTCGTCAGCATCGCATCATACCCCCGCAATGCCGACCCCGGATTCCGAACCGCCAGGTCCACCAAGTCCCGCGACGTTGCCGATGGATGTGCGATGAACAACTTCAACTCCGGTGCAAAGCGCGCCACCTCCGCCTTCCAGTTCCCCACCAACGATGCCGGCACGACCAGCAAGGCAGGTCCCCCCGCCTGATAAAGGTAGGGCGGGCTGTCCCCAGCCCGCCGCTCTCTGCCCCCATCTCCCTTCCGCGCCAGCAACAGCGCAATCACCTGCAGCGTCTTGCCCAATCCCATGTCATCCGCCAGACACGCCCCCAGCCCCAGCCGCGTCATGAACTGCAACCACGCAAACCCCTTCCGCTGATACGGCCGCAGCGTCGCCCGCAAGTTCGGCGGCGGCTCTGCCTCCGTCGGATCCCGCATCTGATCCAGCAGGCCCGCCAGATTCTTCCCCGCCACGATCTCACTCCAATCGTGGACCATCTCGACGCCCCCCTCAGCTTCCGCCGCCTGACGCGAATCAAATCCCGCCAGCAATCGCATCCCATCGAGAAATCCGATCCCCGCCTCACCCGCCTCATACTGCACCCGCTGCCAGTGCTTCATCACTTGGCGCAGTTGCTCGCCATCCACCTCCACCCACTTTCCACGAAGCGAGACCAAGCCCGTCTCCGCACTCATGAGTTTTTCCCACTCCGCCTCTGTCAGCGGCTCACCATCCAGACTCTGCTCGATCTTGAACCCCAGCAGCGTCCCCGCGTGCAGCGTCGTCCTTTTCGGTGCATCAATCGTCACCGACACCGCCGCGCGCGGTCCCTTGCCGCTCCGCCACCAGTCCGGCAGCTTCATCACAATGCCGCTCTCTTGAAAAAGCTCCGTCTCCCGCAGCACCCGAAACGCCTCCTGCGGCGACATCGCCATTGGCTGAAAAAGCCGCTTCGTCTCCAGCCACTCCCGAAGCAGTTTTGATCGCTCCGCCGCTGTTCGCACCGGTTCCAGCAGGGCCTTCAGCGCCGCCTGATCCTTCTGTCCCGCGTACAACTGCAAGGCCCGCGCCAGCGGCAGATGCTGCGGCTGTCCAGACGCGCTGAGCTTCTCCGTAAACGTCGCCAAAAATGCAAAGGGCCGCTGCGAGTCCGTCTTGTTCTCCGCCAAATGAAACGTCACCCGCCCCACGACATGCCAGGCCGGGCACTCCGCCCTCAACCACGCTTCGACCCCGTCCACGGCCCGGCGCTCAACCACTTCTGCCAAGTCCTGCCACCAACGCTCCAAGACCTCCATGCTCAAATACTCTGCCCCGGCGAAGGGAGGTGCCGTTGCAAGAAAAGCCGCGCGTTCCTCCTCCGTCGGCAACTCCACCGTCAGCGCATCCTTGGTCCGGCATAGCCGCGAAAAAAACAGCCGCGCATACTCCCGCAGCCATCGCCATCCCGGTTCCAACTCCGCCGCCAATCCCTCCGTCCCCAACACACAAAGCAGCCCACCCGGCGACCCTGCCGCCATCAGCTTCCGCTCCACCGACGAACCCGCCTGCCCCTCAAACGAGAGGGCACCTTCAGGAGTGAGCACAGGCGTGAACATGCCTCCTACATCACCAAGAACCGCCACCAACGCAATCCCCCGTTGGAATCGAACTGTCCGTCTTGAGGACTTCGATTTTAACGCAGAGGAGCAACGAGGCAGAGGCGGCAAAGGATTCCTATCCTATTTCTCTTTGCCCCCTCCACTCCTCCGCCCCTTTGCGGCAAATCCGGTTCCTCCCAGACCCACTTCGCAATTCCTAGCTGGAGTGAAGCCTTTAGGCAATCATTGAGAACGTCCGAAGGACCTTGGACCTGTGGTGATCGCCTAAAGGCTTCACTCCAACCCATCACAGACTCCTCACATACCGGCCCAGAACCTCCTCGCCCTCCCGAATCCGCTCCTCGAACTCGGGAAACCGTTGCTGCATTTCCTTCCAACTCTCGAGCTGCCAGGCCGCCATTCCATATAGGTAGCCACCTGAACGATAGACGGTCCACGAAGCCCATAGAGTCACGGCGCATGAAATAACGATCATCGTCATGACCTGCGCCCGATGTACTGCTCCCCGCGAAATCGCTTCGCACACAAGGACGGCCCACGCCGCCTGGGCCACTCCCCCGCCCAAAAACAACGCCGGAAGTGAAAAGCCCACCTCAACCACCGGCAAGTGATAGACCAAGGCGTCCACATACGATCCCGACCACGGGCCACCGTAGAAGATCAGTAAATACACTTGAAGCATCAGCCATGACCAGACACAGCCCCCAATCACCATCGCCGCACCCATCGCCTCGACCGTTTGAAAGTTCTCTTGCACCCGCTCACGAATCCGTTCCTTCACTGGGACTCTCGTTTGCGCTTTCATCTCATCACATCCTGAAAAACCCCAACGCCGTCTCCGTCGTCACCCGCGCCACGTCCTCCAAACTCGTCCCCCGCATCGCAGCCACGGCACGCGCAGTGTCCGCCACGTAGGCTGGCTCACAGCGTTTCCCGCGATGCGGCACTGGCGCGAGGTAGGGCGCATCCGTTTCGAGCATGAACTGCCCGTCCACCACCTCGCGAACCGTCTCACCCGCAGGCCCCGGATTCTTGAAACTCACGATGCCCGTGAACGAGATCAAATGCCCCGCCTCGATCACCTGCTGCGCTTCGGTCGGTCCGCCGGTGAAGCAGTGAAACACCGCCCGCAGTCGATCACTGAACGGCAGCACCTGCGTCGTGAGGTCCTCCCAGCTCTCGCGATTGTGCAGGATCACGTTCAAGCCCAACTCCACCGCGAGTTCCAATTGGAGCCGCAAGACCATCGCCTGATGCGCCTTCCACGCGGGCAGATCGAATCCCTCCGGCGGCTTGTGAAAGTAATCGAGACCAATCTCTCCAATGGCCGCCACCTTGGGATGCTTCGCCAGTTCGCGCAGCTCGTCGATCCAGTCCTCGCCACTCACCGTATCGACATCCGTCGGATGCACGCCCACCGCCACCCACACATCCTCGTGAGCCTCCGCGATCCGCAGCAGCTTGCGAGCATTCTCCAGATCGGTTGCCGGAGCCAGAAAGCGACTCACCCCCGCCACACGCGCCCGATCCAGCACTTCCGGCAGATCGTCATCGAAACGATGGCTCCCCAGATGCGTGTGCGTATCAAACAGCATCCGCACCTCCATTCTTCGCGGCGCAGCGATCCGCCCGCTCGGCCATCTCAAAGTCCAAGGGCGTGATCCCGCCCGCGCTGTGCGTCGTCAGCTTCACCGTGACCTTGCGCCATCCCACGAACAGGTCCGGATGGTGATTCAACGCCTCGGCCTCCGTTGCAAGAGCCCTGACAAACTCGATGCCGGCCAGGTACGTGTCGAAGCGGAACTCGCACACCAATTGAGCGTCCTCCAATGTCCACTTCGGCAGAAACGCCAGTCTTGCCTCAATGGCCTCTTGGGTCAGCAAATCACTCATGCCGCACGAAACCCGAACTCCTCCGCCAAGGCAAGGCATTCTGCCACCGGGCGCAGGCCCACGGACGGCGTCGGGTGCGTCAGGCACGCCGCTGCCGCGCACACGCCTAGCGTCAGGCTCTCCGTCGTCGGCCAGCCCTCGTGCACGCCGTGGAGATACCCGGCCGCAAAGGCATCGCCTGCCCCCGTCGCTCCCACCACGTAATTGGCCGGCAGCCGCAGCGAACCCTGCATCGTCACCGTCCCATCCACATCCGCCGCCAGGGCCCCGTTTTCAAAATGGATCACCACCTGCCGCCGGACACCCCGCTTCAGAAACGACCGCGCCGCGTCCGAAGCCGCCCCGAGGTCCACACCACCCCGCGCCCGCAGTTCCACACCTGCCGCCTTGCCGGCCTCGATCTCATTGAAGACCAGGTAATCCGTGTGCGGCATCGCTGCCTCCGCGATCCGACGAAAGTCCGGGTTCTCCGTGCTCACCACATCCACCGAGGTCAGCAGCCCCGCCTCCGTCGCCGATTCCAGCACCTGAGATGCCACCGTGCTTCCATCCGGCAGCAACCGATCCATCTCATCCAGCAGCATCAGGTAGCCCAGATGAAACAACCGCGCCTTCGTCGAACCAAACTCAAAATCCGCAGCTCCCAGCAACGCATTCGCACCGCGCTGATGAAAAAAAGTCCGCCGCCCCGTCGAAGCCACTGTCATCGCATCCGTGTAAGAGGTCGGAGCCTTCGCCGTCTGCCGCAGTTGCCGCGCATCGATCCCCGCTGCGCGACAATCCGCCAGAATCCAGTCCCCATCCGCGTCCTTCCCCACCAAGCCCGCCGCCTCCAGCGGATACCCCGCCCTCATCGCCGCCAGATCCTTCAGCACATTGTAAGGACCGCCCCCATTGCTCGCCGTCTCCGACACAATCGTCGCCAGCATGTCCTGCTCCGGCCACGACTCAATCAACTTCACGTGATCCACAATGAAGTTCCCACCCGCCAAAATCCCGCGCCGTTCCGTCATGCCGCTAATGCAAGAAATCTGCGACCGGGAGTCAAGCCATTACCGGAGGGAGTGGCCCCAGCCGAGCCCATTCTTCTCGAACGTTCCCAGATCATGTCACGTCCCCCACTCACTCCCCAAGATCCACCACTCGCACTTCCAAGAAGACCGCGTGCAGCACATCAGAGCGCTCTTCGCCATTTGGCGTGGCAGGTGTCCACACTCCAATCAGTCGATTCTCACCGTCCAGCATCTGGAGGGTGGTCTGAAGGCTCTCTTCAAAGAACTGCGTCGAGACCACAGAGCCCGTCTTCCTCTCGATGGGAGGTGCGGTATCAAAATCCAACGCCATGCGAATACCCACGGTCCCGTTTTCCTCTGAGATCGAGGTGTCCATCTCCCACTCGAGACCGACCGTCCGATACTCCACCGCTCCAAGACGATGTAAGCGTTCCGTAGAAACAACTTCTTCATCAGGCACCGACGGAGCTTCTTGAGCTACCGCGTCCTTCCAAACAGGGTGCCTCAGCCCTGCCTTCAATCTCACCCGCTGACCAACTTTGGACCCGACATAGGCCTCGGTGACCATTCGATGGTCGCCCGTCATAAGTGCTTCGTACATTTCTTGGTGGCCTTCTGACTGCCTTACTTTCCTGCTCCACCTTCGCATCTCCTGTGCATTGGCCTCGACCACTCGCAAGACGAGCGTGATCCACTTCTCTCTCTGCCCAAGGTCCGCCTCCAAGAGAGTCCGAACCTGCTCGATCGCTTCGGGATGATTCACCACGACCAATGTGGACTTCACAGGGTCGAATATGGCACCCGCTCCTTTCGGAAACGGGATTCCCGCCAGCTCCAACAGATGATGAGGGGACATGCCCCGAGTGATCACCTTGTCCGAAGCAAACGGATCGGCAGATACACCATCTCGCTTCAGAAACGGCGCATTGTCCTGCATGACGATGAAAGAGCCTGGTTCCAAATTGAAAACATGTCCCAACATTCCCTCAGGGATGCTCCACGGAACCTCATCGTCAGGCGCGGGCGGATACACCGTCTTTGAAGGCAGCGGTTCGACCTGATCCCCGTGAGCCCTGAGCCATTGCTCGGCCTGTCCTACCTCGGCTAGCTGTGGGGTAAACGCATTAGCACTGATGAATGCGAGCTGTCTCCGCCCTTCCTGCGCAGCATCCCACATCCCGGCCAATCGGGAGCCGCCATTTGGTATCGTCACGTCCGTCGTCAATTCCGCAAAATGACGATCCTCCACAGGAATAGCCAGAACCTGACGCCCGCCCTTGATGACCTCCAATTCACGACCTCCTCCAGATGGCGAGGCAATTTGCAACTCACAACGTAGATACACTGTTTCACCAGTGGCCGACAGCAACGGGTCAAACTCGACTTCAATTTCGCCCGCAGTTTCCGTCAGGGTCTGCGCTAAGGTTCCATCAGCATGAATCCAAACCGCCTGCGGCGAAAGCGTGCGGCCACCGGACTGGATCGGGGCACGCTGACCGCTCTCGCAATCCAGTCGCTTGGTCGCGACCCACTTCACCTCACCAGCGGCTGCCCTCTCGTCCAAGTCCTGCAAAATCGATCTGTGGTCACCAGAACCGAGCGCCCGATTCACGATGACTGAAGCCACCGCTTCATCGACTTCCACGACATCCAATGTGCAGGTGATGACGCGCGGCATTGAGTCCCTGTTGGCGTTGTCCTCGAACAACTCCATCAAAGCATGCATGGATTCAGCCGTCCGCACGGCCAATTCGCCGTGCTCAAGATCCGCGACCATCAATGACCCCTTGGGAAATGGACCCACGTTCAGGCTGAGAACCGGAGCCAAGATGCTGGAACTTGTCTGAATGTATTCTTCGATCTCCTCATCCACCGCACCAACCGAAGGCTTATCCATGAGCTTCAGCCGTTGCCCATCCTCCCAAGGCACATCCAATCCGTTCGGTGGAAACTGATACGAGCGCACAGACCATGCTTCATCGGTCGCCTCCTCAGCTTCCTGCCCCAAGCAACAACCACAGGCAACGACGAACACGACTCCGACCACCGTCAGGTCATGACGCAAGCCCATACAACGCAGGAGTTTCATTCCCTGAATCTCTCACGATCCACAACCCACCGACAACACCAAAGTGGAGACAAGGGTGCAGACGCAGAAACATTGCTCAAAGCAACACCCGACGAACCAATCACCCCTCCAAGAAGTATTCCGCAGGCAACCCAAAGTACTTCGCCAACTTCTGAATGTGCGAAACCGTCAGTTGGCGGGTTCCTTTGAGGATCTTGCCGCCCATGCTCGGCTCGAGATCCAGCAGTCGCCCGAAGTCCGCCGCTGTCAGTCCGTGGATCTCGATCAATCCAGCGAGCCGCTTGGCCAGAGGAAGTCGTTTTGCCTTGGGTTTGGATTTTTGAGCGTCTTCGTAGTCGCCCACAAGTGAAGTCACGAGTTGGAACCAGTCCGTTTGATCCGCATTCATGTCGTCTTCCCGTCCCCAGAAAGACTCCATGGCCACCAATGCGGCTTCATATTCGGTCGCGTCGCGGATGGGACGCGGCAACCAAACCTTCCGGCAAAGCAGCGCGTAGTCTTGCGGGAGTTTCTCAAACGAAGAGGGCGCGGAGGTAGTTCGAGCTTTCATAGCGTGTTTTTCCAAAAGTCTTTCGAGTATTCAGCGTGAGTCATGAACGCCATGGCGAACACGACTTGAGTGTTGAAGTGAACGGCGGCGATGAGCCGGAACGCATTTCCGCTGATGTTGAATACGACAACCCGCCGCCCGCTGGCGACTTTGACAAGATCTGCGGATGGAAAGGTACGCCGAAGTTCCACCAAGGTTCTCCAACGTCCCGACTGCATCAAATCCAGCCACATCTCCAGTCCAGGCCTCGTACCTGAATGCTCTCGCATCCAGCCACGAACCGTGGACGGTTTGATGATTCGCATGCAGCACAGTCCCCCACTCTGGACAAATTGTCCAGAGTGATTTAGCCCACCAACTCCAGCCGATATCGCTCCCGCTCGGCCCGGATCTCCACCGAAGCCGCATAGACCTCACTAAGGTTCTCAGTCCTCAGGATCTCCTCCTTGCCCCCTGCTCTTCGCCGAGACTCCCTCTCCAACCTCGTTTTCAACCTCGCCGACGAATTGACCTCCGCCAAAACCGCTGGCAAATGCAGCTTTGTTCATGACTCGATGGTCAATCAACCATTACGTCGGCTATGAATCCAATGTCACATCACATCCAACTCGCGGGTCGATGGATCTCTGCGGCTTTTGTCACGGCCCTTATTCTCAGCTGTGACTTTCGGCGTGGCCCAGATCCAGATGTTCCGCTGGTGGGGCCTTACGTTTTGGGGTCGTACGAGGTGGTGAACGGCGACGGGTATTTTGTGGCTCGGGGCAGCCAAGTCGTGGTTTCCTCTTCAGTAAGAGAGATCGGAATCGTCGATGAGAAAATTGTCGGACGAGTAGAGGATGCGATGGTTGGTGCGCTAGCCAGAATCGCCGATGGATACTTCATCCTTGATGCAACCACCGGAAAGTTGTCAGCTGGCCTGTCGAAGAATGCCATCGATGATGTCATCGGCAAAGATGTTTCAACGGTCTTGATGGCGCCGTCCAACTGGAAACCATGAGGCTTGGCATTCGTGGCCGGATCTGCTGTTTTATCTTCATGAAACGCATTCATGCGCCTGCTGTGTTGGCGCTTGCGATAGGTCTCGCAAGCTCGTGCACACCATCCTCCAACCAACCGCCTTCGGCCGACTACCCTCTGGCAATGGACTCCCTGCGGGCATCAGCGGAAGAAAAGGGGATCCCTCGGCAGGAGATATTCTATCAATTCCAGTTGATGGGCCTGCCTAGCGTCCGTTCAGGGAGAGGGAGTGTCAGGGGAGGATACACCCACGCATCCGAAACTTGGCATCTGCGCGATGGGTGCAGATTGACTGCCATCAAGTACTTCTACGTCGGAAGAAACCTTCAAATCACACCCTTGAGAGATGGAGAGTCGTTCATGGCACCAGGGCCTCGCCGGATGATAAAGGAGGAATACTACCATGAACCAGAGTTGGAGCCCTTCTTCGACACCCTGATCTTGCGAGATGAAAACGGGAAACTCATTTCCATGATCGAGCTGCCCCGTGAACGTCCCGAGGAACCCGTCGCGATGGACAAACTGCCTGGCGCTTCTCAATGAATTTGGATTTCAGCGATGCACTACATACCGCGATTCCTGGAACCGGAAAATCCGCTGAACGACTAGCCCATTCAATGCTCCGACGGAGCAAACGGATCGGGCCCGGTCACAGGGGGGGCGGATGAATAGGTGCCGTCATGGAAGAGACAGTAGCCCGACGACCAGTCGATTTGGGCGTCAATCTGCTCGGCCAAGCTTTCGTAGGCTTCCAGCACCGTCATCGTTCCGGACAGTCGAATCGGCTGATTCAGTCGCGACTGCAGAGTGTCGCCCTTCACCACCACACCCGAGTGCTCGCACCCCTGATTAATGCTGGCTTTGACCAGCGCGGCGAAGGCATCCTGGAAATTCTCCGCCTGAATGTCATCGGGTCATCACAATCGCCGAAGTGCTGAGGTCATTGATTGGTCAAGCGATCCCATTGAAGCCCGTGGGAATCCATCAGAGTTCGCAGCCGTTCTACCATTATCGGGTCCTTCTCTTGAAGCAACGTCAGTCCCGCTTTGTTTAGATTGGGAACTCTCATCTTCATCATTGCGGGGGTGAACATGACCAATTCACCATCGGGCAAATAGATCCAGCCTTCGGCAACTGACTTTCCGTTCGAATCGAGAAAACGCACCCGGGCAATGACTCCCATCGCTGGAATGTCCACACGCAAATCATGTCCGCTCCGATTCAGTGATCGCGACACCTCTCCGGCCCATTCCGCACCATCAAGCACTCCGATGTGAGTCCTGGTCGATATCGCTCCTGCTTCAAACGGATCACCTTCAAGCTTGTCGACAGACGCTTCGCAGCGATGAATTTCCAACGGATTGCCTTCGACCTGACAGCCGAGGAGTATGAAGCCAAATGGCAGCAATAGAATCTCGCGCCGTTCGGTCATGCCGTTAGTGCACGAGAACCAAGGCTGGGAGTCAAGCCTTCAAAGTGGCAGGTGGCGCATTCACCCGAACGACGAGTCCTCCTACGCCTGCCCCGGGGGCGAGCCTTCGACTGCTGGTTGAGGTTTTAGCAGTCACACCGGTTGGAAATGGAGGCGGGTCAGGCATTAGGAGTGACGCCCGTTTGCATTGTTGCTGATGTTTTCGACGAGTTCGGTGATCACAGCTCGCAACTCCGAAGGCAGCCGTGAGATTGAGTCGGCCTGATTCTCAATGATCCACTCCAAGTCATTCGACTGGTCGTGTCCAGTTTCAATGTTCTTCAAGACGATCCCGAGACACGCAGCATATTCCCGCTCATGTCCTTCCTGCAGCCAGTTCTTCCCAAGTTCAATAACCTCGTATGGATACCAGTATCCCTGCGACGCGAAATCGACGATCCCGCTGGAGGCGATCACTTTGTCTAAAGCGCAACGGTGCTGCTCCGCGTCATTTCCGTAGTCCAATCCGGCAATGAACTCACGCTCAACGTTCGTCAGCGATTGAAGCAGCGAGGGGAGAGTCATTCTTTCTGACAACTAGTGAATGGAAAACACTTCTGTCGGTGGGTCAACAGCATCACTATTAGGCTGCAAAAGTGCCTGAACCCGATGCCCACAGCAAGCCTTGCGTCCAGCGCTATGACC
>CAXBNA010000113.1:0-19524 GCA_963976915.1 uncultured Verrucomicrobiales bacterium
CCCGCGAGACGCTCCGCCACTTCCCGCATCTTTTTGTCATCGGCCCCGCCATAGTACATCGGCACAGAGATGTTCTCGAGAACGGTGAGCTGCTGAATGAGATTGTAGGACTGGAAGATGAATCCGAGGTTGGTGTTGCGGGCTTCGGAGAGATCGTCGTCGTCGAGTTTGGCGACGTCTCGTCCGCCGAGGTAGTACTCTCCCGAGGTGGGTTGATCGAGACAGCCGAGCACATTTAGGAGGGTGGACTTCCCACAGCCTGATGGCCCCATGATGCAGACGTATTCTCCCGGCCAGATGGAGAGAGAGATGCCCTTGAGAACTTGGGACTCAAGGGCTCCCATCTGGTAAGACTTTCGAATGTCCACCAGTTGGATGATGGGATCACCCTTTGTGTCGGTCATGGTCAGACTGGCGATGCCTTGGCGTTAGCGGATCGCCAGTTGCTTGCCCTTGGGTTTAGCCTGACTTCCGTCCACTTCCGGCGGAAGCTGGCGGGTAGAGTCCGTTGATCCTGGTTTGGGAAGGGACAGGGCGACGGCTTCGCCTGGCTCAAGGCCTTCGCGAATTTCAATGAATTGATCATTGAAGAGTCCGGTGGAAATCTCCCGGCGCTCCAATCCGCTGGAAGTGTTGACGTAACAAAAGTGAACATCCTCGGCCACTTCGACGGACTGCACGGGCACAAACATCACGTCTGCCAGTTGATTGATGATGATGGTGACCTGCGCGTTCATTCCCGGCTTGAGCCAAGCGTGGGTGCCGGAGATGTTGATCGTGCTTGGATACACCTTGAGATTGGGCGTGTAGCGCGAGGCACTGGAGTCAGGCAGCACGGCCAGTTCTGAAACGCTCCCTTCAAGGATTTTTCCGGGTTCGGCATCGACGGTCACAAGGGCGGGTTGGCCCACACGGACTTTTTTGACCTGAGACTCGTGAACCTTCACATACACACCCATCTGCGACATGTCTGGAATGGTCAGGATCGTCTGTTTGAAGCGGACACTTGCACCCTCTTCGATGGGATCGCGGCTGTAGTAGCTGGAGACGCTGATGTCCCCGTAGGCGACAAGACCTTCATGTTCTGCCTTGATCACGCAGGCTTTCAGTTGGCGTTGAAGATCCTCTTTCTTGGCAAGCTCCATTTCGTAGCGGCGCTTGGCCGATTGGAATTTGGTTTCAACCTGTGCCAAGCGGGACCGGTTCTCGCGAACGGTGCGTTGAAGTTCGTTGAGGCTCTCGCGGTATGCTGAAAGCAGTTTGGTGCACTGTTTGGTGAACTCGTAGCGGCGAAAGAGTTCCAATTCGGTGGTGGCGCTTTTGACCGAGAGTTGGACCTTCTCAAAGTTGACCTGATCATTTTCCAACTGGGCGCGGGTGATGAAGTCTTGCTCAGCAAGGCGTTCGGAGGACTCGACCTTCTGAGTGGCGACAGCGAGTTCTGACTTGCTCAGAAGGAGTTTGTCCTCCAGTTGCCTGAGCGTTTGCAAGGCCTCGCCATCGGAGTTGCCTTTGTTTTCCAGGAAGGCTGTGAAATCGATGCGGTCGACGGCATCTGAGTCGAGCATGCTTTTCGAAGCCTGCCGTTTTGTGGTTTTTTGGGGCGCGTCCGAGGTGGATTCGAGATCCTTGGCAGTCGCTAGCGTAGCGTTGCTGTCGAGCACGGCGCGTGCCTCAAGCTCGGCGGCAAACTTGTCAAATTTCTCTGCATCCTGTGGGAGTTGAGCTGTCTCAAGGATGGCTGTGGCGACTGAACTGCCGAGGTATTTCTCAAAGTCCATTAGGGAGAACAAAGCGAGCTCTCGTTTTGCCCGCAGGTTGCTCTGATTTTCGCTGCGCTGGATTTCGCGATTCTCATCTGCATCGATGTAGATCGACACCGTGGATTGGAAATCGATGTCGTGATCCTGAATCTTTTCCTTCAGTTCGCTGTCGTCCATCTCGACCAGAACCTTGCCCTCGCGGATGTCTTCTTCCGTGATGAAGTAGCCTTCGGGAATGAGGCTGATGATCTTGGTCGTGTATGCAATTTCGGAGCGGACCTCGAAATTTCGAAGCGCCCGGAGTTCGCCACCCTGAAGAACATTGATCTCAAGGGGTCCTTTTTGAACCATGAAGGTGGGCACTGACTCCGAAGCCTGCTTCTTTCCTGGCATGACCCACAGGCCCGCAGCGATGAGTATCGCGGCGGCCGCAAGGAGTAGCCAGTGTTTCTGTTTGAGCCGTAAGGTCATTCGGGTCGAGGAGGTTCCTGTTGTAGTACGCGTTCCCATGAGCCGTCTTTCTTGATGAAGAGGATGCCCATGTCCCGCCAGAGCCTGAGTCTGGCGATTGTGTGATTGATGAGAGTCGAGACAACGAGGTTACGTGCGTCGATGAGATCCTGTTGCGCATCAATCAGATCGAGAGCTGTGCCTTGCCCCTCGATGTTGAATGCTTCTTCGATGCTGAGTCGTTGCTCACTTAAGGCCAGTCCTCTTTGAGCGAGGTCATACTGTTTTCGAGCGACCTCCAAATCGCGCCAGGCGGTACGGACTTGGTTGCGAATGGATTCTTCATTGAGTTCGAGGTCGCGATTGAAGCGCTGAAGATCGATCTCGGCAGCTCGAAGGGTATTGCGTTCCGGTTTGCGATTGAGGTCGAGATCGAGATCGAGCCCCGCAGTGATGTTGCGTTGCCGGTTGCTGAGTTCAAGTCCGCGGCTTCCCGGGCGACTGCTTGTTGTGTATCCGACGACGGAGTTGAGGCTGGGCAATAGACCCTGCTTGGCAACTCTGACCCGACGTTCGGCATCTTCGACCCTGTCGCGGGCATTCCACAGATCGAGCCGCGTGGACATCGCGGTTTCCACGGCTTCATCGAGCGTTCCGGGCGGGTCAATGATGCGCAGATTGGAGAAGTCGGATTCGTCGAGGATGATGCGTTCTTCGACGGGAATGCCCAGATCGATTTTGAAGTTGTCGAGGGCCTGCTCGTAATTTCGAACCGCCGTGTACCAGCGGCGTTCATTGGAAATATCTGCCTGTCGAAGTCGTCCGAGCGAGGACTTGGATCGACGATTGGCTTCCGCCATGGCGGTTTCTCGTTTGACCGTGTCGCTGAAGGCCTGATAGGCCATGTAGGCATTTTTGGCCGCCTCGCGGGCTTGCAGGACACGGAAGTAGCTGTCGGTCGTGTCGACCGCGAATGATTTCCTGAACTGTGTGAAGTCGCGGATCGTGTAGAGGACATCACGCTCCGCTTGGGTCAGGACTTCCGACGCGGCGAGGTAGCCCGCACCCCGCAGGAGGGGCTGAGAGAGGCTGAATGCCAAAGAAGAATCTCCGGCGCGGCCAAGGCCACCCGTGAAAAAGCGGACAAAGTCCGTGGTGAGATCCGATGCGATCCGCGTGCCAGCGCGGCTAAGGGCGGAGAAGCCGACACCTCCAGTGGTGGTGAGAGTGGAGGTGCGGACGAAGTTATTGACGCCGGTTTCAACCTGTCTCTCCGTGAAACGCGTGCCGCCACCGCCGTCGAGAATCGGGCTGAAGCGCTGTCGGGTGGCTGTGAGGTCCAAGGCATCAAGGTAGACGATCTCTTTTCGCCGCAGGTAGGGGCGGTTGCGCTCGACGCTCAGGCCGAGGGACTTGGCCAGGGTGAGTTGGGTGGCATCTTTTTCGACAAACTTCCGCTCCCCGAGGAACTCGGGTTTCTGCGTCTTCTTCAGCATGTCCGACATCTGAATCGGCGGCGGGGGAGTGATGTCCATGAGGCCCGTGCCAACATTGGGCACTTTGCTGGCCTTCTTGCCGAGAATGCCAAAGGTTTCCTTGTCGGCCCTTTTTCGGAAGAATCCTGAGGTGCACTGGGACAGCAGCAGCGGCATCATCAATGCGAGGATGAGGGGCTGACTGGAACTAAGACGGGGCATGTGTGGTGGGCGACGGGGGGAGGGTCGGAAGTGCTGAGAAAGGCGGAACGAAACGGGTGCGACACCTCGGATCTATCAGTGATTGATCGCGAAGGAAGGATGTTTTTTTCGGTCGCATCGGTGGATTGAAGCGAGGCAAAAAAAGAGGGTGCCGAACCGGCACCCTCTTTTTCCATCCCTCCGTGGAAATGGAGGGAACAACACCAGGAAAAACTCAGTTACCAGCGGAAACGGACACCCAGTTTGAAGGCCTTTGATTCATCCCCAAAATCGCCTCCGACGCCGACGTCAAATTGGTTCATCAGACTCCAATACGCGGAGAGGTCCACCATTCGGCTGTCATAGTTGTCCGAGCTTCCAACCATGACGCCTGCTTGGAGTTCGAGTCTGCTGATCGGCTGGAATCGAAATCCAGGACGAACAAAGATCGATCCGTCGTTGAAGCTTAAGGTGGAATTCTGCGCATCAATGCTGGTGTAGTTCATTCCGAGTTCTCCGAAGAAGTGAAGGTTGTCGAAGATCGGCATGTAGAGGCCGCCTGCCGCAGAAATGCTGGCAAAGTCGTAGTCCGCCCCCGTAGCCCCAGCGAGACCACCACCGTCACCGCTGCCCCAAGTTGCACCGCCCTTGATATAGAAGGGTTGGAAAAGCTGGACGCTTAGTCCAAGCCCGAGGCCGTGGGAGCCATCCAAATTGCCGCTCGATGGCTTGGTGTATTGATAACCTCCGTAGAGGTAGTCATACCTGAGCATTGAAAGGCCATTGTTTGGCGTTGGGCTGTTTCCACCCAAGAGAGGAGCCGGTCCTTGGGAAGCCATGGGTGAATAGCCCATGTCAGCCGGGGGGGCACCGTAGGCCGGGGCACCGTAGGCCGGGGCACCGTACATCATGTCGGCTCCGGTACCTGGAGGAGGAACCGTGGGCGAGATGGTTGGGGGAGGCATCGTTCCGTATCCAGCCGGGGGAACGCCACCGTAAGCAGGCATCGGGGCGGGATTGAACGCGGCTGGAGGAGGCACGGCGGTGTAGCCGGATGTGGCGGGTGCGGAAGAGAATCCTTGCGATGACGGGACGAAGTCAGGGATTCGTTGTGCCGAAGCGGGAGCGGCAAAGGGGAAGATGAGAGCCGCAAGAAAGAGGGGTAGAGTTTTCATGGGAAATGATGGAATCCCTAATTATTTAGGTTTGTTAATAATTCCTCATTTCAGCAGTTTGGGCAAATGTTTTTTGTTTTTCTGATGGGGCTTGAAAATTCAGGAGCTGGAGTTGGTACGGTTCGTGTTGGAAAATTGAGAGTCTGCCGTTTTTTGGTGGCGGGGAGGTGTTCTGAATGAGCTTATTGGACTGGATGTCGGCGTCATTGATCTGTGATTTTTCCGTGCGTCTGCGGGAGGAGTGCCCAAGATGTCCATCTATGAGATTTGGCGTTTTTTGGACATGCGGGCTATTGGTTTGGACGATTTCGTCGTGCATGGCGGAAGCACCCCCCAATATCCTTCTCATATTGGCGGATGATTTGGGGTGCGGCGATCTGGCTTGCTACGGTGAACCGGAGATCAAGACTCCTCATTTGGATCGTTTGGCTACTGAAGGCGTGCGGTTCACGCAATGCTACGCGGCGGCCGCGAATTGTTCCCCGTCGAGGACTGGATTGATGACTGGTCGGACTCCTTGGCGGGTTGGAATTCACAATTGGATCCCAATGATGTCGCCGATGCATGTGGCTGCCGAGGAGGTGACGGTGGCGACTTTGCTTCGAGACGCGGGTTATGACACGGGACACTTTGGCAAGTGGCACTTGAATGGATTGTTCAACCTCCCAGGCCAACCACAGCCCGGCGATCACGGCTTCAATTACTGGTATTCCACGCAGAACAATGCCCTGCCGAACCACAAGAATCCCTGGAACTTTGTGCGCAATGGAATTCCTGTTGGACCGCAGCAGGGCTATTCGGCGGACCTTGTCGCGGCAGAGACCGTCCACTGGCTGAATGAGGAGAGGGACCGGGATAAGCCATTTTTTGCCTTTGTCTGCTTCCACGAGCCCCACGAGCCGATTGCATCTTCGCCCGAGCACATGGCGCACTACGCCCATCTGCCAGACCCCAGTCAAAGAGCGCACCATGGCAATGTGACCCAGTTGGACAGTGGAGTGGGCCGGATTCTGGGGGAGTTGGACGAGTTGGGTCTCAGCGACAACACGCTCGTCTTATTCACCTCAGACAATGGTCCGGCTCGAACCGGCAAGCACCCCTATGGAAGCACGGCGGGCCTTCGGGCCTACAAAGGTCACATGTATGACGGGGGAATTCGTGTGCCGGGCATCGTTCGGTGGCCTGGCCGGGTGGAGCCGGGGACGGAGAGCGCGATTCCTGTGATTGGGACGGACTTCCTGCCAACGGTGTGTGAGGTCGTCGGGTGCCAACCTCCGGCAGGGCGATCCCTGGATGGTGCGAGCTTCCTGCCTGCTCTGACGGGGAATCCAATTGAGCGGGTTCGGCCCATGTATTGGCATTTTTATCGGGCAAAGTCGGACGTGAAAGTGGCCATGAGAGAGGGGAGATGGAAGATTCTGGCCGGACTGGATGGCACGCCCTTTGACAAGGGGGCTGACATTACTCTGGAGGAGATCGAGGCTTACAAAACGGCCCATTTGACGGGCTTTGAGCTTTATGATCTCGAGACGGATCCATCGGAGACCTACGATGCCAAAGACCGTGAAAAGGAAGTCTTCGATCAGATGAAGGTGCGATTTGAAGCATACTACGACGAGGTGAGGGCAGAGTCGCCATCGTGGCCGGCATGGACGTGGCCGAAGTATGAGGGCCAGCGGATCGAGTGGCCGGACTATTCCTTGAAGAAGTGAGCTTCGGCGCAACTTGACTCCTCCAAAGAAGTTGAGGAAGGTTGCCTTTCATGAAGTCCATCCATCGCATTTGCATTCACCTCGCCGCTGTCTTTTCTGCCGTTGTCTTTTCCATGAGTATGGCCCATGCCGCTGAAGATCCGGCCTCAGAGGGTCCCTACCGCCACGTCGTGCTGTTCAAATTCAAGGACGATGCCACCGCCGAGCAGGTGCGGGCAATCGAGGTTGCCTTTGCCGAACTGCCCAAGCAGATCGATGGAATCACCGGCTATGAATGGGGGACAAATGTGAGTCCTGAAGGGTTGGATGACGAGTTCACCCACTGCTTCTTCGTCAGTTTCGCTGATGCGGCAGGCTTGCAGGCCTATCTGCCCCACGAGGCGCATCAAGCCTTCGTGGCGAAACTGAAACCGCTTTTGGACAAAGTTTGCGTGGTTGACTACGTCGCGAAGTCTGGGGCGTAGTCTGTCATGGATGGTGTTCGAATTTGCCGCGTCCGCGGGTCAACTCGGTTGCGATGCGGACTCTTTGGCTGCATCCTCCCTGTCCCCACCCCCAATCAATGCCCCTCGTTTCCGCGGTCTGTCCGCACTGTGAGAATTCAGTGCAGTTTCAGGTGACTCATGTCACCCGCTCACGACCGTGCCCGCACTGCGGCAACGTGGTGATGCTTCAGGTCGCAGAGAAGTCGAACCGCGTGAAGCGGAAAGCGCTTTTGATGGAGACCTTCGAGGAGGAGGGCGACCAGGAGTCTGGGGAAAAGGTTTCCGAATTGCCTTATGAGCCGCAACCGCTCACGGGCGAGGCTTTTGACCGGATGCGCATGGATCCTGAGATCCAGCGGATGCGGGGTCGATTGATCGTCGGCGGACTTGCAGTGTTTGCGTTGGTGGCTCTGGCGGCGATTCTTCACTTCACCGGTCTGTTTGACAGGTTGTCGGCCAAAAAAGAGTTCGCGGACAAGTATGGGGATGTCGAGCAGACGGCGACGGTTGATCAGGACGAGGCATTTGGATTTTCGGTTTCTGAAGAGAAATCAGAGGTTCCCGAGGAAATGCCTGCACGCCCGATCTCCGGCAAACTCATCTTTTCCGGGCTGGACCGTGGACCATCCGAAGGGGGCGGGGGCAAGGGTGTCAAGTCGACTCCATTTGGCGACCAGCGGATCGTTCTTGAAAACTTTCTCAACGCACCGGATCTGAACCAGCGTTTGCCTTGGGTTGCGAATCGGTCCGCCGTGGAGCCCGCGATGCAGCGGTACTATCAAAAACGTGGAGACCGTCCTGTGGATTTTGATCGTTTGGGCAAGTCTTCAACCGCTGGGGATGTGGCGACGGAGCATGAGGTCGTGCTTTCCGGGGGTGAAATTCGTTTGGCGACCGTTGTGGAGACGCCCGAGGGCTATCGGGTGGACTGGCCTAGTTTTGTGGCCTTGGGAGAAATGGAGTGGAGCGATTTTTTGGCGGCCAAGCCGTCCCAGCCAGTCCTGTTTCGAATCAAGGCGTCACCTGGGGGGCATTTTGAAAACCAGTTTGGAGATCCTTCGTGGTTCCGGTGCGTGAATCTGACCCATATCGATGATCCGAACGGGGGCATCGTATTTGGATACGTCGAGAAGTCGAGCAACGTGGGGCGGGAGATCGAGCATTGGCTTGATCTCAGTGGAGGGCAGCCGATTCCCCTGACCGTGCGCCTCAAGTTTCCCTCCGACGCGTTTTCCGAAAAGCAGGTGTGGATCACCGAGTTGGTCTCTTCCAGCTGGGTGACCGGTTCCCCCAAGGCGGGCGTTAGAGAGAGGTGACGCAGTCGATTCTTTTTTGTGACTCGTTGTAAGAAGGCCTCTTGGCGTTCGTAGAGCGTCTAAACCGTAGTTTCCCCCCCCCCTAACTGACTCCCAAAAACCCATGAAAATGCACCCCAATTGCCAAGGCAACCATCTGGATCTCCGCTCCGGCGTCAGCCGTCGCGACTTTCTCTATGTTGGAATGGCAGGCGGCCTCGGCCTGACTCTCCCCGAGCTGCTTCGTCTTCGCGCGGAGTCGGTGATGCCGGCAGTGGAGACCTTTGAGCCGCTCGCGGACTCAATAATCCACATCTACTTGCCGGGTGGAATGGCACACCAGGAATCGTGGGATCCGAAGCCGTTTGCCGCACCCGACTATCGCGGCCCATTTTCTCCAATCAAGGGCTCCATCCCTGGGGAGTACATCGGCGGACAATTCAAGGAATTGGCCAAGATCATGCACAAGATGACCATCATCCGGTCCATGACGCACGGCGAGGCGGCTCACGAGCGGGGCACGCACAACATGTTCACGGGTTACCGTCCGAGCCCGGCGATCAAGTTTCCCAGCTTCGGTTCTGTGATCTCGCACGAGCAAGGTTCGAGGAACAATCTGCCTCCCTATGTCGCGGTTCCCAACATGGTGGCCCCTGAGCAGGGGACGGGCTACATGAGCAGCGCCTACGGTCCGTTTGCTCTGGGCAGCGATCCTGCAGACAAGAATTTCCAAGTGCGCGACTTGTTGGTGCCAAAAGGCATCAGTGAGCAACGCTATGATCGCCGCCGCTCACTCCTGGGTATTGTGGATGAGCATTTCAAATCGGTCGAGAAATCTGATGCCGTGGGTGCCATGGACAGCTTCTATCAAGCCGCCTATGGACTTGTGAGCAGCCAAAAGGCCCGTGAGGCCTTCGACATGAGCAAGGAACCAGACAAGCTTCGCGATGAGTACGGTCGCAATCAGGCCGGGCAGCGCTTGCTGTTGGCGCGTCGCCTCGTGGAAGCGGGTGTGCGGATGGTGTCCGTCAACTATGGAGGTTGGGATCACCACTCCAACATCAAGTCGGCATTTGAACGCAGTGGACCTGAGCTCGATAAAGCCTTGGCCCGTTTGATCACGGACCTTGATGACCGCGGGCTTCTCAAGCGGACGCTCGTTCTTGTCAGTTCTGAGTTTGGCCGCACGCCCAAGATCAATGGCACGAATGGCCGCGATCACTGGCCGCGCGTGTTCTCCGTGGCGATGGCTGGCGGTGGCACGAAAGAAGGCTACATCCACGGTGCTTCGGATCCTCTCGGTGGCGAGCCAGATCGCGACGCGGTCGGGCCTGAAGATTTGGCCAAGACGATGTACCGTCTCCTCGGAATCAATGGCGAGAAGCGAATCATGGCAGATGGCGTTCGCCCGATTGACATTGTCAATGGCGGTCGCGTGATGTCCGAGCTGATGGCTTGATCAGACCGCTCTGAATTCATCGTTCACTTTCGGGAGCGGCGGCCGGTGGGTCGCCGCTTTCGAGCAATCATCCTCGGCGACTCCACCGCAAGATGCGGGGAGTCTCCAAACGTAGTTCTCACAGAACCATCGACTTTCTTTTCCCACATCATGAGCTCCACCAGATCCTTCATTCTTCTGTCCACCTTGTTTCTCCTCGTGGTTCAGGCTTCCAATGCGGCGTCGCCCGATTTTCGGAGCATGACGCCCAATGGTGGTCAGCGCGGCTCGGAGGTCACACTGACGTTGACGGGTACGCAACTGGATGACTTTGAGGGTCTGGTCTTCTTCTCGAAGGGTTTCGAAATGAAGAGTGTCGAAAAGGTCGAGACCAGCAAAGTGACCTGCAAAATTTCCATCGCGCCTGATGTGCAGCCGGGGAACCATTTGATGCGGATCCGTTCCAAGACAGGTCTTTCGCGTGGCCGTTATTTCTACGTGGGCCCGTTTCCAAATGTGGAAGAGAAGGAACCCAATAACGACATTGAGGCACCGCAGAAAATCGGATTCAATCAAACGATCGAGGGCGTGGTCCAAACCGAGGATGTGGATTATTTTCAGATCAGCGCCAAAAAGGGGCAGCGGATCAGCTTGGAGGTCGAGGGGCTACGATTGGGCTACACGACATTTGATCCCTACATTGCCGTTCTCGACAAGGATCGGTTCGAGAAGGTGGTCTCCGACGATACGATGCTCCATCGCCAGGATGGCTACTGCTCCTATGAGGTGGAAGAAGACGGAGACTATGTGGTCATGATTCGCGACTCATCTTATCGGGGTGGTTCCACATCTGCCTATCGCCTGCACGTGGGCAGCTTCATCCGCCCCGATGTGGTGTATCCTGCTGGAGGAAAGGCAGGTTCCAAGACGAAGGTTCGCTTCATAGCCGCCGAAGGGGTTTCATTCGAAGAAGAGGTGACGCTTCCAGCCGAGCCAACGGAGAAATTCATGCTGTTCTCTTCGGATGCCGCCAAAGCAGCTCCTTCGGGGAATCCATTTCGGGTTTCTGAATTCGAGAATGTGCTCGAGGTGGAACCCAACGAGACACGTGAAACCGCGACGCCCGTCAAGGCGGAGCCCATCGCCCTCAATGGTGTCATTGAGAAAGAAGGGGACACGGATTACTTCAAAGTACCGCTGAAGAAGGGCCAAAAGCTGGACATCCAAACCTTTGCCCAGGGCATCGGTTCGCCCTTGGATTCGGTCATCGTCATTTACGATTCAAACGGCAAATCGCTGGCAAGCAACGATGACGGTGGTGGTCGGCGCCGATTGGACAGCAAGAGCACGGTTTCTATTCCTGCGGATGGAGACTACTACCTGCGTGTCTACGATCACTTGAATCGTGGCGGTCCCAATTTTGTGTACCGACTGGAACTCACAACCAGTTCTCCAGAGGTCTATTACGCCTCGCCGATGGTCCGAAATAACGACAGCCACACCCGGCAGTACATCGCGATCCCGCGCGGTGGGCGCTATGCCTCGCTGGTGAACATCACCCGCAAAAACTATTCGGCGGACATGCAGTTCGAAGCCAAAGGGTTGCCGAAGGGGGTTTCGTTGCTGACCACGGTAGTGCCGAAATCCGTCTCCAACGCACCGCTCTTGTTTGAGGCAGCGAAGGATGCACCACTCGGTCACGTGGTCGCACCGGTTCTTCTCAAACCGACCGATCCAAAGCAAGATGTGGTGGGCCGGATGCGGCAGGAGTTCGATGTGGTTCGCAGCGGCAACGTGATTTACTACACAGAATTTGAGGACGAACTCCCCATTGCCGTTGTTGACGAGGCACCGTTTGAGTTGGATATCGTCAAGCCGACAGCGCCCCTCGTCTCCGATGGAGTGCTCGACTTGAAGGTCGTCGCCAAGCGTGCCGAGGGCTTCACCAAAAACATTCGAGTCTATCTGCTCTGGCGGCCGCCGGGCATCAGTGCGCTGGGAGCGCTGGACATCAAGGAGGGGCAGACCGAGTGCACCTTCAATCTCGCGGCCAAGACCGTCTCAGAAGCGAACTGGAATTTCACGGTGCTGGGAGAGGCGGACGCCGGAAAAGGCATCATCTACAATGCATCTCCGTTCACAGAGGTGAAAACGGAGCCTGCCTTTCTGACGGCCCCTGAGATCCCGATGGTCGTCGTTGAGCAGGGCAAGGAAGCGACAATGGTGTGCAAGCTTGAGCATGCGCGTCCTTTCGAAGGGGAAGCCGTGGCACGTGTCGTGGGTCTTCCGGATACCATTCCGACAGAGCCTTCCAAGATCACCAAGGACACCAAGGAGGTGTCGTTCAAGATCATCACCAATGACAAGTCGCCCGTAGGCAAGCGGGGGAGCCTGTTTGTTCAGGTGGATGTGCCCGTGCCAGGCGGCGGCGTCAGCACTCATCGTGTCGCTGTCAATTCATCGATTCGGGTGGATGCCCCGCGCAAGGCCCCAGAACCAGCCAAAGCGGTCGTGGCCAAAAATGAACCCAAAAAGGAGACCCCCACGGAGAAGCCCAAAGTACTGTCGCGGCTTGAGCAACTCCGGATGGAGGCTCGCGGCGAACTGCCAAAATAAATGACTCGTCCAATAGTGAATAAACTCCGCGCTGCTGTGCGTATGTCCTCCTCAAACCGACGACTGTCTCTAGACACGATGAAGCCTCCATTCTCCCCCCAACTTTTAGCGATAGGCCTTGGTCTCCTGGCAAGTGCGAGCCTTCTCCAGGCTGAGGCCACTCCTCCAGCGAAGCCTGCGGCCGGGACAGCTCCAGCGGCTGCTCCTGCAAAGCCCCATGTGGCTCCGGCACCGAGTGCGCCTGCTGCCAAACCAGTGGCTGCCGCCGCTCCAAAACCTCAGCCCGTCGACTTCGCCTCCCACATCCAGCCGATGTTGGAGGCCAAGTGCTTGGAGTGCCACAATCCAGATAAGGACAAGGGTGGCCTTCTCATGCACACCGCTGAGGATATCCTCAAGGGCGGGGATTCCGGAGCCTCAGTCGTTGTTCCAGGCAAGCCGGACGAGAGCCTTGTGTTGCAGCGTGTGATGCTGCCTCACGATGACGATGAGTTCATGCCTCCAGAAAAGGGGGCGGGAGGTCCACTCTCGGACGCTGAAAAAGGCCTGCTCAAGCGCTGGATCTCCGAAGGTGCCGTCTGGCCCAAGGGGCTGACCTTGCGTGCGAAATCGCCTGCAGAGCTTAAAGCCATCGCGAAGCTACAGAAGAAGCTTCCCCAGATCGAGCGTCTCGAAGTTTTTCCCGAGCGGATCTCCATTGAGACGAAGGACGACAGTCAGCGGCTGCTTGTTCTGGCGACCTTCAAGGACGCCACCACCATGGACGTGACTCGCATGGCGAACGTGCAGATTGCAGACTCGAAAGTGGCGACGCTCGCGGACGGACAGGTTGCTGCTGCGGCTGCCGCTGGGAATACTGAAATCATCGCGACGCTTGGGCCGAAAACGGCCAAGGCAGCCGTTGAGGTGAAAGACGGCCAGGCTGCCCGCGAACTCTCCTTCCGTTTGGACGTGATGCCAGTCTTCATGCGGGGTGGGTGCAACCAGGGCGGTTGCCACGGTGCCGCTCGTGGGAAAGATGGATTTCGCATTTCCCTGTTTGGCATGGACCCCGCTGGCGACTACATCCGGATCACGCGTGAGATGCCGGGCCGTCGGGTCAATCTGGCCTTTCCCGAAGACAGCACCCTGATTGAAAAATCCATCGGAGCTGTGCCGCACTCCGGCAACCAATGCTTCCCGCCTGAGTCGCAGTACAATCAGACGCTGATTGAGTGGATCAAACTGGGCGCACCCGATGACAAGCCTGATGTGGCGACCGTTACGGGAATCGACATCTTCCCCAAGCAGGTCTTGCTTGAAGGACCGGATGCCAACCAGCAGATCATCGTCAAGGCAAGCTATTCCGATGGGACGGATCGCGATGTGACAGACCTTGTGTTGTTCAGCTCGAACAATGATCCTGTCGCTTCCATCAACAAAGACGGATTGGTCACTTCTGGCGACCGCGGAGCTGCCTTCATGATGGCCCGGTTTGATGTTTACACAGCCGTTGCCCAAGTGCTCGTCATTCCCGACGAATTGAAGTATGAGCGGCCGGAGCTCGCCGAAGTGAATTACATCGACGAGTTGGTGGATGAGAACCTCCACAAGCTTCGCATTGTGCCTTCCGCGCTCTGCACCGACGAGGAATTCATCCGCCGTGCCACCATCGACATCGTCGGGCTTTATCCGAAAGCTGAGGACATTCGCAGCTTCATTGCGGATGCCAACCCCAAGAAGCGTGAAGCCTTGGTCGATTCTCTGCTGGAGCGGAAAGAATTCACCGAACTCTGGGTGATGAAGTGGGCCGAGCTGCTTCAGATTCGCACTGGGATCAACGCCAACAGGGCGCCGTTCTACAAGAATGCAATCCTCTATCACAACTGGCTGTCGGACCGTATCGCCAAGAACGTGCCGTTGAATGAGATCGTCGTCGAGCTCCTTTCAGCCACAGGTGGAACCGTCTCGACACCATCGGTGAATTTCTACCAGATGGAAACGGACACGCTCAAGGTCACGGAGAACGTCGCTCAGGTGTTCATGGGCATGCGGATTCAATGCGCCCAGTGCCACAACCATCCCTTTGACCGCTGGACGATGGATGACTACTACGCGTTCAATGCGTTCTTCACCCAGATCGGTCGCAAGAGCACCGATGATCCGAACGAGGTCATCATTTACAACAAGAAGAGTGGCGAATCGAAGCACTTCCTCACCCAGGCCTCCATGAAGCCCAAGTTCCTTGGCGGTGACCAACCGGAGATCAAGTCCGGCGAAGACCGTCGGAAGGTGCTGGCGGAGTGGCTTGCCTCGGACGAGAACCCCTACTTCGCGAGAAACATTGCCAACATCATTTGGGCGCACTTCTATGGCGTCGGAATCGTCGAACCTGTGGACGACGTCCGGATCACGAATCCACCCTCGAACCCGGCTCTCATGGAGACGCTGGGGGAGAAACTGGCGTCCTACAACTACGACTTCCGGAAGGTTATCAGGGACATTTGCACGTCCATGACCTACCAGCGATCCACCCACGTCAATGAGACGAACGCGGGTGACAAGCGCAACTTCTCCCACGCCACCGTCCGCCGTGTGCGGGCTGAGGTTCTGCTCGACGCGATCTCTCAAATCACGGAAACGCCGAACAAGTTCCAAGGGCTTCCTCTCGGAGCGCGGGCGGTGCAGATTGCCGACGGAGCCATTTCCAATTACTTCCTGACCACCTTCGGTCGGGCAAAGCGTGAGTCCGTTTGCTCCTGTGAAGTGAAGATGGAGCCAACTCTTTCGCAGGCTCTGCACCTGATGAATGGCGATGCGGTCACCGACCGGATCAAACAGGGCAAGGTGGTCGAGAACTTGATCGCAGCGAAGAAGTCAGACCGTGAGATTGTTGAGAACCTTTACCTGCGCGTCTTCGGTCGCATGCCTGTGGACAAAGAGTGGAATGCTGTCCAGGCAGCCCTCACCGATGGTAGCGCGCAACGGCAGGAAGTGCTGGAAGACGTCTTCTGGGCGCTGCTCAACTCCAAGGAGTTTTACTTCAACCACTGAGTACGACTCGCTCAGTCCGCCTCGAATTCTGTTCCGCCATGCGGCGCTATCCTTGTGTCATGAACCCACTGATCTCCAATACATCACCCCGCCCGTGGGCGGCCTTTTCATGGATCGCACTTGCGGCCTCCGTCGTTTCGGCGCAGGAGCCCACGTCCGAAAAGATCACGTATGACGATCACGTTCGCCCGATGCTGGAGAACAAGTGTTTTTCCTGCCATAATCCGGACAAGAAAAAAGGGGACCTGGACCTCACCAACTTTGGTGGGTTGATGATTGGTGGGGGCGGCGGGGCCGTCGTGGATGCGGGCAATCCTGAGGGCAGCCGGCTGTTTACGACCTGTGCCAAAAAGGAAGAGCCCTTCATGCCGCCTGAAGGGGAAGCCCTGGGTTCGAAGGAATTGGACCTGCTCGTGAAGTGGATCGAGGGAGGCATTCTTGAAACCAAGTCCAGCATCGCCAAGACTTCGAGCAAGCCCAAGGTCGATCTCGCAGTTGATGTGACCGTCGGCAAACCCAGCGGCCCCATTGCCAGACCTGAACATGTCCTCTTGGAGCCGACCGCCGTGGCACCCCGGGCGTCGACCATCACTGCGATGGCGGCTAGCCCCTGGACCTCGCTTCTAGCTGTGGGTGGCCAGAAGCAGATCCTCCTGTATGACACCGACACACGTCAGCTTGCAGGCATCTTCCCATACGAGGAAGGCTATGCTCGCACGCTCAAGTTCAGCCGCAATGGATCGCTGTTGATCATGGGTGGCGGACGAGGAGGCAAATTTGGCCACGCAGTCGTTTGGGATGTGAAGTCCGGTCGGCGCATCACCGAAGTGGGCGAGGAATTCGACCAGGTTATGAGTGCGGACATCAGTGCCGATCAGAAGCTCATCGCCATCGGAAGTCCTTCCAAAAAGGTCAAGGTGTTTGATGTGGCGACGGGCGAAGAAGCCTACGTCATCAGCAAGCACACCGAGTGGGTGCTCGGCGTCTCGTTCAGTCCGGACGGTGTGCTCTTGGCCACGGCCGACCGCAATGGCAACGTCATGGTTTGGGAGGCCTCCAATGGCGGCGAGTTTTATCAACTGGGTGCTCATAAGGCGGCCGTTCAAGATCTCGCATGGCGGGGGGATTCCAATGTGATGGCTTCCTGCAGCGCGGACGGAACGGTGACCGTTTGGGAAATGGCGAGGGGCAAGGCCGTCAAGTCTTGGAGCGCCCATAGTGGAGGTGTTCAGTCAGTCGATTTCACGCCCGATGGTCAGTTGATGACGGCTGGCAATGATGGCTTGATTCGACTGTGGGACATCAACGGCAACAAAAAGGGCGAGGCCAAGAGCCAGGGCGATTTGGTGACCAAGGTGGTGGCACTGCATGATTCAAAGACCGCTGTTTCGGCCAACTGGCGTGGAGAAATCATCCTTTGGAACATCGGTTCGGCTTTCTCTGAGAAAGGCCGGGTCGACAGCAATCCCCCACTCATTGCCCAGCGCATCATTGAGGCGGAGAAACGTGCTGAGGAACTGCGTGTTGGAATTCCCAAAACTGAAGCCGAGGTCGCCAAGGTGGCTGAAGGCGTAAAGGCGGCGGAAGTCGCGGCTGCAGCCGCCAAGAAAGCGGCAGACGAGGCAGCGGCAAAGGTGCCAGCCTTGGAGAAGGAAATCGCCGACTTGCCAGCTCGTATCGCGGCAGTGGACAAGCAGGTCAAGGAGGCTGAGGCGAAGAAACCCACCCAAGTGGAGGCTCTCAAGAAACATGAAGCCGCCCTCGCCGAGCTTTCAAAAGTGGAACAGGCGATGACCGCTCTTCTGGCTGAAAAGGCCAAGCTGAGTGGAGCAGGCCAGACCGAGAAGGCCACCGAGCTGTCCAAGAAAATTTCAGAACACGTGGCCAAGATCGACCAGATCAACAAGTCTACGGCCACCGTTCCGGCTTCTCTGGCCGAAGTCGACGGAGCCATCGCGGTTTTGAAGAAGCAGCTTGCGGACTTGAACGCCGCCAAATCGACGCGTCCGAAGGATCTTGAAGCGGCCAAGAAATTGGTGGAGACGACCAAGAAGGCCTCGGATGATGCCGCTGCCAAGGTTGGGTCCGCGAAGTCGCTGGTGGCGGCGACCCAAGCGAGACTTGAGGACGAAAAGAAACAACTCGCGATTTGTCAGACCCTTCCGACCTACCTTCGTGCGGCGCAGTTCAATGTGGGCGTTCTTCAGGAAAAAGAAAAGCTGGCGACGCTCGAATCCGAACTTGCTGCTTACACACGGGCCAAGGAAGAAAACGAAGCTGCTCGCGCCTCGGCCCAGAAACGCCTGGAGGAGGCAAAGAAGACGGTTGCCGTGGCGACGAGCGAACTGCCCAAGCATGAAGCCTTGGCCAACCGCCTGAAGGCCGAGTGGGACGCTTTGGAGAAAGCCATCGCCCCGGCGCGCACGGCAAGCGCCGCAGCAAAGGCGAAGGTCGATGAACAGAAAAAGCAGGTTGCGGCCAAGGAAGCTGAGATTGCTGCTCTTTCGAAAACTCGCGATGATGGCACGGCGGCAGCCAAAAAGGCAGCCGAGGCCATCGTGAAGGTCATCGATCCGTTGAAGAAGAAACTCGCTGAAGTGGCGGCCAAGCTCAAGGATCCTGCAAAGGTCGTTGAGGATCGCAAAGCGGCATTGGCCAAGTCCGCCGCTTCGGTGGAGGAAGCCAAAAAAGCGCAGGCCAGTGCCAAGGCTGCAGTTGCTGAGCGGGGTGCCGGTTTTCAGAAGGCCGAGAATGCCCTCGGAACAGCCAAGTCGGGTGTGGGAAGTGCGGATAAGGAAGTGGCCGCGTTGAAGCCGAAGGTGGATGCCGCCAATGCCGCACTGGCAGCGGCCAAGCAGAAGGTTGCCGCTGCTCAAAAAGCTCTGGAGGGCGTGACCGCCGCCAAAAAGCCGGTGGAGCCAGAAACCAAGGCCTTGGCTGCGGCGAAGTCAGCGGAGGCTGCCGCTGCCAAAGCAGTGGAGGCGCTGAAGGCCCCTTGGTCCAAGGCGCTGGCCGCTGCTGACTCGGCCAAGAAGCAACTCGCGGCTGGTCAAGCGGCGCGAGACGCAGCTTTCAAGGCGAGCGAGGAGGCGAAGAAGCAGCTCGCCGCCGCAGACGCCCGGATTCCCTCGGCTTCCAAGGAAATGGAATCCGCCAAGGCGGCATTGGCCTCGGCTGAGAAAGCGGCCAGTCCACTTCGCGGCCAGCATGACAGCATTGCCAAGGAGATCGATGCTCAGAACAAGGCGTTGGCGGCAAAGAATGCCATCCCCGCGCAGCTCGCCAAGGACTACGAGGCCAAGGCCAAGCCAGTTCAAGAAGCCCTTGCCGCGCTGAAGGGTGCGCTGGCGCCTCTCGACAAAGCGCTGGCCGATGCCGCTGGAAAACTGGCCGCTGAGCAAAAGGGTGTCGATGGCAAGAAAGCTGAGCTCGATAAGGCCAACGCCCAGGTCGCCGCCACGAAGAAGCAGAAATCCGATGCTGAGGCCACCATTGCTGCTGCGACCAAGGAGATCCCCGAACGCGAGGCAACCGTCAAAGAGATCATCGCTGAACTTTCGAAGCTTCAGCCCCAGCTCGCGCCGCTTCAGGCCAAGGTGAAGGAACTCAACGAGAAGTACCTCGGCATGCTGCCGAAGTCGGGCTCAGAGTCTTGAGGGTGACCGCCGGACAACTCCCTTGAAGAATGTGGAGTACGGTGAGGACCACCGCTTTGGATTCCGTGGCACCGCGAGTCATGGGACCGATGTGTTGACGCTTGGATTTGGCCTCTGATCCAAAGCGTCGATCCCCATACGCTCCATTGAAAAGCGTGGCGGTCAGTGAGAGGCAGGGAAGGTGATCGGATGACGATCAACCGCCCAAGAACTCGTCGAGGACAC
>CAXBNA010000114.1:0-19455 GCA_963976915.1 uncultured Verrucomicrobiales bacterium
CCTACAGCGCCTCTGCACCGACTCAAGCGCAGCGGGGTGTGAGAAATGCGGGCTAATCACCCCCGTCGGAAAGAGTATGTCGCCGGTGCTGCCGACTCCAGTCTTGCCGGAATCGTCAGGGCCCCATGCGGCGAGGGTTCCGTCGGCACAAGACGCCAAGTTATGGGCATTCGAACTGGCACCCTCCACAAGCTGGTCGTACAGAAACGAAACTCCGTTCGTGGTGCTGACCAACACGGGAATCGCACTTTCAATGGTGGATCCATTGCCAAGGGTTCCGCCGCCGCCATACCCCCAGGTCGCCACTGTTCCATCCGAACAAACAACTAGGCTATGCTTCTTTCCTGCATTGATTGTGCTGACGGTCCTATTGAAAAGAGCGCTGCCTGACGAGTTCATCACTTGCACAGGGAAGTCGGAGTAGGGATTGATGGTGCCATCTCCAAGCCGACCGCCATTTAGACCCCACGCGGCAACTGTTCCATCAGAGCAAAGCGCAAGACTGTGGTTTTCACCCGCACTGATCGCGACGACAGTCTTCCCGAACAAGGCACTACTAGACGATGTATTGACTGCAACAGGAAGCGCTCCGCCCCCTCCAAGACTAACTCCAATTTTACCGTAAAGATTACTTCCCCACCCAGCAACTGTTCCGTCTGAGCAAAGTGCTAAATTGAAACCGTTGCCTGAGGCAATTCCAACCACGGCCTTTCCTTCCAGTGCGGAACCCGGGGCGACGTTGACCGCAGTGGGCAAAATCCGAGTCTCTGACGTGCCGTCTCCCAATTCTCCGTTCCCATTGTTGCCCCAGGCGCAAAGGCTTCCATCCGAACAGAGAGCCAATGTAAATGAACTGAACCCCTGACTCGCCGACACCAAAATGGGAAGCTTGCCGTAGAGGGCACTACCGGACGAATTGTCCACGCGAACCGGAGTATCCCGATCCACGGTGGTTCCATCTCCAAGCGCACCATAAGCGTTGTATCCCCATGTAGCAATGGTCCCGTCCGAGCACAGCGCCACGCTATGTTGGGTCCCTGCAGCGACCTGAACGACCGTTTTACCGTAAAGTGCCGAGCCCGCTTCAGCGTTGCACGGGACGAACACGTTGGAAGAACCGGTCGTCCCATTGCCAAGTTGGCCAGCCAAATTTGCCCCGCTAGCAAATACCCGCGTCTCCTTCCAAACCAAAACCAGATCGTTCCCCGTTCCCCCATAGTAGTTGGCGACGAGATTGTAGGTGATCCCGTCGTAGGTCAGCGTGACCTCCTGGCCCTGTGCGAGGTTGCTGAAGGTGCCTTGGATAAAGTCGATGCCGGTGTTGTTGATGACCATCAACTGATTGGCGTCTGGTTCTGCGTTCAGCGTGAAGTCAATCGTATTTCCCGTGGCGGTGTAGCTGCTGGCAACCACAGGGACATCCGTGGGGTAATCCCAAGTGGCATCCACCGTCGCAGCGGCCAGCGGGAAGCCCGTCAGGGCCATGACCGCGCAGGGCGCGATGTGTCGGAGCGATATCATGACGTGGGGAGGCTAGTCAGAAGCAGGGACTTTGTCCATGCTTGGTTGGTAAGGCCCAGGTGCGCAGGGAAGGGCCAGGTTGGGAGGGTGAGTACATAAAATGGAGCGCCTGTCCCCGATTACCCACCCAACGACCGATCATTACGTGAAATCAGCCTCAAAAGTGGCATCAAGGCCCCGTGACCTGAATCCGGTAAAACGCCGCGTCATTCGGTCTTGCCGCATCCGTCAATGAAACGGGCCCGTCACTGCCCAGCGGCCCAATGGTGTCGACCGTCGCCCATGAGTCAGGAGCCAGCGTGGTGGTGCGCTGGAGCAGGTAGGTGCGACCCGCCTTGCCGCTCGTGGTCACGGTGAAGGTGCTGGCGGAGTGACTCATCCCGTCCATTTTGAAATAGTCTCCGGCCAGCGTGGGGTTCGTCCCAGCGGTGTATTCCTCCGCGTTCGTGAACCCGTCGCGGTCAAAGTCGTTGTCATCCGCGCCATCGCCGCTGTTGGCCGTGGTGCCGAAGTGGGTCTGACGCCAACCTTCCTGCGGCGTGGGTGAGGCTCCGTAGGTGAAGGTGAGGGTGGTCAGCGTGCCGCCGGTGACGGTGACGTTTTGGGGGTCAGGCGCAGGGTAACCGGCGACGGGGGTGAGTTGCAGGATGTAAGTGCCGGGATTGAGCCCGAGTTTCTGCGCGCCACTGGCCCGGTAGCCTGTTTCAGGGGCCAAACGCCAGCCGCCTCCGCCCGACACCGCAGCCGCAGGCTCGATGAGGATTTGAAGCGCCCCCGGATTCGACGCACTGCCGTAAGTGGTCACGCTGGTGTGCGTGATGCCGCCGCCGGTGTTGTTCCCGCCGCCGTTGCCGCTCACCTCGGCGCGGTTGAAAAGGTCCACCACGTCGCTGTCGATGGCGCGGACGACGGTCTGATTCGTGCCGCCGAGGTAGATGGCGGCCGGGTAGTAGGCTCCGCCTTCAAACTGCACGCAGAGCGGACCGCCCGAGTTGCCGCCAAAACTGCGGATGTCCGGCGTCGTGAAGGTGCGACCGAACGCGGCCGTGAAGGACACGTTCATGGGTGATGTGGCGTGCATGCGGCCTTGGCTAGTCGTGGCGATACCATCGACGGGATAGCCGACGAGCATCTTGTTCGCGTTGGAGAGCAGGAACTCGTTTTGAGCGAGATCACTGGCGAGGAAGCCGCCATGGCCACCGCGCCCCGCGTCTTCGTTGAAGTAGATCGCAGCCACATCGAGGGTTTGTGATTCTGGGGAAGAGTCCCCGGGCGAGTTGTCGATGACGCGTTGTGCGGCGTAGCCGTCGAAAATGTAGAAGCCACGCGGTCGGATTGGTTTCGGCTCGTAGGTTCCCCGATGGCGCTGAAGGGACCATTGCAGACCCTCGACGGCAGCCAGCGTGCCGTCATCCCACACCACATGGGCCGCGGTGGCCACGACGCGTTGTTTCACCACGAAGCCGGTGCTCGATCCGGCGTTGCTGCGGAGTTGCCCAACGTACCCGTAGGGTTTGGTTTGATCGGTCGTGACGCTCTCAAAGGCGAGCACGGCAGGCGGCGTGCCTGTGGTCGCATCCTGCAGGAAGTAAGTGATCGTCGGCGCACTGGTTTGCCCGCTGCTGACAATGACATTGCCCGGAACCGGCGTGGCGCGTCCGGCTACCGGCTTGCACTCGATGAGGTAGCTGCCGGGGATCAAGCCTCTGAGGGTTTCCCCGCTGTCGCGCCAGTGAGCGTCGTCCTCGCCGAGCAGCCGCCACTGCGCCCGCGTCGCTTCGGGAACCCCGGCATCGGCCAGCGCATCAGGCTTGAGCGTCACCGTGATACCGCCGCTTCCGCTCGTGGCGGTGACGTAGTAGTCGCGCGTGAGCACCACCGCCGCCTCGCCACTGACGATGCTCACCGTCTCGGCGGGCGGATGGATGTAGCCGGGCACGGGGCGGAACTCGATGTCGCGATCCCCCGTCGTGAGCCCACCCACGGGAACTCCTGAGGCACGCCACTGCTGCTCGCCGACAAAACGCCAGCCGTGCAGCAAGCCGCTGGGCGCGAGATTCACAAAGAGGAACCCCTCGGCACTCGGCGGCGCGTTTGGGAAGGTTTGGGTCAGACCGGAAAGCAGATCGAGTGTAAAACTCGCGGAGGCGGTCATGCTCTCGCCGCCCGCATTCACGGCGCGCAACCGGTAGTGGTAGGTCACGCCTTGCGAAAGGCCAAGCAGACTGCCACTCACCGGCGTCGCCGTGTCACCACTCAGCGTCGCCGGGGTTCCGGCAACACTGTTGGGAAAGCTCACGCCATCCGTGCCATAGTCGAAAAAGACTTGGGTGCTCGCGTCATTGGCATTCACCGAGCCACTCAGGGTGACGCTCGTGGTGGTGAGCGGTGCCGCGCTTCCCAGCGTGACGACCGGCAGCGACGGTAGTGCCCGAAAAGTCTTGTCCACACCCGTGATCGGAATCGGACTCCCTGCATTGATCGCCACGAGGCGGAAGTGGTAGGTGGCACCCGAGATCAAGCCTGTGAGAGGCTCAAACACATTCTCCAGCGTGGTTTCTGCGCCAATCGTCTGCTGGGGCGTGGTCGAACCATACGCGGTGCTTAGACCATACTCAAAGTAAGCGGTGGTGTTCCGTCCATTGGGCGCCACGACACCGACCAGCGTGGCACCGGTCGCGTTCACGTTCGAGGCGTCGCCAGTGAAAGCCAGCGGTGGGTTTGGCGCGGTGGTGAAGGTCGAGTCTTCGCCATAAGAGGTTCCTGCGGCGTTGGTCGCAACGATGCGGAAGTGATAGGGCGTGTTGTCAGTCAGCCCTCCGATCACGCTGGTCGCAGGAACGTCGAGATAGCCGTTTCCGAGCGTCAAGTCGGGTGTGACATTTCCGTAGGCGGTGGTGAGGCCATACTCAAAGTGCGCGGTCGTGGCGAGGTTGTTGGGATTGGCGATTCCGTTGAGCACCGCACCGGAGCGCACGACACCGGTTGCATCACCGGTTGTCACTTCGGGAGGCTGGTCCGTCCCGAAGAACCTGACGAGCGCGAAGTTGTTCTTCGTGCCATCGTGGGCCTGGCCGGCCAGGACAATGCGCCCATCCGGGCCGATCACCATGTTGCGGCCCACCGAAGTGCCGCCCGGAAAGCTCGTCGTCACCTTGCCCGTGCCTCGGAAGGTCGTGTCCAGACTGCCATCCTCGTTGTAGCGCACCACTGCGAAGTCCTCAAAGCCCGTGTTCGCGTTGTAGGACGAACCCACAACAACGATCTTTCCGTCGCTCTGAACCTCCATATCATAGGGAACGTCCGCTGCTGTCCCGATCGGGGTGACCACCGAACCGTTGGTGCCGAAGGTCGTGTCCGCGACTCCTGTTTCGCTGAAGCGCCAAAGGATGAAATTACGGCCCGCTCCGCCTCCATTGATGCCTCCAATCAAGAACTTGCCGTCTGCTTGCCAAGCCACGCAGTGGACCTGGTTCATTTCCTCGCTAAATCTAGTGCCGCCCGTCGCGAAGCTGGCATCTGGACTGCCGTCGCTGTTGTACACCGTCACCAAGTACCCATTTCTGAGAGGTCCCGTGCTGTGCCCCCCTAAAAGGATCTGTCCATCCGACCTCAACGCCAGATCGAAAGCGGTGTCGGTATGGTTGCCGTAGCCGTAGATATTGGTGCTTACCAGACCACCTGCACCAAAGTCATTATCGAGGTTGCCATCGCTATTGTAGCGCAATAAGACAAAGTCCAAAGCGAATCCGAGATCCGCGCTTCCCGCGACCAAGATCTTTCCATCGGGCTGAATCTTGACGCCTGCGGCATTCGAAGATGGATTGGGACTACCAATAGTGGTGGTGATCCTGCCTGTGCCCGCAACACCAAAGCTGGTATCCAGTGTGCCATCACGGTGAAAGCGCGCCAACGCAAAAAGCCGGTTGCTGCCAGTCGATGCCGTTCCCACCACAATGATTTTGCCATCGCTTTGAAGCGCGACACCGCTGGCCACATCGTCGCTGCCGCCAAAGTCGGTGGTGGCGATGCCCGTGCCGTTGAAGGCCGTGTCCAGCGTGCCATCCGCGTTGTAACGCACCACGGAAAAGTCATTGTTGTTGCCGTTGTGGAAGTAACCGGCAGCCACGACCTTGCCGTCGCTTTGCAAAGCGACATCTTGAGCTCCTGCATCTCCCGAACCCACGGCGGTCACCAACTTCCCGCCACTGCCAAAGCTCGAGTCCGGACTGCCTGGGCCGCCGAAGAGCGCGCCTTGACTGGAGAAGTTGACTGTGACTGAAAACTCACTGGTATTGCCAGCCGGATCCGTCGCGGAGACTTTGAGGGTGTGGGGTCCGTCAGAGAGCGGGGCGAGCGGCGTGAAGTTCCACTGCCCGCTTCCATCGGTCCGGGTGCTGCCTGCCGCTGCGTCATCGAAGTAAACGGTCACGGTTGTTCCCGCCTCCGCCGTGCCACTGATGACGGGCCAATGGCTGTTGACCTGAGTGCTCTCGCCGGGGCTGCTGATGGTGGGTGCGGCAGGAACTACCGTGTCCACCGTGAAGCTCACGATGTTGGACAGTGGACCGGTGTTGCCGAACCCGTCGATTTCCGTCGCTGCGGCTGTGTGCAAGCCGTCAGCCAGCGGTGAGGTCAGGTCGTGACTCCAATCGCCATTCCCGTCAGCAATCGCCGTCCCGGCCACGCTGCCATCGACATGCACGTTGACAGTAAAACCTGGAGTCCCCCTGCCGACGATCGTCGGCGTGTTGTCGTTGGAGTGGGAATGGTGCGCCGGCGCTGTGGTGCTCAACGAGCCTTCGCCCAAGTAGCGAGCCAGTGCGAACTGATTCTTGGTTCCATCGTGAGCCTGACCGGCCAGAAGGATGCGCCCGTCCGGGCCGATCACCATGCTGCGGGACACCGAGGTGCCGCCCGGAAAGCTCGTGGTCACTTTGCCTGTTCCTCGGAAAGTCGTGTCTAGGCTGCCGTCCTCGTTGTAGCGCACCACTGCGAAGTCCTCAAAGCCGGTGTCTGCTTTGTATGACGAACCCACAACAACGATCTTTCCGTCGCTTTGAACCTCCATGTCATAGGGGACGTCCGCTGCTGTCCCGATCGGGGTGACCACCGAACCGTTGGTGCCGAAGGTCGTGTCCGCGACTCCTGTTTCGCTGAAGCGCCAAAGGATGAAATTACGGCCCGCTCCGCCTCCATTGATGCCTCCAATCAAGAACTTGCCGTCTGCTTGCCAAGCCACGCAGTGGACCTGGTTCATTTCCTCGCTAAATCTAGTGCCGCCCGTCGCGAAGCTGGCATCTGGACTGCCGTCGCTGTTGTACACCGTCACCAAGTACCCATTTCTGAGAGGTCCCGTGCTGTGCCCCCCTAAAAGGATCTGTCCATCCGACCTCAACGCCAGATCGAAAGCGGTGTCGGTATGGTTGCCGTAGCCGTAGATATTGGTGCTTACCAGACCACCTGCACCAAAGTCATTATCGAGGTTGCCATCGCTATTGTAGCGCAATAAGACAAAGTCCAAAGCGAATCCGAGATCCGCGCTTCCCGCGACCAAGATCTTTCCATCGGGCTGAATCTTGACGCCTTCAGCCTTCGTCTGAGAGTTTGGGCTGCCGATTGTAGTTGTGACCTTGCCGGTCCCAGCAACGCCAAAACTGGTGTCCAACGAGCCGTCGGGGTGAAAACGCGCCAGCGCAAAAAGCCAGGTGCTGGCAATCGAAGCCGTCCCCACTGCAATGATCTTTCCATCACTTTGCACCGCAACCCCGCTGCCCACATCGCTGCTGCCGCCAAAGTCGGCGATCGCCTTGCCAGTGGCGTTAAACGTCGTGTCGAGAGAACCATCGGCGTTGTAGCGCACGACGGCAAAGTCGTTGTCGCTACCATTGTGGGAGTAGCCGACCGCCACCAACTTGCCGTCACTTTGCAACGCCACGTCGTGAGCTCCTGCATCGCCCGAACCCACGGCGGTCACCAGCTGACCACCGACCCCGAAGCTCGAGTCCAAATCACCGGGCGCCGCGCCAACCGGAAGGCTGGCGAACGTGATGGCAGTGATTAGGAAGAGGCTCGTGCCTTTCATGTCGGCAGGGTACTTGTTGGAGGGCGAATTGTCTAGGGATTGAGGCGGATCGGCAGCGTCCGGGTTTTCACCGTCGAATACCCGTTCTTCAGGCCGATATTACCCAGATGAGCCACTTTCAGCCATCGGGGCGCCAACTCACGGCCCCGTGACCTGAATCCGGTCGAATCGAGCGACTTGACGATCTATACCCAGCGTCGTCGGGTTTTTTGAACCTCCCTTATCATTGCCTTATTCCTTGCCTTCATCTTTGCCTTTGATCGGAGGGGATTAGGGCAAGGATTGAGGCTGCATGATTTCACAAAACGTGATGACGCGAGGTATAAGTCATTCAATTGGCTGGGAGCGGAATGGCGCTACTTCTCCTTCAAGTCCACCACACCTGCCGCGCTGCTTTCGCCTTTGGCGAGGTGTTCGAGGAAGAACTTGGAGGGGCCGTCGCCGTTGAGGCGGTTTTGGTCGGTTTGGGAGAAGAGGAGGCGGGCCTGGGTGCGGTCGCCTTTTTCGAAGGCTTCCAGCGCGGCCTCGTAGCTGAGGGCCCAGGAGGGCAACTCGGTGCTGACGGTGGGGCCGAGCAGTTCGTACACGGTGGTGACATCGTGGCGACCTTTGACCCGGAACTGTCCGATACGTCGCGTGCAGTATTCGTCGGCCACATGCTCGAACACGGCTTCGCTGAGCAGGATGTTGGTTCCGAGCGCCTTGTTGAGGCCTTCGATGCGAGAGGCGAGATTCACGGAGTCGCCAATGAGGGTGTAGTCGATGTGCTTCGTGCTGCCCATGTTCCCGGCGACGACTTCACCAAAGTGAAGGCCGACGCGGGTGCGCAGTGGCTCGCCGCCGATGGTGAGTCCGGAATTCTCATGCAGTTTCCAAGCGGCCCGCACGCACTTCACCGCCGCGTGGTCATCCGCAAAGGGAACGCCCCAAGCGGCGAAGATGGCGTCGCCGATGAACTTGATGACGACGCCGTCGTGCTCGAAGATTTGGTCCGTTGTCCGCTGGAAGTAGCCGTTGAGGCTCTCCACGACGTGGTAGGGATCGGACACGCGCTGGCAGATATCCGTGAAGCGCTCAATGTCGCTGAACAGCATCGCTGCCTGGGTTTTGTCCCCGCCCGGGTTGAGTGGAAGCCCCTCATCGATCAGCTTTTTGAGCATCTCCGGCGAAAGGTATCGTGAGAACGCCTCCTTCAGGCGTTGCTGTTCCTCATTCAACTTGATGCGGAAGAATCGCTCAACGTAGAAGTGCGCTCCGGTTCCCGCCACGAGGGCGACCGGAAGTTGGACAAAGGCGGCGACGCTCCATGGAAACCAGACCTGCCCCCAGTGCATGGCCACGATTCCGGCGGCGATCAGCAGGGAGACTCCCAACACTCCAAACAACAATCCAGTCAGGGGCTTCAGCCGCGAGAAACTCCAACCCGACACGATGGCGATGCCGAGAATCAACATCAGGTCAAAGGATTGGCTGGACCGCGTGAGCCAGTTTTGGTGAAGCAGGTTGGCCAGCACGTTGGCCTGGACTTCCACGCCGCTCATGAGGGGGAGGTTTCCCCGGCGGTCGAGCCGGTGGAACGGAGTGCTGAACAGATCCTCTCCCACCTTTGGGCTGACGATGCCGGGCTTTCCGCCAATCACGACGACCTTGCCTCGGAAGAAGGCCGGGTCGACGCCGTCGAGGACGTTTTTCATCGAGACGGATGGAATCGCATCGTGAGGTCCCAAGTAGTTGATCCAGCGGGGATCGAGGCGCCGCCCTTCCTCCAACCCGCTTCCCAACGCGACGGCGGTCTGCCACGTCAGTGAGGGGTCGTCCTGCGTTCCGGCGATCAATTCACGAACGGTGAAGCTGTCGTCGTGAACCAGGGCAACCAGTCCAAAGTCATCCGCTGCATCCAGGAGGGTGTCGTTGGGCACAATGAGGCGTTCGACGGCGATGCCGGCTTGCTGATGCGACTCGCGACCCGCCGCCAGCATCACCACGCCGCCCTTTTTCCGGTAGGCCAGGATCTCCTCCGCAAAGGCGACATCCACGGCTTTCTCCGGCCAGTCACCATCGAAGATGATGTCGTAGACCACGGCCCTGGCTCCGGCCTCGCTCAGTTTTTTCAGCAGGGGAGCCTGAACGTTGCGGTCCAGCAGATCTCCGGACAGTTGATCCAAGTACACGAGGCAGACATCATTGGCCCCTCCGGGGCGATGAACCAGAAAGGGCAGGTCGTAACTCAGCGTGACAACGCCTTCGCCAACACGGCGCAATGCCAGCCATCCTGCGACACCACAGAGGAGAATCGCCAGCAGGGTCGTCAGCAACCGAGTCGCTTTTTCGCTGAGCCAGGTGCGAGGTCTCGGTGCCGTTCCTGTTCTCTCATTCCGGCCTGCCTGGGTGCTTGATGTGCCGGAAGGCTTGGAAAGGGTGGAAATCTTTGTGATTGGCTTTTTTGCCTGCCGTTCAGCCGTGAGTACCCCGACGGGCACGGCCATCGTGCTGTCCTTGGCCTCCCGAAAATTCAACACCACGCTGAGCTGTTCCAGATCGTGCCGCATCTGCGCCGCCGTCTGGTAGCGGTCCTCTGGCTCCGTCTGCATGGCGCGGCTGATCACGCTGTCGAAATGCGGATCCAATCCGGGAACCAGGGTTGAGGCAGGTTTGAAGGCACCCCGGGGCAGGGCACCGGTCAGCATCTGGTAGAGCATCACACCGACCGCGTAGATGTCTGCGCGTCCGTCCAATTCGACGCCGCCCACTTGAGCCTCGGGTGCCAGAAAGTCCGGCGTGCCCACCATGAACCCGGTGCGGGTGATTCCGCTGAGCGCGGCATCGTCCAGCCGGGCCAGTCCAAAGTCCCCCACCTTGACGACGCCCTTGCTGCTGATGAGGACGTTGGCCGGTTTGATGTCGCGGTGGACGATGCCCATCTCGTGAGCGGCCCCCACGGCATCGCAGACACTCAGGCAGATGGAGCGGGCCAACTCGGCTGTGAGTCGACCCTGCTGCGCAATCATCTGGGCAAGGTCCGTGCCCTGCATGAGTTCCATCACAAAGTAGAGCTGCCCGTTCCGGGTCTCGCCCGACTCGAAGATGGTCACCACGTTGGGGTGGGCCAGCCGCGCCATCATCCGCGCCTCGTTGAGGAAACGCTCCACAAAGGCCGGGTCGTGCTCGCCCAAACCCGGAGGCAGGATCTTGATGGCGACCGGGCGGTCCAGATTTTTTTGCACGCCGCGGTAAACGGCACCCATGCCGCCCCGGCCCAGCAGTTTGTCGATCGCGTATCCGGGCAGCAATTCCTGCAATTCCTGTGGCGTGGGCGGAACCCAGACGCGGTGCTTGTCGCCACCCGCCCCCAAGAACAATGCCCGCATGGCATCGGCGTCTTCAAAGGTGTCGGTCTCGCGTTCGCTCATGGATTTAGAAACTGAAGCGGCACCGCAGGACAAACGTACGTTCGCGTGCAATATCGGAATACGGATTCAAAGGGCTCAATTGGTAATCTTGGTCGCTGAGATTGAGGATACCGGCACTGACCTCACACATGTTGCGCCGGAACCGGTAGCCCGCAAAGGCATTGAACTGCCAAAAATGGTCACCTGCACGCGACGCGGCTCCCGGGGCCAGACCATTGGGGTCGTCGTGCAAACTTTGAGCAAAGAAATTGGCCTCCACTCGCGCAAAGAAGCCTGACGGTGAGTTCCAGTTCGCGGACACGCCAACCTCATGCAGGGTGGCGCGGTCCCGGGTGAACCCGTTTGGCGCGCCGAACGCCACCAGATCCGGCAAGGTCGAGCGCAGTTCCGACTGCGTCACGCGATACAAGGCCCCCAGCGCAAACTGCTTCCCGACGAGCTGGTTCAGGGTGAATTGCAGCGATTCCTCGCGATACTTCAACGACTGGGGAGTTCCGCTCGCGAAGTAGGCCGGCGAAATCGGGAACGCGCCGGAGCTGAAGCCTGTGAAGGCCCCCAACGTTCGATCCACTTCTTGTTCGATGACATTTCCCGTGAGGCCCCACCACGTCTTGCTCGGAAGGCTGCCCTCCAGGCTGAGGCCGATGCTCTGGAAGCGTGGGGTCTCGACCGATCCCGCGAGACTCTCCGACAGGACGGTGCGGTAGCTTTGATTGAACCCAGCGATTTGCACGGGCTCCAGACGCACGCTCTCGTCATAGGTCACGCCTCCCACGCCTTGAGTGAACGCGCCGCGCGCCTGAAACCACCGGCTGGGATGAAGGATGAACCCGGCCTTGGCGGAGAGTCGCTCGTCTTGAGTCTGACGCGGACTGGTCGGGGGATTGCGGAAATTCTCCGGATGATCCACGAGGTCCCAGGAGACACCGCCAATCAGCGTGATCCATGGGCGCGGCTGCCAGTAGTCGTAGAGGTACGCGCTGATGCGCTGAAAGTCGACCACATCGGTCTGATCAAAGGCGGGCGTCGCAAATCCCCCGACAAACGTGGGTCGCACGATGCTGAGCCGGGACTTCGTCTCGAACTCACCCATTTGAAAACGCAACCCGCCCAACAGTTGGTGATTGTGGATCTTCTGGAGGTGCATCATCTCCGCCGTGTAGATCTCGATCTGGCGCTGAGTTTCGAAACTGAAGGGCGCGGTCGCGACGCCGACCACGGCCCCTGATCGCAGGTAGGGTTGAATGGCCGCCACCAGCTCTGGCGAGTAAACCAATGAGACACCATCGGCCGCTACTCCGGCGGTAAACGATGGGTCCGAGAACACATCGAAGAATCCGGGCGTCGTGATGATTCCTGGCTTCAGGGTTGCGGGATCCCGGGAAATGAGGAGCTGGTTGGCGCGTGGGTCACTCAGCCTTTGCGTCGCGGCCAGGCGACCGGCGAGGAAAAGGGTCTGCGATCCCGGAGCCCATTGGTGGTTCCAGCCCGCAAGCAGCAGTCCCGGTTCCTGCTTCTCATCGAAGAACACTTGCGGGGCCAGAGGCTGATTGTTGTAGGTTTCAAAGGTGTCACCGCTTTCCTGTTTGGACCACTTTCCGAGGAAGTAGATGATGTCATTGCTCGTGGGCTGCCATTTCAGCTGAGCATAGAGTTCCTGAATGGAAGCTTCATTGTTCGGACGCGTGCCGTTGGTGTCCCGATGCGAGAAGTCGAGGCCGAAACTGACGTTGCCGTAGTTCCCGAAGACGCTCGCCGCCGTGCGCATCTCGCCGGTTCCGCGGTATTCGTTCGCCAGGCTGGCTCCGAGACCGTCCGCCTCCAGTAGCTTCGAGTACTCCTGCTGCGACACAAACTGCGACAGCGGACCCCCGCCGACGGGCGACAGCAGGTTCGCGAGCAGGAGTTCGTTGAACCAGGGCGTTTCGTAGCGCAGGGCGATCCGCTGTGGATCCCGCAGGGAGTTGAAGGCGTTGGCCAAGAAGAGGTGCGCCGAGGCATTGGTGAAATCACTGTCCACCGCCCGGGCGGCTTCCCTCAGTGCCACGGCGTCCATCCCGTTGTTGCGGTAGATGCTGGCCAGGTTGGCGCTGCGAACCGCACGGTCCTGATCGAGCAGGAAGTCGCTCCGGTACACGCGGCGATTGTCGTTGAGCTCGATGCTGCGCTGCAAATCATCGATGGCTTCGTTGCTGCGGTTGTGCTGCTGCTTCTCGATGGCGCTGTAGAGCCACGGTGTGGGGTCGTTTGGATCGAGGTCTTGGGCCAGCGCCAGATCCTTCTGCGCATCCTCGCCCCGACCCTCCACGCTCAGGGCCTTTCCAAGATAGCTGTGATAGATGGACATCAGCGGCTCGACGGTCGCAGCCGCTTGAATGTCTGCGCGGCCTTCGGTGAGGCGCCCCTGCTTGATCTTCGTCAAGCCCAGCCCCAGCCAGCCGTTTCCGAGCGCTCCATCGAGTTGAGTCGCCCGCAGGAACGCCTGCTGTGCCTCGGCGATCCGATTCTGCGCGCTTAGCACAAATCCATGCAACGCGTGGGTCTGGGCATTCTTTGGAGTGAGCCGCAAGGCCTCCTCCAGTGCCTCCAAGGCTCGTGACGAACGGCCGAACGAAAACTCCAGCTCACCCAGGCGAGTCCAGGCATAGCCGTTGTGCGGCGACAATCTGACGGCCAGTCGCGCCGCCTCGCGAGCGGCTTCCAGATCGTGTCTCGATTGTTGGTAGTAGCTCTCCGCCATCGCTTCGGAGGCTGATTGAATGGATTCAAGCGGCCAATCCTCCATTTCCTCGTGCTTCGCGGCGGCAATGACCTTCGCCAAGGCTCGCCGGAAGGAGCTCGAATCCGCCATCCCAGCCAAGATGGATTGGGTCTCGTCCACGCGCCCCACAGCCAGCAACAAGGCCGCTTGCAGTCCCGCATGACCCGGGTCTGGCATGGCAAGAGCTCCAAGAATGTCTCCCTCGGAGTAGGCCTCCAAAGCCGTCGATCCGTGGGTCACATCGCCCTGGCCTCCTTCTGACTCGATCTCGGCGGGGTCGAGGACTGCCGGGTAGTAGAGTGCCCATTGGAGGAGGTTTGACGTCTCCAAGACAGCGGTGCGCTTGGGAGCCGATCCCGGAATGGCCTCCGCCGCCTCGCCTGCGCCGATCAACACCCGCCCCTGGGCGTTGCTGACTTCCACGCTGCCTTCGAGCACCTGATAGAAGGCCCGTCCATCGACGCCGACGCTCACAAACAGTTGCGTTCCGCGCAACGCGCCGTTGGCAGCGGGGGTTTTGATGTCGATCTCGCCGCTTTTTTCGCGGCTGAAGATGAACAGTGCACCGCTGCCAAGGTCCAGCTTGGGCTTGGTGTCATCCAGCAGCGAGGGCGAAAGCTCCACCGTGGTGAGTTGCTCCAACCTCATGGTGTAGAGTCCGGTGAGCTGCACGGTGGCACGGCTCTTCCGCCTCGTGCGAATCCTGTCCTTCACCGCCAATTTCTGATCTGCGGTGGCTTCAGTCCAGGGGCCGGAGCTCGAAGCCGCTTGCACCTGATTCTCCACCGTGAGTACCACGGCCTCCTGTGAATGGCCCACGCCAATCAGCAGCAACAGCGCACAAGACAGAAGCATCCTGTGAACGCGGCAAGAGTGATTCAAGCGGGTATGACTCATGAAGACGGGGCCTTTCGTTGCTCGGATACCCGACCTCAACGATCTTGTTACACTAACGAGGCACATTTTCGTTTGCAGCAAAAAACCAGACCTGCTTTGGCGAGCGTGGCACGAACTCCTGCAACGACGGATCGCAGGACGATGGGCAACCCGCATGCACAAAAAAGCCCGCTCAGCGGGTAACCGAGCGGGCCTCTTCGAACTTGGATGGTGAGTCAGCTTACTTGACTTCTTTGGCCTCCTCGGTCTTGGCCGTTGTGGGGCTGCCTTTGGAGAGACCGATCATGTCACGGAGGACGTTGATGGCTTCCAGCTTGGTGGGCTCGATGTCGTAAGGGAAACGGGAGGTTTCTTCACCCTCTTCCTCAGCGGCGACACGCATCCCGGTGCTCTGTTCGCGGGTGAAGTCGGATTCGAGCACGAGTTCCTCATTGTCGACGTTGTCGAGGGTGAGGTGATAGACTTTGAAGCCGTCGTCGGACAGAGCGCCTTCGAGCTTTTCGACGCGCTCCGAGCGGGCCGTCTTTTGCTTTTCCCGGCGAGCTTTGTTCTCGAGGCGTTCGGCCTCACGCTTTTCGAGGTTCAGGCTGATGGTGTTTTTGTCGATCTTCTCTTTGAGACGATTGGCTTCGTCAGCGATCCACTGAAACTCAGGGTTTTGGGAGATGCGGCTTTCGAGTCCGGCGCGGAGTTCGTCCACCTTGAAGGGCTCTTTCCGGAAGAAGGCGTAGGGTCTCGCTGGGATCTCATCATACGGAAGCGGGTTCTTGGCCGAGGCCTCCCCGATGTCGAGCACGTTTCGGATCGAAGGCAGTTTGAGGTCAGGAATGACGCCCTTGAGCTGCGTGGATCCTCCGGCGATGCGGTAGAACTTTTGGATGGTGACCTTGAGGGCTCCAGCGCGGCTCTTGTCGCTGAAGAAGGGCATGTAGCGCTCCACAGGGAGAATGGTCTGAACGGTGCCTTTTCCGAAGGTGGAGTCGTCGCCAATGATGATCGCACGATGATAGTCCTGAAGGGCGGCGGCCAAAATCTCGCTGGCTGAAGCGCTGGCCTTGTCGGTGAGGACGATCATGGGGCCGTCGTAGAGCGCGCGTTCGTTTTCGCACTCTTTCCAGGTGATGTTGCCGCGCCAGTCCTTGGCCTGAACCACGGGTCCAGCGGGAACAAAAAGGCCCGTGAGCTTGATGGCTTCATCGAGGGAGCCACCACCGTTGCCACGAAGATCGAGGACGAGGCCGTCGATCTTTTCATCCATCAGGCGGATGAGGAGGCGCTGAACGTCGACCGTGGTGCTGACGGTGCCGCCCTCCATGTCCGCGTAGAAGGAAGCGAGATTGATCCAGCCGACCCTCATCGGCGAGCCGAGTTCCTTGGGCGTGGAGATCAGTTCGGCATTGGCGAGTTTTTCCTTCAGCTCCACTTCGCCGCGAACGATGGAAATGATTTTCACGGACCCTGGGTCATCGGCGGGGGTGACTTTCAGGCGAACGGTGGACCCTTTTTCACCGCGGATCATGTCCACGATTTTTTGGAGCTTCATGAACTTCACCTCGACGAACTCAAGCTCGCCCTGAGCGACGGCGGTGATTTGGTCATTCAAATTCAGCTCGCCTTGCTTGTCGGCCGGACCGTTCACCACGATGCCCTGGATCTGAGCGACGTCGTCCTCGAGTCCAAGAAGGGCACCGATGCCCACCAGCGAGTGCTTCATCTGGATGTTGAAGTTGTCCATCTCGTTCTGGCTCATGTACTCCGTGTGCGGGTCGTAGGCCGTGGCGAGACAGGAGAGGAAGTAATTCACGACCTCTTCCTGATCGTTTTCATTCACGCTCTCAAGCAGGCGCTCGTAATCCTTGAGGACGCGCTCTTCGGCGGTGAGATTCTCTTCTTCGTCCTTCGCGGGCTTGGCAGGCTTCTCTTCCTTCTTCTCATCGACCTCCGCAGGGGCGTCTTCGCCAGCAGCTTTGGCGGCCTTGGCTTTCTCTGCCTTCTTGGCGGCTTTGTCGGCTTCATCTTCGGCCTTGGCGATGTCGACGAGTTTCTGTTGGAGGAGGCTCTCTTCAAGAAGGTCCATCCAGAGGGTGTCGGCTGCGGCCTCATCCTTGGGCCACGGGGCGTCGTCGCGCTTGATCTCGACGCTGCGGTCGGAATCGAAGGTGAACTTGTGGTTGGCAAGGGTGGTCTCGATGAACTTCACCCGGGACTCAACCCGCTGCTTGTAGATGTCATAGATCTCCGTGGCGGGGGAGATGTTCCGCATCAGGACATGATCATCGAGGGTGGAGCCATACTTGGCTTTGAACCCGTCCACGTCCGCCTGGGTGAAGAAGACGTGTTTGAAGTCCAGCAGGTCGAGGTAGTTGTTGAGGAGGGTGGCCGAAACATCATCATCAAAGTCCTTGTGGGAGTAGTGATGGTTTTGAAGCATGTAGGCCACATGCATGGCAACTTGGCCAAAATTGGTCTCAGCTTGGGCCGCAGGCGAGGCTGCGATGCTGAGGGTAAGAGCGGCTGCTAGCGTGAGCGATCGGAACGGGTTCATGCACTTTGGGGGGTCCTGCGGGTAACTAATACGCTACTGCGGGCTTGATATGACTGGGAATTTTGTGTGTTGCGACTTGAAAAGTCCAGAGCTTTCAGACTCATTCGCAAGATCGATGTTCACTCTCCAATGCTTTACGGGCGGCATAGCCCAGACCAATGGCTGGCTGCTTTCCGTAAATGATGTTCACATTTTGGTGGATGCTCCCGAGGGCGTGGCCGAGTGGCTTGATCCTATGGGCTTGAAAATTGGGGCCTTGGTTTTGACCCACCAACACTTTGATCATGTGCTGGGCGCTTCGGAGATTGTGGAGAAATACGGGTGCCCCGTGCTCGCGTGGAATCCGTTTTCGAGGGATCTGACGCTGGAGCGTCTTTACGGGGCGGTCACGGGGAGTCCGTTTCATGTGATGGCGTTTGAGGTGTCCGAGGTTTTGGAGGGCAGGAGCACGGCCAGTTTCGGTGGGATGGATTGGACCCTGTTCCATATTCCCGGCCATTCGCCGGACAGCGTTTGTTTTTATCAGCCGGAGCTCGGGCTGGTGCTGGGCGGTGACGTCTTGTTCGAGAGCGGCGTCGGGCGGACCGACTTTCCCGGCGGCAGCTGGGAAATGCTGCTGACCGGGATCGAGCGGGACCTGCTGCCTCTGCCGGATCAAACGCGGGTGCTGCCTGGGCACGGCGGCGAGACGACGATTGGGCGGGAGCGGATGATGAATCCGTTTTTGATTCAGAGCTGAGCCTTGGCCCGCGCGGCGAAGTCCTTCGCGAAGTAGGTGAGGATCATGTCGGCCCCGGCGCGGCGGATGCCCGTGAGGGATTCGTGGACGAGTTTTTCTTCATCAATCCAGCCTGCAGCGGAGGCGCTCTTGATCATCAAATACTCGCCACTGACCTGGTAAGCCGCGATGGGGAGGGCGCTGGCGGCGCGGAGTTTGGCGATGATGTCGAGGTAGGGCCCGGCCGGTTTGATCATGAGCATGTCGGCCCCTTCGGCCTCGTCGAGAGCCGCTTCACGCAGCGCTTCGCGGGCATTGGCAGGATCCATTTGATAGGTCTTTTTGTCGCCTGCCTTGGGGGCGGAATCGAGCGCGCCACGGAAGGGGCCGTAGTAGGCACTGGCGTACTTGGCCGTGTAGGAGAGGATGGAGACGTCGATGAAGCCCTCGCCATCGAGCGCGGCGCGGATGGCGGCAATGCGACCGTCCATCATGTCACTGGGCGAGACAATGTCGGCTCCCGCGCGGGCGTGGCAGAGGGCCTGCTGGCAGAGGACCTCGACCGTTTCATCATTGAGGATCCGCCCGTCGTCGGCGACGAGACCGTCATGCCCGTCGCTGTTGTAGGGGTCGAGCGCCACGTCGGTGATGACCTGCAGCGTGGGGTGGGCGGCTTTGAGGGCTTGGATGGCGCGCGGGATCAGGCCCTCGGGATTGGCGCATTCTTTGGCGCAGGAGGTCTTGAGTTCGTCTGGGATGCGAGGGAAAAGAACCACGGCGGGAATGCCGAGCGCGTGGGCCTCGCCTGCTTCCGCCACCAAGCCGCGGATGGACCAGCGGGTGCAGCCGGGCATGGAGTCGATCGGCGTATCGTCATCGCCTTCCTGCAGGAAGAGCGGGTAGATCAGGTGGCCGGGGGTGACCTCGGTCTCGCGGACGAGATCGCGGATCGCAGGTGATTTCCGATTTCGGCGTGGGCGTGAGATCATGACGCGGGGGGAGGGGTGGGAGAGGTGTTTTTGAGCTGGGCTTCGTACTTTCGGCTGTGTCGGATGAAGGCGAAGAAGCCGGTGGCCATCGCGATCCAGAAGCCGGGGAAGCCGTCGAGGAAGCCGCGCCGCAACACATAGGCGCGGAAAAAGCGCCACCAGGGGCGGAAGAGGGTGTCGCGCAGGGTCCAGGAGACACCGTCGGCCTGCTGCTGTTCGAGAAACGTGTCGGAGTAGGCCACGTGTTTGTCGAGGTAGTGGCGGATGTCGCGGAAGGAGTAGTGGAGCAGATCGCCCTGGAGGGTGGTCTCGGGACCCTCGACGACCACGCGCTCGTGGACTTGGCTGGAGAGGTGCCCCTGCCAGCGTCCGGCGCTGCGTTTGAAAAGGCGGATCTTCTTGTCCGGATACCAGTCGCCATGATGAATCCAGCGGCCCATGAACCAGACCAGCCGCGGCATCCAGGCGGCGACGTAGCGCTCGTGATCGCCGGAGTCGAAAAAGAGGAGGATGGAGGCGCGGAGCTCGG
>CAXBNA010000115.1:0-19446 GCA_963976915.1 uncultured Verrucomicrobiales bacterium
CCTCTTTCTCCTGCAGGCCGATCAAGTCCTTCTGAAACTCTTCGACCCACGGTTTCGTCGCCTCAGCGGTCGAGAGATCTCCCAGCGCCAGAATGAGCTGAGCGATGGTGTCCACGCTTCCTTCCACCGCTTTCTCCTCCGTCGTTTCCGCATCCGGCTGCATCCAGTGACGCCAGTCGGTGGACCACTGCTCCCACTCATCCAGTTTGGCATCGTCCACTTGAAATCCCTTCCGCCTGGCTTCGACATGCGTCCAGATCCCAAACGGAACCTGGTGGCAACTCACGCACCCGCGATCCTCGATCCACGCATCCGCTTCCTCCCGAAGGAAGGGCAGCGCCTTCTCAACGATCGCACGAGCCTCCACCGCCGTCACTTTGGCAGTCGGAGCCTGTGGCTGAACCACCGCTGGTGACGGCGAAACGGCCGCTTCGACGGCCATGATGAAAATAGAGGCGAGGTGCATCCGGGGTAGGGTCAAACGGCTTCGACCAATCCCCGCTTTCATCCTCCATGCTCTCCACACCCGCTTACAATCACGGGCCGGTTGTGCAATGCGGTCTCGCTTGCCGCCGACTCCGCCATGCGTTAGAACCGAGGCATCATGTCCGATTGGTGGAGCAGTTTAACGTTCAGCGAGCAGATCTTCTGGGGAGTGGCCATCTTTGCCACGATCATTCAGGTTCTGTTTTTTGCCGGATCGCTGCTCGGGCTGGGGGATGCGGATTCCGACTTGGACGGTGACCTCGAAGCACCGGAAGACGGAAGCGTCGGCCACCACCAAGGCGTCGGCGGCCTGAAGCTCCTGAGTGTGCGTGCCATCATGGGGTTCCTCACAGGCTTCGGCTGGGCGGGCGTGCTCGGACTCGGCTCGGGCATGACCCTGGCTCTCACCCTCATCCTCGCCTGCGTGACAGGCCTGGTGTTTGCCCTATTGGTCGCCCTGACCCTCAAGTTTATCATGTCCATGACGGCTGACGGAACGCTGCGCTACGAGCGCGCCGTTGGCACACGCGGCAAGGTTTATGTCACGATTCCGGCCCGCCGCGGAGGGCATGGCCAGATCGAGATCCTCCTGCAGGGACGCCTCATCACCGCCCCCGCCGTCACGGATGCCGACCACGATCTGGCTCAACTGGCTGCCGTCGAGGTCACCGCCATGGAATCAGCGGGCGTCTTCATTGTGCGTCCCGTGTAGTCCCTTTCAGACAGAACCCCTCAACCTCAATCCCGAAACACCATGATCCCACTCGCCTTCATCTCCTCAGCCTTGGTCGTGCCGATCCTCATCGGCATCGCCGCCGTGCTCGTCTTTGTCACGGTCTCGCTCGTCGCGGGTCGCTACAAACGCTGTCCCTCCGACCGAATCCTCGTCGTCTACGGTCGCGTCAAGGCCAACAAATCCGCCCGCTGCTACCATGGCGGCGCCGCCTTTGTCTGGCCGATCATTCAGGACTATTCCTACCTGAACCTGACGCCGATGCCGATCGACATCCAACTGCGCGGCGCGCTCTCGCAGCAAAACATCCGGGTCAACACTCCGTCCACCTTCACCGTCGGGATCAGCACCGAGCCCGGCGTCATGGAAAACGCCGCCGAACGGATGCTCGGCCTCAGCCAGCCGCAGATCGGCGAGCTCGCCAAGGACATCATCTTTGGCCAGATGCGCGTCGTCATCGCGACGATGCCGATTGAGGAAATCAATGCCGACCGCGACAAGCTCATCGCCAACATCTATCAGGGCGTCGAGGTTGAGCTAAAAAAGGTCGGCCTGCGCCTCATCAACGTCAACATTCAGGACATCACCGACGAGTCCGGCTACATCGAAGCCCTCGGAAAAGAAGCGGCCGCCCGCGCCATCAACGAGGCCAAGGTCAAGGTCTCCCAGCAGGAGCGTGATGGCGATATCGGCGCCGCGATGGCGGACAAAGAGAAGCGGATCAGCGTGGCTCAGGCCACTGCAGACGCTGTGCAGGGGGAGAACACCTCTGCCGTTCAGATCGCCGACTCTCTGGCCATTCGTCGTGAGCGGGAGGCCGAAGCCGAACGCGTGGGAACCGCCGCCGAGAAGATCGCTCAGGCGAAGGCGCTCGAAGAAGCCTACCAGGCAGAAGAACAAGCCGAACGCCAGCGCTTCAAGAAGGAAGAAGCCTCCCTCGAAGCCAGCGTCATCGTCAATGCCGAGACCGAGCGCAAGAAGATCGAGGTGCTCGCCGAAGCCGAAAAGAGCCGCATTCGCCTCCAAGCCGAAGCCGACAAACTTCGCACTGAGCTTGCCGCCGAAGCCGAGATGCGCCGGATTCAACTCGTCGCCCAAGCCGACGCCGAGAAGATCCGCATCATGAAGGAAGGCGAGGCCGCCGGTTTGAAAGCCTACATGCAGGCTCAGGCCGAAGGAACGCTCGCCCAGCTCAAGGCCCGGGCCGACGGCTTCGAAGCCATCGTCAAATCCGCGGGCGGCGCGGAGCAGGCCAGCCAGCTCATGATCACGGAGCAGCTGCCAAAACTGGTGGAAGAGCAGGTCAAGGCCATCTCGAACCTCAAGATCGACAAACTCACCGTCTGGGATTCCGGCAGTGGATCGGGGCCCGACGGCAAGACCCGCACCGCCGACTTCCTCTCCGGACTCGCCGGCTCCATCCCTCCACTCCACGAGATCACGAAGAACGTCGGCGTCGAGCTCCCCGGCTACCTCGGCAAGCTCACGCCTGATGCCGAACCGCCGTCACCCCCCAAGGTGAAGCCGCCGACGCGAGGCCAGGACGAGGAGACGTCCGAGGGGTAAACACACCTCCCCTACACATCGAATCAACCCGAACATCCGATGGAGTGACCCGTCTCTCCATCGGATTTTTCGTTGACTGCCATTGACGGGCCCAATGATCGCGTTCCACGACAGAACCCCGCGTTTGGCAGCGATCTTTGAGTGGTCCCAACCACCACTTGATTCATGCTCCGCCCGTTCCTTCCTGCCATTCTCTGTTCTTGCCTCGCTTTCTCTTTAACCCTCTCCGTCGGAGCAGAGGACGAGTTGCCACCGTTGAACCGTTTTCCGCGGATGGTCCAGGAGTGGGTCGTGGACCAGGTGCGCGCGGCGGAGGCTCGTGGCGATGAGCGCAGGGCCGCCGTGAAAACTCCAGCGGATGCCGAGGCGTACGTCACCTCCGTGCAGAAGCGCATCCGCGAGTGCTTTGGCCCCTTCCCCGAAAAGACCCCGCTGAACGCTCGCGTCACGAGCAAGGTCGAACGCGATGCCTATCACATCGAGAACGTTATCTTCGAAAGTCGGCCCGGATTTCCTGTGACAGGCAATTTGTATGTACCGAAAGGCCGTGAGTATCCGCTGCCGGGCGTGGTCGGTGTCTGCGGCCACTCGCTCAACGGCAAGTGCGCGGAGGCTTACCAGAGCTTTGCGCAAGGGCTGGCGAGAATGGGCTACGTGGTGCTGATCTACGATCCCGTCGGCCAAGGCGAACGCTTTCAGTATCTCGGCGAGGGCCTGAAGTCGCGCTACAAAGGCGGCGTGAGCGAGCACATTCAGGCAGGCAACCAACAGGCGCTCGTCGGGGAGTTCCTCGGCTCGTGGTTCACGTGGGATGGCATCCGCGCACTCGATTACCTGCTCACCCGCGAGGAGGTCGATCCACAGCATGTCGGCATCACCGGCAACTCGGGCGGGGGCACCCAAACGACCTGGCTCAGCGGCAATGAGACGCGCTGGACGATGGCCGCGCCGGCTTGCTTCGTCACGACCTTCCGTCGCAACGCCGAAAACGAACTCCCTGCCGACACCGAGCAATGCCCGCCCAACGTGTTGGCGCTCGACCTCGATCACTCGGACTTCCTCGCCGCGATGGCGCCCAAACCGGTGGTGCTGCTCGCCAAAGAGATGGACTTTTTTGACGTTCGCGGGTCCGAGGAAGCCTTCGCCCGATTGCAACCCCTCTACCAGCTTCTCGGAAAGCCTGAGAACATCCAGCTCCACACCGGGCCGACCTACCACGGCTACACCCAGGAGAATCGCGAAGCGATGTATCGCTTCTTCAACTCGGTGACCCAGGTTTCCACAGCGCAAACCGAGCCCGAACTCGTGATCGAGAAAGACGAGACCCTCTGGGCCACGCCACGCGGGCAGATCGGCGCGGATGGCAAAGCGAGAACCGTCTTTTCCTTCACCCAGGAAACGAGTCGGCAGCTTAGCCAGTCACGAGGGGAAGTGAATGGCGATGCCTTGAAGCAGACCGCCCGGACTCTACTCAAACTCCCCGTCGTCGACGGCGTCCCGGACTTCCGGATCTTGCGCAGCGTCGGCTCGCGGAAGTATCCCGCCAAAGGCTACGCAACCTACGCTGTCGAAACCGAGCCCGGTGTTCATGCCCTAGTCACGCGGCTGCACGACGACCAACTCACGTCCCGCCCCCCGAAGGGAGCCAAGCGCGCCGTGCTCTATGTATCCCATCGCTCTGCCGATTCCGAGCTCCGCCACGAACCGCTCGTCCAAGACCTCCTCGCCGCCGAACCCGATTCCGCCTTCTACGCCATGGACGTTCGTGGCATCGGCGAGTCGCAGCCCGACATCTGCGGCAAGGATCAGTTCCTGCGCCCCTACGGCAGCGACTACTTCCTCGCCGCGCACGCCAACATGCTGGGGCGACCTTACCTCGGGCAGAAGGTGTTCGACGTGCTTCGTGTCCTTACGTGGCTGAAGGATCAAGGCCATGATGAAATCCACCTCGTGGGTCGGGGTTGGGGAGCCCTGGCCGCAAGCTTCGCGGCCTTACTCAACGACGAGGTGAAACAGACCACGCTCAAGAACGCGCTCACTTCCTACAGCGCCATTGCCGAAACCGAAGACTACCAATGGCCCTACGCTCAACTGCTGCCGAACGTACTTGAGCGCTTCGACCTGCCCGATGTCTATCGGGCGCTGGAGCCGAAAGGCCTGAAGCAAATCGAACCCTGGGGCGCCGAAGATGGGATGAAGGAATGAGCGCCCTTCCAAGGAGGGATGGCATTCCTGCCGTCCCACCCCTCCAATCAGGACGCCAAGAATGGCATCCTTCCTTCCACACGAATCTCCTCACCATGAAACACCTCGCCTTCCTCACCCTCTTCGCCGTTCCGCTCCTCGCTCAGAACGGACCCTCGCCCCTCACGATCAACGCCGCCAAGTTCGACACCCTCCAAGCCGCCTTCAACACGGTGCCTGAAACCGGTGGCATCGTTCTCATTCCTCCCGGCAATTACGAGATCGACAAACCGCTCGTTGTGAAGACAGCCGAAACGCGAATCGTCGGATCGGGCACCGCCACCCACATCATCAATCGCAACGAGTCCGGCGAGCCCGCCTTTGTCCTCCAACCCGCCAATGTGAAGGAAAACCCCAAAGCCCGCCTTTGGCGCGTTCAGGTCGCCGACTTGCGCATCAGTGGGAATCCGAAAAGCGGCGACGGGATCTACGCCAACTACATCGAGGAAATCTACCTCGAAGGGGTGTCGATCGACCACAACGGCGGCAATGGCATCCACCTGGTCGATTGCTATGAGGACCCGCGCATTGCCGACTGCATCCTCACCTACAATGCGGACTGCGGCCTTCGCATCCACGGCTGCCACGACATCGTGGTGAACGCGAACCACTTCGAGGAGAACCAGGACGCGCTCCACTGCGCCGACGCCTTCAACCTCTGCATGAACGGCAACAATCTCGACGACCACCTGCGCCACGGCATCGTCATCGAGAACACCTACGGCTCCGTCGTCAGCGGCAACATGATCGAGGAATGCAACGGCACCGCCATCATCCTCGACCGCGACTGCTACGGCATCACGCTCAGCGCCAATGTCATCGCCCACCACCTCGAAGGAGGCATCGATCTGCGCGATGCCTGGGGCTGCACGGTGAGCGCCAACACCTTCACCATCGCGCACAAGTTCAGCGTGCGAGTCAGCGGTGACTCCGGCCGTGACACAATCTCCGCGAACAACTTCTGCAACACCTGGATCGGCGACAAGGACAAGCGACCCGCTGAGGGAAAGACGCCCATGCAGATCGATGAAGGCACGGGCGTGCTGCTGGAGGCCGGGGCAAAGAACGTCGTCATCAATGGCAACAGCTTCAGCGGCCTCTCCAGCCCTGCCGTCTGGTCCACCGGCGAGTGCCGCAGCCTGATCATCACCGACAACATGATCACCGACTGCGGCCGCAAGAGTGGCGATCAGCCGTGGATCGATGTGAAAGCAACGGGGCCCTCTTCCATCAAAGACAACATCGAGGATCGAGGGGAAGGAAAGTAGCCTCCTCGCCTGGCTCCGAGAGGCGGGCTTACGACCTCCAAGGCTCACCTCGACGGAGCGAGGTGGCTAACCGTACGTCGGCTGTTCGTCTTCCGCTATTTGTAGTCCGCACCGGTCAGGCTTTTCAGCACCGAGTCCTGCCACGCACGCAATTTCGCCTTGAGCTTCTCGGTGGTCTCAGGCTGCTCGGCGGCCAAGTCCTTCGTCTCTGCCGGATCGGCTTTTAGGTCAAAGAGCTCCACCTTGGGCTTTTCGCCCTTGGCTTCGTGGATGACCAGTTTCATGTCGCCATCAATGATCGTCCGTGGACCGCGATAGTCGGTCTCGACAATCTCGAGATGGCGGAAGTTTTTGAAGTCGCGCGTGGCCTTGCCGCCAGAAAGCTTCACCAGCGGCGTGGTGCCTTCCTGCAGTTCCTCGGCGATGTAGGGATCGCCCTTCTTCAGGCTTTTGGTGTCAAACTCCCAGAAACCCATTGGGGCGGGTCGCCCGCTCATCGTTCCCGCCAGCATCGGCGTCAGATCGATGCCATCGAGCGGACGATCCGGCACCGGTTGATCCGTGATCGCGCACATTGTCGGCAGGAGGTCGCTCGTGCTGGCGCGCGCCATCGTCGAGCGTGGCTCGGAAATCTTGGCCGGCCACTCGATCAACCCTGGCACCATCGTGCCGCCTTCATAGACCGTGCCCTTCACACCGCGATAGGGCGACGCGAGCGACGCGTCGCCGGAGGTGCCGTTGTCGCCGCAGTAGAAAAGCAGCGTGTTGTCGCGCAAACCCGACGAGGCCAAATGCTTCCGCAGCGTGCCGATGGCGCGGTCCATCGCCGTGATCTCCGCGTAGCGCTCGCGCAGCACCTCGCCCAGAGGCCGCTGGGTTTGGCCGCCGGTTTCGTTCGAGGTCAGCTTCACCATTTTGTCCGGATACTTGGCCGGAAGGTCGTCATACAAGGCCAGGTCCTCCGGCAAACCGCTGTAGGGCTCGTGCGGCGAGCCAAACCAAACCACCGCGCAAAATGGCTTTCCCTCCTTCTGCGCCCGACCGATGAACTGGATCGTCTCATCGATCAGGATCTCCGAACTCTCGCCCTTGAAAACCTGCGGCGGTCCGCCGTTGCGCGAGAACGAGGGATTCAGCTCGAAGAAGTTGTCGTGCGACAGCCATTCGTCGAAGCCCATCTTCCCGGGATTCACCGGCGACTCCGCCTTCACCGCACCGAGGTGCCACTTGCCGAAGTGCCCGCAGTAGTAGCCGACCTTGCCCAAGATGTGCGCGATCGTGATCTCCTCCGGCCGAAACGACCACCCCGGTGCAAAGGTCCCCATCCGGTTCGGATGCCGTCCCGTGAGAAAACTTGCCCGTGTCGGCGAGCAACTCGGATGCGCCGCATAAAACCGGTCGAACCGAAACGCCGTCTTCGCCATCTCGTCCAAAACTGGCGTCTTCACATGAGGATGCCCGTTGTAACCCGTCTCCTCCCAGCCGTGGTCATCGCCCATCAGCAGGAGGATGTTCGGCTGCTCGGCGTAAGACGAGTTGAGGAGCAGCAGGGATGACAAGCAAATGAGGAGACGATTCATGAACTGAGAACGAGTCATTCAAAACCCACCTTGCTTTCGTTCGCAAATTTGCTAACCTCCAAATCAGCGAGGAGGTCCGTGCCGGAAACGAAAGTCATCTTCTACCGTGAATCGGACGGCTCTGTTCCAGTCTTGGACTGGTTGGCGTCACTCCCTCGAAAGGCCCAACTCAAGTGCTTTGTTCGGATTGAGCGTTTACAGCAATTGGGGCATGAACTCCGCAGGCCTGAAGCGGACCTTCTGCGTGACAAGATCTATGAACTCCGGGCCAGCCATCAGGGAGTTCACCACCGGATTCTTTACTTTTTTCACGGAAACCTCGCCGCCGTTCTGAGCCACGGTCTCGAAAAAGAAGGAGCTGTTCCACCAGCACAAATTGAACAGGCAAGGAAGAGGAGAGACCAGTTTTTGAAGAATCCTGAAATGCATACCCATGAGGAGTCATTGACATGAAAAAGACCCAAGCCAAAAAATCTCGTGACGCAGTTGCAATTCTGCAACGACGTCTAAAAACTGCTTCGCCTGAAACAGCCGCAGAATTGGATCAAATCCGCGCGGACGACGCTGTGGCGCGAAAGATTCACGACCTTCGCGTCCAAGCCGGGCTCACCCAGAAACAACTCGCCGAACTCGTGGGCACCACAGCCTCCGTCATCTGCCGCTTGGAGGACTCGGATTACGAAGGTCACTCCCTTGCGATGTTGAACCGAATTGCGGAGGCCCTCGACAAACGGGTGGAGATTCGGTTCGTTGCGCGCAAGTCCAAAGCATCGGTCAAAACGGCTCTCGCCCGATAATCCGAGCACCGCAGCCTTGGATGGCTCCGACATGGACCGAACTGTGTGAAGGGATGGAGCCAGTCGGTGAAAGAAAGCCACGTGTGCCCAATGGCAGGCAATGAAAGAAGACCCCGGAGAATTTCATCAACCTTGGATCGACAATCCATGGATGCTCGAGGAAGCCCAGCGATGGATTCACGGGAAGGCAGGTGATATGACGCATGATGATGTGGCGATCAACTTTTTCGCCTCATGCTGCAAGCATCCCGATGTCGCCCTCGCACGCTTGATCACCCTAATTCACGTGGCAGACGGAGATCAGGAAGCTCTCAACCAGATCGTTTGCGGGCCGGCTTATGATTTTGTTCATGAGTGTCCCAAAAATTTCCGGGAGGTTGTCAGAATCGTGGCGAGACAGCAGCCAGACCTCAAGCGATGCCTCTCAGTAGAGTGGCTCGCGTAGGCTGAGTCGGATATCACCTCCCATCCCCGGTATAGATCACCTTTCCGTCCTTCGGCGCAGCGGGCCAGGGGTAGGTGCCTGCGGGATAGCTTTTGGGTTGGGTGGCGCGGATGGCTTCGACGTGGGTCTTGATTTCGTCGGGGGTGTTTGGGTTTTCGTCGCGACCGTAAACCCACGGCAGCGCGGGATCCATGAGGATGGGGAGATCGCCGAGCGGTGGGCGTTCGGCGGCGGCTTGTTTCAGGCGCGCGGACATTTCGGCAACCAAGTCGGGATGCTGCGCGGCGATGTCGGTCTTTTCAGACGGATCGTTGGCGAGATTGTAGAGTTCCTTGCCGACGAGTTTGAAGTCGCCCTTGCGCAGGGTCGGCAGGCGGACGCTGCCGGAGATCTCGATCACGATCTCGTCGCGCGGACTCGGCTTGCCCTCCAGCATCACGGCGCTCATGTCCATGCCGTCGAGCGGCAGCGGCTGGTCGAGCGAACCACCCGCGAGCGTGACGAAGGTGGGCATCATGTCGGTGACGTGCATCATCGCGTCGTGGGTGGCACCCGCGGCGAGCTTGCCGGGCCAACGGGCGATGAAAGGCACACGAATCCCACCTTCAAACGTGGTGTTTTTCGTGCCGCGCCAGGGTTTGTTCACTTCCTCGGTGAGGCCGCCGTTGTCGTTAGTGAAGATGACCAGCGTGTTGTCGGCGAAACCGTTCGCTTCGATGGCGTCAAGGATGCGACCGAGTCCTTCGTCGAGGCACTTGATCGCGGCGGCGCGTTTTTCCAACTCGGGCGTGTGGCGCGGGATGTCCTCCAAGGGTCCGTGAATGGCGTTGAAGGCGATGTAGTGGAAGAAGGGTTTGTCCTTCGACTCGTTGCCAATCAGGCGCACGGCCTCATCGGCGATGAGATCGGTCGAGTAGCCGGTTTCCAGCACCGGCTTCTGATCGCGATGCCAGTCGTAAACAGCAAAAATCGCGGGCGCATTGTGCGGAATGGTCTTGTTGTTGTAATCGATGCCCCAGCCGTAGTGGCCGTATTGGTGATCGAAGCCCTGGCCCATTGGGAGTTCCTCCGGCAACCACTCGCCGAGGTGCCACTTGCCCGCCATGGCGGTGGCATAGCCAGCTTCCTTCAGCGCCTCGGCCACCGTGCGCTCTGCGGTGGGCAAACCCATCACGCGGCGCGTCGGCGTGCCGTCGGGCAGGTGCGCCAGCTCCATGCCGAGCAGCGCGAGGTAGTCAGGCTTGCCAAAATCCTCTGAGCGCCAGTCCATCCACTGCCGGTAGGGATAGCGGCCGGTCATCAGCGCCGCGCGGGTCGTGGCGCAAACGGGCGTCATGTAGAACTGCGTGAACCGCGTGCCTTCGGTGGCCAGCTTGTCGATGTTGGGCGTCAGCGAGGCATCGCCGCCATTGAACCCAGGGTCCGCCCAACCGAGGTCGTCGGACATGATGAAGACGATGTTCGGGCGGGGGGCGGCGGCGAGGGACGAATGCGGAAGGCCCAAGGACGAAACGACGAGGGCTAGGGCGAGATAGGGAAGCTGGCAGGACATGGTGATTGGAGAAGACCATGACGACACGGGCCTGATGTGACAAGCCTCGATGCTAATGCAGGCCTCCAATGCTCTACGACAAAGTTCAGAGGCTGAAGATCCGCTACTTTTTCGTGGGGCTCAAAACGGGGCCTGTCCCCTGAGGGTTCTTCGTCCGGGGACGTTCGGTCTTGGCAGCGTCGACTGGCAACGCTGCTGGATCGAAGGGCAAAATCTCTCCGTCGGTCAGCGTCTTGATCTTGAGTTCCTTGATCTGAACTTGATTTGGATTGCCACGATGGAGCTGAATGGCGAGCAACCCTTCCAAGGCGCGGCCTGCTTCGTGATGATCGATCAACTCGGAGCTGACCTGCCCGTTGATCTTGTGAATGAGGTGATTGCCACGCGCAATCACGGTGTACTCGTTCCACTCGCCGACATCCACCTTCACCGGCTCATGCTCGGACAGTTTCCAAAGAGCGCCCTCGGGATCGAGCATGACGTTGGTGCCGTTGAGGCCGAAGATGCCGCGACCTTTTTCCTCATAGGTCATGCCGGTGTGCTCGATGGCGGGATGGATGTCGCACTGATAACCGGTGATCACAAAGGGTCCCACCTCGGGCAGCTCGCGACTGCGATACTGAATGCCTGAATTGTTGTCGCCGATCACTCGCACCATGGCGCGCAGTTCGAAGTCCTTCACCGTGCCTCCGCGCCAGATGAGGAAGGTGTTGTGCGCCAGCGCATCCGGTCCCTCGCAGGTTCCGGTCACCACCCCGTCTTCGACCTTCCAAAGACCCGGCTCGCCCTCCCAGCCACTGAGGTCTTTGCCATTGAAGAGGGAGGTGAAGCCATCGTCGGCGACCCCTCTCGTGGCCAGAGTGAGAAGAGCGAAAAGAACTAAGCGGGTATTCATTGGAGTTGGACGGTTCGGCTCATGGAGACGCAATCAGGGGATCCCCCGGAGCGAGAGCATTGAAATGACGAAGATTAAACGTGAACAAAGCGCCAGCGCCAGCCCGGCGGGCGCCAACGAGATGAAGTGCATCATAGATCGCGCCGCTGGGCAGGTCTTGGGCCACCGTCAGCCGTAGCGCCGCTTGGTAATCCTTCGCGGTCAGCGCGATGAGGGAAAACCGACCCAGCACCGAACTTTGGATGATCTGCTCGACATGCGCCGGGGACAGCCGGGGTTTGAGCGGGAGGGACGTGAGCGTGGAATACAGCTCCGCCAAGCCATGCGTCGTTAGGCAGCCCTGGACCGTGCCGTGATGAACCTCCCGAAGGCGCGGAAAGGCAAGCGCGTGCTGGGGGTGCTGTTGAACGAGTGCCGCGACCAGGACGGAGGTATCAAAACAAGCCTTCACTACATGCCCCCCAAGTGACGATTCCGGCCTTCTCGCTGTTGCTCGATCACGGTTGCCGTATCCCAAACTGAAGCCGGGATCTCGCTGGAGCAAACCAGGATGCCCTCCTCGTCCGTCAGTGGCGATGTCTGAAGTACGGGCCGGAGATGAATCCCGTTTCCATCGAAAGTGACTTCCAGTTCATCGCCGGGCTGCAACCCAAACCGATCCCTCAACGGTTTTGGCACCACGAGGCGGCTGAGTTTATCGAGGGTGAGCGTCATGGCAAAAGGGTTACCATTTGGTAAACGGGATGTCAATTGAGGCCGGATCGAGAGCATCTGCCGAGCAAACGGACTCAACTCACTTCTCCAGCGTCTCGCCCGACTCCGGCGGTGTCAGCGTGGGTTCGCCGGTAAGAAGCCCCTGCTCAATGAGAAACCGATCCGCAGCGAGCAGCGTCAGCGTCTGCCAGGGGTCCTTGTTGAAAAAGCTGTGGCCTTGGCCGGGCGCGATCTGTTCTTCGATCCCCGTGTTGCCGAGTTCCTTGAGTTTGGCGAAGGCCACGTCCCAGCCTTTTTTCCAGTTGTCCTGGTCGCCAAAGAACACCACTGCGGGAGCCATGTCCGCCTTCAGGTAGCGGAGCACATCGATCTCGGCATCCTGGTCGTCGTTGGTCGCAAAGGCAGGATTGAAGAGCAGGTACGCCACGACACTGGTGTCGATGTCCTGCGGATCCGCTGGATCGTTGAGACCGGGATTCAACGTGGACAGGACGGAAATGTGTCCGCCCGCAGATCCGCCACCCGTGATGATGCGCTCGGGATCCATCCCCAGTTCAGCTGCCTGCTGTTTGAACCAACGGATCGCGCTCTTGGCATCGGTGACGCAGACGCGTTTTCGAGTTTCACCGTCCGGCAACTTCTTGGAGTCTTCCTTGCTGAGCATCTGATACTCCGCCGTGGCGCAGACCAGGCCACGACTCGCAAAGTAATGGCAGGCCTTGCGGAATTGGCCCAGCGTTCCGCCTCCCCAGCCACCGCCGTGGAAGAGGATGAGGCCCGGCACTTTCGCTTCGGCGGGATTGTGGTTCGGCGGAAAGTAGATCTCCATCTGCCGTGGCTTGCCCGCGGACTCCTTGTAGATGTAGGGCTTGCCAGCGGGGTCCTCGCTGCCCATGGCGGGTTTGCTTTTCGCGGCCTTGTTCGTGGCCTCCGCAGAGAAGGCAGTGCCACTGAGTGAGAGAACGAAAACGAGTGGGAGGATGAGTTTCATGAATTGGAGTGGACCGTTGGTCACGAACCATGAAAACGAGCGTCGGTCAGCGTTTCTACCCACGCACCGGCTTGATTCCCCCTCTCACAAGCCGATAGCCCGCTCCGAAACCACTCACTTCGGCTCCGAGCCATCGCCACTCTCGATGGTGTCGAGGTGCTTTGCTTGAATCGGGTCGATCGCCGTATCGACCGACCAGCGGTCCTTGGAAAAGGTCTGCTTGTAGGACCACCCGGTTTCCACAATGGACGTCGTCGCGCTGGTCGGCTGGATGCTGCGGATCTGCAGAAGAACCACGGCCACCCGGGTCTCTGGATCGATCACGGCGCGGAGGTCCGGCTGACTGGAAAGGGAGTCCGCACTGATGATCCGGAGATCGAGATCCTTGAACCGCTCCATAAACTCCGCCGAAGCAGCGCGGTAGCCGCCGGTGCGGGAAAGCTCGCCCAGAATGATGGAGTAGCTTTTGGGAACACCGGGATTGGTGTCCGGAACTCGGTCGATCATGCCACGCACCACGGCCTCAGCGGCATCGTTTTCCAGCATTGATACTGGCAGAGTCGCATCGCCCCCGGAATCGCATCCCGTCATGCTGAACAGGAGGGCGAAAGCGAGAATGGAGCGAAGGAGGGTGATCATGACGAGGCGGGCAGTGGAATGGACTACGACGGGAGTGCTGCCGGGACCAACAGGAATTGCGGGTATTTTCCCTTTGAGGTCAGGCCTGTCGATCCCATTGCACATTCATCATCAGGGCCTAAGCTGGGCGCATGATGTTTGATGTGAGGGAAAAGCCTGCGCAGGTCGAGCAGGCTTTCTTGATTGGTGCCACCTTCGACCGGCGGGAGCTGGAGGAGGCCCAGGATTTGCTGAACGAGCTGGAGGAACTGGTGAACACGCTTGGGATCTCGGTCTGCAAGTCCGAACTCGTGTTCGCCCGCGAGATCTCGCCGCGCCATCTCATCGGCAAGGGAAAAGCGCATGAGCTGATGGAGATGGCCAAGGCGGAGGGTGCCGATTGCATCATTTTCGACAACGAACTCAGCCCTGCCCAGCAGCGTGCCTGGGAGCAGGAGTCAAACATGTGCGTGATCGATCGGCATGAGGTGATTCTGGACATTTTCAACATGCGCGCCCAGACCAAGGAAGCGCGCCTCCAGGTGGATCTGGCTCGCTTGGAGTACTCGATTCCACGCCTGACCCGGATGTGGGCTCACCTGGACCGTCAGGGCGGCGGCGGCTCCGGCGGAGCCAGCGCGGCACGGGGTGAGGGTGAGAAGCAGCTCGAAGTGGACCGTCGTCTCGCCAACCGCCGTCTGGATCGCGTGCGGGCTGAACTTGAAGACGTCAAAAAGCAGCGCGACACGATGCGCAAGGAGCGCAGTCGCGTTCCGGTCCCGCATGCGGCGATCGTCGGCTACACGAACGCGGGCAAGTCGTCCCTCGTGAACCGGCTTACCGCCTCCGACGTCTTGGCGGAAGACAAACTCTTTGCCACGCTGGACACCACCACCCGACGCATGGAATTGCCCGATGGCCAGAAACTGCTGGTCACTGACACGGTCGGGTTCATCCGCAACCTGCCGCACAATTTGGTGCAGAGCTTCCGTGCGACCTTGGAGGAAGCGATCCAGTCTGACTTTCTGGTCCATGTCATCGATGCCAGCGCCGCCAAGGCCGAGGAATTTTACAGCACGACCACCACCGTTCTCGAAGAACTCGGGGCCGGGGACAAGCGGGTGCTTCTGGTGCTGAACAAAATCGATCTCGTCAGCGATGCCCGGATGAACGAGCTGAGACACCGCTTCCCCGAAGCCGTCTGCATCTCCGTGAAGGAAGGCACCGGCATGGACGATCTGGCCAATCGACTCCACGGCATGATCCTGGATCGCGTGGTGCGTTTGGAACTCCGGCTTCCGATGAACCGGATGGATCTCCTCGCGCTCGCCCACGAAAGCGGCAAGGTCCTCAGCGAAAACTACGAAACCGGTGAGGCCGAAATTCAGTGCGTGATTCCAACCCGCCTGAGATCACGTTTCGCCGAGTTCGAGCTGACTCCCGAGCCCACGGCGGTTTGAAGTGACCAACCCAGCGGACTTGAAATTCCGCGTCTGACCGTTAGCCTCCCCGCGTAACTCTTTTTTCCCAACCCCTCATCTTATGGAATCCCCCAAAATCACCGCCTACCTGAAAACCTACTGCGGCTGGAGCGAAGGCGTCCGAGCCATCTTCCGCAAGTATGACCTCGCCTACGAGGAAAAGGACATCATTCAAAACCCCGCCTTCCGCTGGGAAATGGAACAAAAGAGCGGTCAGCCCCTCTCTCCCTGCGTGGAGGTGAACGGCACCATGCTGGCCGACGTCAGCGGCGAAGAGGTCGAACAGTGGATGATCGACAACAACGTCCTTCAAGCCAGCGACGCCGAGCCCGACGCCCCCATCGACTCCGCCTGCACGGATGAGCAGCACGCCAAGATGGCCGCTGAGCAAGCGGTCGGCGGGACGATCCGATTTGTGCCCTGAACGGGCGCAGATCGATTCAGGCTTTCAATCATCAAAGGCGGTGCCAAGCGAGGCACCGCCTTTTTCGTGTTTCGGTGTGTCAGCCACATGACGCCTGGAGAGTGGACCGCACAGGGGTCTGTGCGGTCCCCCGACCAACGCTCAATAATTCCGAAACGGCCCCCTGGGCTCTGAGGCATCCATCTCTGCCAGCCAGTCATTGAAAGCTTGGCGAAGCTCCGCCGCTTTCTCTGGCATCTCCTTGGACAAGTCGTTCTTCTCGCCGATGTCCTTGGACAAGTCGTAGAGGCCCTTCCCCTTCGCCGAGTCGAGCCACTTCCAGTTTCCAACGCGGGCAGCCATGTCGTTGCGGCGCTTCCAGAACATTGTGGTGCGCGGCGACGCCGTCTCGCCCCGAAGAATCGGAGTCATGTCGAAGCCGTCCAGAGTCACGCCCTCCGGCGCGGTCGCACCCGTCGCCTCAACAATCGTTGGAAAAATCTCCAGCGCCGTCAGGAACTCATCCGTCACCTTTCCAGCCGGCAGCTTGCCCGGCCAGCGGGCAATGAACGGCACGCGAAGACCACCTTCCCACATGGTGCTCTTCTTCCCCTGGAGGGGCTTGTTGTCCCCATTGCCGCTGCCTCCGTTGTCCGAGAGAAACATCACCAGCGTGTCCTCCGCCACGCCCATGGCCTCGAGCTTCTTCATCACCTCGCCAATCGCTTCATCCATGCAAGTCACGGCACCATAGTAGCGGGCGAGGCGCTCGTCCTTCAGCACGTCCATGTAGGGCTTCCAGTACTCTTCCGGCGCCTGAACGCCGGGGCGCTTCCCGCCGGGCTTTTCGGCGAAAGAAGAGGCCCCGTGCGGTGCATTGAAGGCAAGGTAGAGAAAGAATGGTTTCCCTTTCGACTCATCGAGAAATCGCAGCGACTCACGCTCGAACACATCGGTGATGTAGGTGCCTTTGTCTTCGTCCGAGCGCTCGTTGCCACGGAAGATCGAATGTACGCCGTAGCGCGCGTGCGTGTAGTAATCGATCCCGTTGTTGCCATGGCCGTAGAAGAAATCGAAGCCACGCTGCAGTGGGAGAAAACGCTTCGCCTGGCCCATGTCCCACTTGCCCACCATGCCGCAGGTGTAGCCCGCCTTTTTCAGCACATCGCCAATCGTGATCTCCTGAACGTCGAGCCCGAGCGTCATCTCCGGTGACACGGCATACTCCTCATTCGTGAAGAGGTGATCGTAGTTGGTGAGGTCATTCCGGATCATGTCGTAGAGGCCGTTCCGCTGCGGAAACCGGCCCGTGAGGATGCTGCTGCGCGAGGGCGTGCAGGCGCACCACGTAACGTAAAAGCTTGTGCCCCGAACGCCTTCCGCCGCCAGACGATCCAGGTTGGGCGTGTGGATCGGCTTCGTCCCAATGCACCCAAGGTCTGGATAACCTTGGTCATCACTGACGATGAGCACGACGTTTGTGGGGGCGCTGAAGGCGAGGGCCGTACAGCAAGCGAAGACGAGGCAAACAAGACGATGCATGATCAATGCAAACGGAATCGCAACCGGCCGTCCTTCGCCGAACTCGTCCAAAAGTGCCGTCGGAACCTGGCACAGCGAGGGACAAAGCTGCCTGCCCTCAGCCCGCCGCGCGGGGCCCGAAGACCCCGGAGATCCACGACGCCGTCAAAGCCCGAGGGCCAGCAACGGCGGTTCGTTGAGCCCAAAGAGCCCTGCCATGGAGCCTCAAACGGCGACGCAGTGGATGCGCTGGATGCCTTCGATCTTCTCGAGCTCGGTGATCACCTCGGCGGGTGGCGCGGAGTCGAGCGTGAGGAGGGTCAGGGCGGTGCCGCCTTCCTTGTTTCGGCTCAGGGACATGTCGGCGATGTTGACGCCCGCCTTGCCGAGGGCGGCACTGTAGGCGGCGATCATGCCGGGGCGGTCGCTGTTCTCAATGAGCAGGAGGGTGCCGACCGGCCGTGCTTCGACGTTGCGGCCGTTCAGCTTCACGATGCGAGGGTCCCCACCAAAGAAGGTGCCGCTGATGCTGGCGGTCTCCTTGTCGTTGCTGGCCTCCACTTCGATGAGGGTATTGAACTCGGTCGGCTCGGGGAGACGGGTCTCGGAAAACTGGATGCCGAGGTTTTCAGCGACGCCGTTGGCGTTGATGTAGTTCACCTGATCCGGTCCCGAAGCGCGCTCGAGGAAGCCTTTGAGCACGGCGCGTGAGATGAGGGTGGTGTCACCCGCACCGACCTTTCCGCAGTAGTTGATGCGGACGACGTTGGAATGCGCTGGTGCGATCTGTGAAACCACGCGCCCGAGGAGTTCTCCAAATTTCAGGAAGGGGCCAAGCGCTTCGAGCGTTTGCGGATCGACGTTGGGCATGTTCACGGCATTGACGACCGTGCCGTTGAGCAGGTTGTCCTTGATCGTTTCCGCGATTTCGATGCCGACGTTTTCCTGGGCTTCGTCAGTGGAGGCACCGAGGTGCGGCGTGAAAACGGTGTTCGGTGCGCTGAGCAAGGGGTAGTCGGCAGGCGGCGGCTCGACCTCGAACACGTCGAGGGCGGCTCCGGCCACGCGGCCTTCGGTGAGCGCGGCAGCGAGCGCGTTGTCATCAATGAGGCCACCGCGGGCGCAGTTGATGATGCGAACGGTCGGCTTGAGTTTCTTGATGCGCTCCGCATTGATCATGTGCTTCGTGTCGGGCGTCATCGGCATGTGCATCGTGATGAAGTCCGCCTGCGAAACGGCGTCATCAAGGTTTTCGCACAGTCCCACGCCGAGGCTCTCGGCGCGGTTCTTGGACAGGTAGGGGTCGTAGGCGACCACTTTCATGCCGAAGGCCTTCGCGCGTTTGGCGAACTCCGCGCCGATGCGGCCCATGCCGAGCACAGCGAGCGTTTTGCCGAAGACCTCAGTGCCTTTGAAGGATTTCCGGTCCCACTTGCCCGCGACGATGCTGGCGTGGGCCTGGGGCGTCTTCCGCGCGAGGCTCATCATCAGCGTGAAAGCCTGCTCGGCGGTGGAGATGGTGTTGCCTCCGGGCGTGTTCATCACCACAACGCCGCGATTGCTGGCCACGGGGATGTCGATGTTGTCCACACCGACGCCGGCACGACCGACGGCCTTCAGGTTGGGAGCCGACTCAATGACCTTCTTCGTCACCTTCACGCCACTGCGGACAATGATGGCATCGGCATCTTTGGCAGCCTCAGCGAAGTCATCCTCAGACTTGAGGCCCAGGTTCACCTCCACGTCGAAGGAGGGCTCGGATTTGAGCAATTCGATACCTTTGTCAGAAATAGGGTCGGCGACGAGAATCTTGTACTTGGCCATAAGGGGGGCGCATCGTAATCAAGAATACTGGAAGCTCAACTGCCAAACCCACCTTCCGCACTGGACACCGGGCACGGACGGGGTTTCAATTCTGCCCATGGATTCCCTCTGGGCATCGGTGCCGCTCCTCGCGGATGCCACACTTTCACTCACCACGATTCAACTGGCCGGCAGCCTCATCGCGGTGGCGGTGGTGTCTTCTGGACTGGCTTGGTGGATGCAGCAGCAGAAGCTGAAGGCCGCTGAGGCAAGCGTCATCGCTCAGACCCAGGCGCACGAAACCGCTCTCGCGACCCTGACCGCCGAGGCCGAGACACGCCAGCAAGCG
>CAXBNA010000116.1:0-19298 GCA_963976915.1 uncultured Verrucomicrobiales bacterium
GGCTGCATTGGGTGAACAAAGCGTGCCTCGGGCCAAGCGCCAAGGACAACCGACGCCCAAAGTCGCGGAGCGTCGTGGAGTGCGCACGGCTTGCCGCCGCTTTGGGTGGGTGAACGAGCATCGCATATCCCACGCTGCCTCAACTCGCGCTGCCCGCCGCATCCGGGAAACCCGAATAGTAGCGGCAGAAGGAGTCGAGCTTGCCATCGGGACGGATGACGTGGGTGCAGCATCGGTCGATGCGGTCCTGGTCCCAGGTCCAGGCATCCATGAAGGGCTTCACCATGATGCGAAAGGCCATCGACCGCGTGGCTTCGAGCGTCTTGAGGAGATCGCCGAGTGGCTCGTTGTCGCAGCCGCAGCGGGCGAGGTCTTCGAGGGTGTAGTGAATCTTGTCGTGAAGAAAGCCCTGAAGCTTCGTGAAGTCGATGAAGTCACTGACGTGCCACACGTTCGTTTCTTGCCGGATCAGGTAGCCGATCGTCGCGCAGTTCGGATCGCCGCAGGGCAACGGCGTGAAGTCCTCGAACCGGAGGCCGCCCGCCGATTGCTCCACGACGTTCATGAGGATGTCGCCCGTGTTGAGACGATCACTGGGCTGACGCTGATACGTGTTGGAGGAACCGTTCGCGAGGGGTGGCAGGCGACCGCTTTGGAAGGCGGGCTGAAAGGTGATGCCGTGGATGGTTTCCTCACTGAGCCCGAACGCGACGGTTTCCCAGAGGTTTGGCAGGTTGTCCGGCGTGACCGTCATGGCCAGGGTGATCGGCAAACCCGCAGCGGCGCAGTGGGCGATGGCCTTCTTCTTCAGCTCGCGAAGGTCCGCGCCGCGAAGGGCCTGCTGCCCTGCTTTTTGGAGGCCGTCGAACTGCAGGTAGATCTGGATGCCCGTGCCCTCGAAGGCCTCGACGAGCTTGGCGGCGAAGTCGGGTTCTTTGGCAAGCCGGACGCCGTTCGTGTTGAGCAGGCAGAAGTCGATCTTCGGATGGGCCTTGATCCAGCGGGAGAGTTCGAGCAGGTCGGGATGCAGACTCGGCTCGCCGCCGCTGAGCTGGAGGATCTCGATGCCGCCCTTCCGGTCGATCACGCCCTGGATGCGCTGCTGGATTTCGGCGAGCGGCACGGCATCGACCTTGGAACCCGCACCGATGGGGGAGTTGGCGTAGCAGGTGGGGCAGGCGAGGTTGCAGGAGTTGACGATCTCGATCAGCGCGAGGCAGGTCGAAAGCGTCTCGAACGGTTGATCGCCGCTCGCACCTTCCGCATTGCGTCCGAGCGTTCCCGCCGCCGACCCCGAGGCATCGCAGCAGGCGCCTCCGCCACAGCAGGCACCATTGTCGCTGCCCTTCGCCAGCCAGTAGAACCGCGCATCGCTGGCAATGCAGGCGCTGAAGGCCCCATGCTCGGGGCAATCGCGTTCGAGAAAGACTCTGCCCAGCTCCTTCACCACCCGCGCCTGGCAGGCGGCGTGACAGACCGGACAGCGCGAGGTGGTGGTTTTGAGAACGGTGGGAGTGCCGCTAAGTGGGAGGGTTGTGGGCATTGGTATTATTTGTTCAGGGCGATGGCACAACTGGCACTCGCCGTCGCAATCCCAAGACCCAGGCCACCCAGCCAGTAGAGGGCGGCAACGGTGAGCGTGCTTACAACGGGCCAAGGCGCATCGCGACCATGAGGCTTCGCAAGAAGCCAGGATAGTGTGGCTCCGAAGAACAAGGCACACCCGCTGGCCAACAAGGCTACTTCAAACCGACCCATGTTGGCGGCAGCGACAAATGGGAATCCCATCCATGTCGTGATCCACGCAATGAAGACGATTCGAGGACTCTCCGCCATGGCCTCTCAATGAAACTTCGGGTTCCCCAGCGTGACGCATCCCGTGAACATCGCGGCGAGGACGAGGGCGAAACCTCCGGCCATGAACACGATGGCCATGATCACAGTCAGTGCGGGGTGCCAGGAGGCGCGTTTTCCGATGCCCATCGCGAGGGCGATCGAGGTGATGAAGCCAGCCAGGCAGGCCAGACTGAAGACCGCCATCGCGGTGTCATCACTGTGACCAAAGAAACTACCTGCAACGGCGGGAACGCCGAGACAGGAGATCAGCCAAAAGGCCCAGTGTCGCCCTACGGGTTGCTTCGGGGCGGGAGGCGTGTCGAACTCGCTCATGACGGAAGTGGAACCGACTTGAGGCTTTTCCGCAACCTGAAACGGCGAGAGATGGACGGTAGGGTTGGTGGCTGCCCATCATGGCCGCAGCGAAGGATGGGGTGCCACAGCTCCGGCCAATCTTGCAGGAAGTGCTCGGCCAAGTAAGTCGGACACTCTTGTCCGACTGGCAGGCCTAACGATAAACCTCGGTCTGCCAAGGCCGGACAAGAATGTCCAGCCTACTTCTCTCGATTGTCGTCCCCGCTCTTCAAAAACTCAATGAACATCGCCGCCGAGAGACCGCCGCTGCCGAGCAGCATCAGCATGACGAGGATTTGGTAGCGCACGGCGATGAGGGGATCGGTTCCGGCGAGGATTTGCCCGGTCATCATGCCGGGGAGTTGGACGAGGCCGACCGCGAAGAAGGAATTCAGGATGGGGATGAGCGAGGCGCGCAACGCGGTGGCGCGGGCTTCGACATGGGACGACCCGCGATTTTTCTCCGAGAGGTACCGCTCGGCGGAGAGGCTTGTTTGATTCATGCCGGAGGCGAAGATCATGCCTGCGAGGGGGATGATGATCCGGGGGTCAAGCGGGTTGGCCGGTTGCAACACGCCCCAGACGGCCAGCGCCAGCGTGCCGCCGCCACAGAGTGCGATGCACCCGAGAGAGCGCAGGTAGAGTGCAGCGGTTCGCTGAGGGAGAGGGCGCAGGGAGATCCAACCCGCCGCGGCCATCATGATCGTCAACGCCAGCGTCACCCAGCCCCAGTGTTCCGCTTGGAAGATCCACACGAGTACGTATCCAATGAGGATGAGCTGGCCCACCATCCTCGCGGCGGCGTGGAGGAGCGTTCGCCCCTGATCCGTCCAGCGGAAGAGGATCACGACCAAGACGACCATAGGCGGCAAGATGAATGCCAGCCGCCACCAAGGGATCGAAAGGGTCGCGTCGGCCATGGGTCTGGGTTAAACCATTCCCCCATGCTTTGCATTTGAGATCGCTTCATGGACCGCTCTGTGAAAAATTCGTCACATGAAACGACGCACTGTTCTTGGATCCCTTGTGGCTGCCTGTGCGCTTCCCACCCGGAGCGCAGAGCCCGACTCCCTTGCCGGTGAGATCGGCGTGACGACGGGTTCGTTCATGCGGCATCTCAGTCCGACGGCGGCCCCGGGAAAGCTCCGTCTTTTGGACCTTCCACAGCGCATGGTCGGTGATCTCGGCCTGCGAGTGATCGATCTGATGACGGCCACGCTGGCGGAGTTGAGCCCGAACTACTGCGAGAAGCTGCGCGCTGAGGCGGAGCGTCAGGGTTGCCTTTTGACCAACCTGAAGATGAATCAAAAGGGCTTGGATCTGGGGAGTGAGGACAAGGAGGTGCGCGGCGAGGCCCTCCGGGTTTACAAGGAGACCATCGACTTCGCTTCGATCCTCGGCGTGCGCTGGGTGCGACCCCTTCCGATGCTGGCCCGGCCCGATCTCTCGGTCTATGCCGACAGCTATCGGGAATTGATGGACTACGCGGGCGAACGCGGCATCGGGGTGCTCGTGGAGAACTTCGGCTGGATGATGGGCGAACCCGACGCGATTCCGCGCTTGATCGAGGAGGTCGGCCCCGGATTGAAGTCGCAACCTGACACGGGCAACTGGTCGGACAACGAGGTGCGCTACGTCGGTTTGGAGAAAGCGTTTCCTCACGCCGTGTCGTGTGACTTCAAGGCGCGCGCTCTCGGTTCCGATGGAAGCCATACGGAATATGATTTGAAGCGCTGCTTTGACATCGGCTGGAGTTCGGGCTTTCGCGGTCCCTGGTGCTTCGAGCATTTCCATGACGACCTCGATCAGTGCTTCAAGGAGATGGCCCTGCTCCGTGATCTTCTGCGGGGTTGGATGAAAGAAGCGGGGTAGCATCCGCCGCAAGTCAGCCCGACCGCCCAGCGTTGGTTTTCCCGATGAACACCCGCCGCCAGTTTCTGAAAAAGAGCGCCATCACCGCTGCCGTTTCGTTTCCAACCATCGTGCCACGGCATGTGCTGGGCGGCCCGCGGTTTGTTCCACCGAGCGAGAAAATCAACATCGCAGTTGTCGGTGCAGGCGGAAAAGGCAAGAACAACACCCAGAAGCTCTTGGAGTACGACGATGCGCAGGTGATCGCCATCGCCGATCCGTCGGAGTATTGGGATCTCGCAAACTTCTACTACAAGACCGAGGCTGGTCGCGGCCCCGTCAAAAAGATGGTCGAGGAGCACTACGCATCCAAGACGCCGAACCATCGCGTGGCCGAGTATGAGGACTTCCGCGAGATGATCGCGAACGACAGCTCCATCGACGCCATCGTCTGTTCGACGCCGGATCACACCCACGCTTACGTCTCCGCCCTGTCGATGCGGGCGGGTAAGCACGTCTATTGCGAGAAGCCGCTCACGCACAACGTCTGGGAAGCGCGTGAGGTGGCCCGCATCGCGAAGGAGACCGGGCTTGCCACCCAGATGGGCAACAGCGGTCACAGCACCGAGGGCATCCGCCAGACGGTGGAATACCTTCGCGCGGGTGCCATCGGCACCGTACGTGAAGCGCACTCGTGGGTGCCGGCTTCGCGCTGGAACCCCGGGCTCGAGGGCTTGCCTCAGGATTCGTCGCCGATGCCGAAGGGCCTGAACTGGGACTTGTGGATCGGCCCGCGCGAACCGCGTGAGTTTCACCAGGCGCTCGCTCCCGTGGCGTGGCGCGACTTTTGGACCTACGGCTGCGGCGCGCTGGGCGATTTTGGCTGCCATGACATGGACGCTGCCACCTGGGCCTTCGACCTGCCCCCGCCCGAGAGCGTGGAAGTGGCGCCCGCCGGGTTCAGCAACGCCGACATCGCGCCCTACGGCGAGATCGGCTACTACCACTTCCCCGCGCGCGGCGACCAGCCGCCGCTCAAGCTCACGTGGTATTCCGGCGGCCTGCATCCCGAGCACCACGAGGCCCTGCACCCAACGTTCAAGCTTCCCCGCCGTGGCGTGATGTTCGTCGGCGACAAGGGCGTGATCCAGTGCGACGGCGCGGGCGGCGCTCCCCGGCTCTTCCCAGAAAGTGTCCGCACTGCCTTCAACCCACCCGAGCCGACCATTCCCCGCTCCAAGGGTCACCACCGCGACTGGCTTGATGCCATCAAGGGTGGGCCGGCTGCCAGCTCCAACTTCGACTATGCCGCCCGCCTCACCGAGATCACGCTGCTAGGCGTACTTTCCCTCAGGCTCGGTGGAAAAAGGATCCATTGGGACGCGGCAAACCTCAAGGCCACCAACCTCCCCGAGGCCGATGCCTTCATCCGGGAACCTATGCGGAAAGGATGGGAAATCGCGTGATGAAATCCTTCCTATGTCTCAGCCTTGCCCTCGTCTGTTTCAGCGCCGGGAGCCTGTCGGCGGCTTCCCTGAAAGCGGGCGCCGCCACCAGCAACATCACGCCCGACATGGGCGTCGTGCTCGATGGAACGATCATGAAAATCGGCCCCGCCCGGCACGTGCATGATGAACTGCATGCGCGCTGCCTCGTGCTCGACGATGGAGAAACGAAACTGGCCATCGCCATCTGTGATGTGACGATGATGGAGGCGTCCATTGTCGAAGAAGCGAAGGCTCTGCTAAAGGAGCATCTCGACCTTCCTCCCGAAAACATCCTGATCGCGGCCACCCACACCCACAGCGCACCTCGGGCGATATCGGTGGGGTTTGGCCCGGACAATGATGCCTACCATCATTTTTTGGCGCGCAGGATCGCCGACGGCATCCGACGGGCGGCTTTCCAACTGGCTCCGGCGAAGATTGGTTGGGGGAGCGTGAACCAACCGGAGTTTGTTTTCAATCGACGCTGGTTCGTGGATCCCGCCAGCAAGCGTGCCAACCCCTTCGGTCGAATCGGCGAACGCGTGCAATTCGGCCCGTCGGAGTCTGAGGCAGAGAAGCCGTCGGGGCCGGTCGATCCCGAGTTCTTTGTACTCTCGGTTCAGCACGCGGACGGACGACCGATGTGCGTCCTCGGAAACTACGGTCTGCACTACATCGGAGGCGTGCCGACGGGGCACGTCAGCGCGGACTACTTCGGTGTGTTTGCGGACCGCGTGCAGGAACTTTTGTCTGCAGATCGGCAGGAGCCGCCCTTCGTCGGCATCCTTTCCAATGGCACCAGCGGCGACGTGAATGCCGTGAACTACAAGAATCGAACAGGCGGGAAGCGCAGCTACGAGCGCATGGAGGAAGTGGCGGGAACACTCGCCAAGGCTGCCTCCGAAATCATTCAAGGGCTCGATCATCGCGACGATGTGAAACTTGGAGCCCAGATGACCCAGCTCCATCTCGCTGTCCGCAAACCGGCACCGGATCAAATCGCGTGGGCCGAGGCGATGCTAGCCACCGACGAAGCGAAGAAGCCCAAGCTGTCGCGCCCAGTGGTTTACGCGAATGAGACGCTGGGCCTCGCGAAGTATCCAGGCTCGATCCCGATCACGCTCCAAGCCTTCCGCATTGGTGATCTCGCCATCGCCTCCGCGCCGTGCGAGGTCTTTGCCAAAACGGGTCTCGACATCAAATCGGAGTCCGCCGCCAAGTCGACGTTTACCATCGAATTGGCCAACGGGTACGGCGGCTACCTGCCACCTCCCGAGCAGCATGAATACGGGGGCTACGAAACATGGCCCGCCCGCTCCAGCTTTCTCGAAGTCGAGGCCGAGCCGAAGATTCGTTCCGCGCTGGTCGAGCTGATTTCTCGGACTCAAGTGTCGCCATAGAGACGGCGTTCGCGGATTTTGACGACGAGTTCGATGGCGCGGCGTTCGCGAGTCTCGGGGCGTTTGGCGGTGGTGATGTGATGGTTGAGGGAGCGACGTTTTCCGGATGTAAACGTGTCCCAGCGGGCGAGGGCCTCTTCGTCGCACTCGAGCGCTTCGAGGAGCTCGGCGGCGATCTCAGGGTCGTTCGGTTTGGGGTCGGGACGAATGGAAGCCGAAAACTCCGATCCAAAACGCAGGCCCAGTTCCTTCAGAAACGGCAACCCCATCATCAGAAAGGGGCTCTCGCTATCGATCCCCTGAAGGGCGCGAGGAAACTCCCGACCGTCGATCTTGATCAACACCCGCTTCACCCCCGGCATCTTCGCCACCACCTCCGGAGGAACGGGAATGACATGCATGCCGCCGATGGCAGTGTCGAGACGCTCGATGCGGGATTGGAAGGTGAGAAACTTCACCCCAAAAGAGTGGCGGGGAAGTGCGGGGATCGCCAGTGCGATTCGAAGAAGGACCTGTTCGGAGTGAGGTTGGGTTGGCATCGCCACATCCTTGGGGACGGGGGTTGAGAAGCGAAAGTGGACAGGGCTTGAAAAAGATTGACGGGGCAGGGCGTTTTGCTCAGAGTCCCTGCGCAATCGATTGCGCCCATCTTCTATGACCTCTTTATCCCATCCTCTTCGCTCCCTCATGGCGGTTTGTTCTACCGTGGTGCTGACTCAATGCGGTGGTCCATCTGAACCGGCTGGCGACTCGTCCAAACCGACCGTGGCGTTGGTGATGAAGTCGCTGGCCAACGAGTTTTTCAGTACGATGTCCGAAGGGGCGAAGGCTCATCAGGCGGCGCACTCGGAGGACTATGAGTTGATGGTGAACGGCATCAAGAACGAGACCGATCTGGCGGAGCAAGTTGGGTTGGTCGAGCAAATGGTCGCTCAGGGTGTGAATGCCATCGTCATCGCCCCGGCCGATTCGAAGGCGCTCATTCCGGCTTTGAAACGAGCGCAGACGGCGGGCGTGCTGGTCGTCAACATCGACAACAAACTGGACGCCGACACCCTGAAACAGGCGGGACTGACCGCTCCCTTCGTCGGTCCCGACAACCGCGCCGGAGCCAAAGCCGTGGGCGAGGTGCTCGCGAAGAAGCTCCAAGCGGGTGACGAGGTCGCCATTCTTGAGGGCGTGACCACCGCCTTCAACAGTCAGCAGCGTCGCGCGGGTTTTGAGGACGCGATGAACGCTGCCGGGATGAAGATCGTGAGCGTGCAGAGCGGCCAGTGGGAGATGGAGAAAGCCAACACCGTCGCGAGTGGCCTCCTCGCTGCGAATCCGAACTTGAAAGCGCTGCTTTGCGCCAATGACAACATGGCCCTTGGGGCGGCTGCCGCCGTGCAGGCCGCTGGCAAAGGCGGGAAGATTGAGATCGTCGGATTCGACAACATCGCCGCCATCAAGTCCCTCCTCGCCGACGGTCGCGTCCTCGCCACTGCGGACCAGCACGGAGACCAGCTCGCCGTCTTCGGCATTGAAGCTGCCTTGAAACTCTTGAAGGACAAGACCGCGACCCCCGAAGATCAGGAAACCCCGGTGGATGTGGTCACGAAGTGACCCATGAAATCCATGGCTCGGGCTTGCCGCACGGCGTGAAACATAAACTCCAAGTCCGTATATTCGGCACTTTGCGAGTTTGAGAAATCTAAACTGCCAGTTTCAATCTCTCAGATTTCCTTCTCTACTTTCTAAAGATGCGCCGTTTCACCGACTACTTCATCTTTCTTTCCCTATTGGGAGCTGGAGTCTCATGTGAAACGAAAGAATCACCGGAAATTCCGCCGCCGAACCCGATGGAATTTGTGTGGGAGAGTATTAGAGGAGAGATTAACCATCTCGAGGCATCGCATGCTACTCTGAAGGATTGGAGGCAGGCGGCGGGTGAGGAACAACAGCTGAACACTGCCGACGAAACCCGTGCATTTCTTGAGGGAACAGGGCTGTCTTCCAACGATATTGATCACGCTACCTCCAGTTTTTCGACCGCGGCCAAGGTGATTCACTTCGGGTTCGATTGTAATTACCATGCGTTGGTGTTTTTCGATCAGGCCGATCGTGCCTCTTTCGTGATTAACTGGTAGCCAACGACAAATATCCATGCGCCGCTTCACCGACTACTTCATCCTCCTCGCCGTCCTTGCGGCGATGGTCCTGCTATTTGGGACGATGCGGGACAGTTTCTTTAGTGCGGCGACACTTGGCTCGGTAGCGAACCGAATTCCGGCGCTCGCGCTGGTCGCCACGGGCATGACCTTGGTCATGATCACGGGTGGCATCGACCTTTCCGTGGGTTCGTTGCTCGGATTTTGCGGGGCGGCCGTGGGCGTGATGATGGCGGATTGGCAGTGGGGGCTTGCGCTTGCTTTGCTGGCCAGCATGGCGCTTGGGTCATTGGTGGGTGGCACCACGGGTGCGGTGAGCGTGAAGCTGCGCCTGCCTTCGTTCATCGTCTCGCTCGGGATGTTGGAGATCGCGCGCGGGCTTGCCTTCCTGACCACCAACTCGCAGACGAAGTACATCGGGGTGAGCATTGAGTCCCTCGGTGCGCCGATTGCAGGCCTCGTCCTCTCCCCCGCCTTTCTCATCAGCGTTTTGGTCGTGATCGCGGGGCAGGTGCTGCTTTCCCATTTCTCGCTCGGCCGTTATTGGATCGCCGTTGGAGCCAATCGTGACGCGGCGCTGATCTCGGGGGTGCCGGTGGATCGACCGCGGATTCTCGCTCACGCACTGCTCGGCGCATTGACGGGTCTCGCTGCGGTCTTCAACTGCTCCCGACTCGGCAGTGCCGATCCGAATGCGGGAGTGGGGTTCGAACTCAGCGCCATCGCTGCGGTCGTCGTCGGCGGCACCAGCCTCATGGGCGGACGCGGCAGCGTGGTGAAAAGCTTCATGGGCGTGCTCATCATTGCGACCCTGGAGGCGGGCCTTGTTCAAGTCGGTGCCAGCGAGCCCATGAAACGCGTCGTTACCGGATCGGTCATTGTCATCGCCGTCCTTGCCGACACCTGGCGCCATCGAATGGCAGGTGGGCCCGTGGCTCTTTTCCGCCGGTTCTTTCCGACTTCTTCAAAATCCAACCCATCATGAAAATCCTCCTTCAACTCCTCGCAGTCGGTGCCTTGAGCGTCGGTTCGGTTCAATCCGAACCCGTCAAACTCATCTTCGACACGGATATGGGCAACGACGTCGATGACGCCATCGCCTTGTCAATGATCCATGCCATGCAACGGCGCGGGGCCTGCGATCTCCTCGCCGTCACCATTACGAAGGATCATCCCAAGGCGGCTGCCTACGTCGATGCGATGAACACGTTTTACGGTTACCCGGATGTCCCGATCGGTGTGGTGCGCAACGGTGCCACTCCGGAAGAAGGCAAGTACAACAAGGTGGCGGACACCCAGACCGCAAAGGGCCTGCCCGCTTATCCGCACGATCTCACCAGCGGCGAGGACGCGCCCGAGGCGGTCGGTTTGTTGCGGAAGATTCTGGCCGCCCAACCCGACGGTTCCGTCACGCTGGCACAGGTCGGCTTTTTCACCAACTTCGCGCGACTGCTCGACTCGAAGGCCGATGAGCACAGCCCGTTGAGCGGGAAGGAATTGATCGAGAAAAAGGTGAAGGTGCTTTCGATCATGGCTGGCGCCTTTCAGACCATTCGTTGGAACAACCGCTACAACGAATACAACGTCGTCAAGGACATCCCCGCCGCCCGGCACCTCGCCGACGAGTGGCCGTCACCGATTGTGTGGAGCGGTTTCGAGATTGGTATCGCGGCCGAATACCCGCACGAGAGCATCGAGCAGGACTACGAGTACGTGCCCCAGCATCCGCTCAAGGACGCCTACTACCTCTACAATCCCCCGCCGCACGACCGGCCGACCTGGGATCCGACGGCGGTGCTCTACGCGGTGTTCCCAGATCGCGGATACTTCGAGCTCTCGCCTGCGGGCAGGGTCGTGATCGAAGAAAATGGTGCCTCCGTGTTCACTGCCGCCAAGGACGGCAAAGGCCGCGACCGATACCTCGCGCTCAATGACTTGCTGATCGCCCGGGTGCGTGAGGCCATCGTCCAACTCGCCAGCGAGCCTCCGCACCAGCCATGACCCACCTGTTTCTCATTACGCTGGCTTTGGCAACGGCTGCGACTGCCGCGCCGGTCAAGATCATCTTCGACACCGACATGGCGAACGACTGCGACGACGCGGGCGCGCTCGCGGTTCTGAATGCTTTGGCCGATTTGGGAGAGGCGGAAATGCTCGCCGTCGTCACGAATCGCAAAGACCCGTCAAACGCCTCGGCGGCGGCCTGTTCGGCGATCAATACGTGGTATGGTCGCGGCGATGTGCCCATTGGAACGGACAAGGATGGTGCGAAGACGAAAAGCAAGACGCCCTCGAGCTACGCGCCTGCCCTGCGCGATGCGTTTCCCCATTCGGCAAAGCCCGACGACGAGATGCCGGATGCGCTGCGGGTGTATCGGAGAACGCTGGCCTCACAGCCGGATGGCAGCGTGGTGATCTGCAGTGTCGGTGCGCTCAGTAATTTGGAAGATCTTTTGCGTTCGACTCCTGATGATCACAGTCCAATGACGGGTGAGGAATTGATCGAGGCGAAGGTGAAGCACATCGTGATCATGGGAGGATGGTTTCCCCGCTCCTCGAAGCCAGAGACGAACATCAAGCTCGACCCGGCTGCGGCGGTGACGGTGGCGAATGAGTGGCCGGGATGGATCTATTGGCAAGGATACGAGGTCGGAGCCGCTGTCATCAATGGCGCCGAACTGAAGTCGTCACCTGAAGAGAATCCGGTGCGCAGGGCCTATGAACTGCGTCCATTTCCGCCTGGAATGGCGATTGATCGTGGCAAGCCGGCGCATGACCTGACCGCAGTGCTTTTTGCCGTGCGAGGCGCGCAGCCCGAGCTGTGGCAGATTGTGGAGAAGGGTCGGGTCATCGTCGATTCCGATGGGCACACCGAGTGGTCTCGTGACTGGGCGAAGCAGCATCGCTACCTCACGATCAGGTCGGGGACGGGGAGGGATGATCTCGTCCGTATCGTTGGAGAGCTCCTCATTGCACCTCCCAAGAACCACCACTGATCCGAGATGACTGCCTCCTCAAATTCCGTCGTTGTCCTTGGCTCGTTGAACATGGACATCATTGCCAGTGTGGAGCGATTGCCTGGCGCCGGAGAAACGATTGCGGCCAAGGGGCTGATTCGTCGTTTCGGTGGCAAGGGTGCCAACCAAGCGCTGGCCGCCCGAAAGCAGGGTGGGGCGGTGACGATGATTGGTTGTGTGGGAGAGGACGCTGACGGAGCGGCCTATCGAGCACGATTCGAAAAGGCGGGCATCGATATGCAACACGTTCGAGCGGTGAAGACCCAGCCTACAGGCACGGCTGTCATCGCCGTGGATGCCCGCGCGGAGAATCAGATCATTGTGGCGGCAGGTGCCAACGGAGCGGTTTCCCCCGCGATGGTTCGGGCGGCGAAACCTGCCATTCAGGAGGCGGCCGTGCTGCTGGTCCAACTTGAGGTTCCCGTGCCTGCCGTGGTTGCCGCCATGAAGATTGCCAATCGCGAGGGTGTGCCCATTGTGCTCAATCCGTCCCCGTTCAGGAAGGACTTTCCGTGGGGCCATCTGGCGATTGACTATGTCATCGTGAACGAAGGCGAGGCTCTGCAGTTGTTTCGCAGGCCTGCGTCGGATCTTCCGCACTCGCCCAAAAAGTGGCGCGCAGCGATGCGTCGTCGCCAAATCAAGAATCTCGTGGTGACCTGTGGAGCCGATTCGACATGGCTGCTAAACGAATCGGGGATTGCGGAGGTTCCGACTTTCAAGGTCAGTCCAATTGACACGGTGGGAGCTGGAGATGCGTTCGCTGGCACCTTGACAGCCTGTTTGGCCAGAGGGGCATCTGCCTTGGACGCCATTGCAATAGGCAACGCGGCAGGGGCACTGGCGACGATGAAGTCAGGAGCACAGGAAGCCATGGCGACGGCTGCGACCATTCGGCGACGGATCGCTAGCTCCCAAAGAACCGACGAATAAGCCCGACGCTGATCTTAGGTGAGGCTTCTGGCGTATCGGTAAGCCTGGAGCGTATGCTTAAACCGTTCATTGTGAGGTATTTGAGGGTTGACTAAAGTTCCCTAATTTGGGAAAACGGCTCACACATTTCCTCGGGCGCACTGTCTTCTCTGAAGAAACGACCCTCTGGAACATACCCGCTATTCGATATGCAACCGTTCCTCACTCGTTCTGTTCAGGCGATTCTGTTTTGCTTGCTCTTTACTTTCTCGGCTTCCTTGGTCCCCGCGCAAACCGTTGATCCGCTGGATGTCGATAGCGACGGGATGTCCGATCTTTGGGAGCAGATTCACAACGCCACCGACCTTCTGCCCCATGACGACGAGGACAATGACGGTTGCTCCAATCTCGTTGAAGCCCTTGCGGGAACCGATCCCCGGAATCCAGCGGACTGCCACCACGTTGGGCAGGTCACGATCGCCGGCGGCAACATCCTGTTCATATTTAAATCAAAGTTAGGCAAGGAGTATCAGATCTACGCGGCCTCATCGCCCGGCGCTCCCGAGGAGGACTGGCTACCCGATGGTGATCCGATCCTCTCCGATGGCGAGGACAAGATCATCACCATCACCCGCCCGCTGCCGAGCTTGGATGACTCCAAGTTTTATCGTCTCGAAAGTCGGGATGTGGACCGCGATGGTGACGGCGTCAACGATTGGGCGGAGCACAAAACGGGGACCAATCCTGAACCGGGAAGTCCACCAAGTCCCTCGAACGCGTCCCATGGGGCGGCGGATGATCTTGAGAGCCTGCTCAGCCTGCTGAGTGTGACGGTCTCGACCGTCGATCCTGACGCGTTTGAGAAACACGACACGCTGACCAAGAAGAGCGCCACGGTGCGGGTTTCGCGTTCCTACAACCCTGGGCCGGGCGTCCCCTTGTTTGTGCCGTTCGACACGGCAGGTGCCACGGATAATTCCAAAGGCTCGGCATCCGGCGTCGACTACGTGCTGAAGCTGGCAGGAGGAGCTCCGATTGGTGGGAATGAGATTCCGCTGGGTGCCGCGGCGACAGACGTGGACCTCGAAGTTGAGCCCGTAACGGATACGGACTTGGAAGTTCCCGAGCAGCTTCGCCTGCGCTGCTGGGCCGGCCCACCTGGTGGGTCACAGCCTTTGGGAGAGGCCCAGGTTCATATCTGTGACGCCAATCCCGTGCCCTCCCATCGGAAGCTCTACGTGGCCTTCCTGGGGCGTGAGGCAGGCATCAATACCACGGCCACCGGCATCGCTACTGCCTTGGTTGAAGGCGACAACGATTTGGCTCGAGTCTCGGTCACCTTTAGCAATCTGACTTCTGAGCAAAACACGGCTTACATCCGCATCGGCAATGATCAGGATGTCAGGAATGTGCCCAAGGGCCAAGCCTCCAACGTTTCGTGGCAGATTCGAGCGGCTCACTTCCTGACGAGTGACCAAGCGATGCTCAATGCCCTTCGGGATGGGAATTGTTACATCGACATTACGACCGAGAATTTCGTGGATGGTGAGATCACCGGCATTTTCCATCCGGCGGTTGGAAGTGAACAACCGCCGACCCCTCCGGCACCTCCTTCCATCGGCGATCCGGAGTTTCCAGATCTCGCTGGCTTTGATCTCGACCGGGATATCTACCGTCTCCTGACTCAGGCGACGGTTGGACCCACCACGGATGCGTACAATGAGGTGAAGGCGATGGTCGACGCTGCCAAGACTGGCGGAGGCACTTACTTGGATGGATTTGAAAATTGGATCGACAAGCAGATGGACACCGCCCAGACACCGTCGCCCTCATGGACCAGCCTCACCATGGCTGCCGACTTGGAAGAGTTCCTGATTCGGAATTGCGCGGCGATCCACGACAACAATGATCCTCAGTTCAAGGGAGCGGGTTTCTTGATTCAGAACAGCGCAGGCAACATCGTCGATAGCAATCTCGACAACAACAACCGCCCGAACTGGCACAATCGTCGGCGGGAATGGTGGACTTTGGTGGTCAACTGTCAGGACCAGCTTCGCCAACGGATGGCCCAGGCATTGACGGAGATCTGCGTCATCTCCGAGAACGATGGTACCGTTCGTGACCGCCACTATGGAGCCACCTATTTTTGGGATCAGATGGCGGAGAACGCATTCGGTAAGTACCGCGATATCCTCCACGATGTGACTTACAGCCCGATGATGGGCATCTACCTGAGTCATCTAAAGAATCAAAAAGCTTCGGGATCGACCTTTCCGGACGAGAACTACGCTCGGGAGATCATGCAGCTCTTCACGGTGGGTCTCGTTCTCCGTCATGACGATGGTAGCCTTGTCCTCGGTTCCAACGGCTTGCCCATTCCCACCTATGATCAGGACGACATTACGGAACTGGCTCGAGTCATGACGGGGTTCAGCTTCGGGAAACGTAACAAGAGGATCTTGGCACCTCGTTACCCCAACGCTCAGAATCAATACATTGGAGTCATCGAAAACAACACCTCCTTCAATCTCGGTAACAACCTTCGTTTTTGGCAGGGACAGTGGATGAACCCGATGAAGATCTTCTCCACCTACCATGACTATGGAGTGAAGAACATGTTCGCTGGGAAAGCTGGCGCGATCACGATTCCCGCCCGTTCGCCTGCGAATGAATCCAACGGCAATGCCGATCTCACCGACGCTCATAATGCCTTGGCCGGAAATCCTGCTGCGGCGAACTATGATGCCAGCGGTGGTCACCCCAACACTCCAGTGTTTATTTCCCGACTGTTGATTCAGAGGTTCGTTTCATCCAATCCCAGTGCCGGGTACCTTCACCGTGTGACTCAGGCCTACAAGAGTTCGAACGGTAATTTGGGTGCCGTCATCAAGGCCATCCTTCTCGACTATGAGGCACGTTCGTTGGAACTTGCAGATCAGATTGGGGCGGGCAAGCCGAAGGAAACCATGATTCATTACGCGGCTGTCATGCGTGCGCTGAAAACCAAGAGCGGGATCCCACTGGATACCATTCGCACGGACAATCTTTCCGGTTACTTCCCCGCCACTTGGACCGCCGACAGCCCTTCCAAGTATGTTCCTGACCTCGACCCCTTCCCTCAGTCTGAATACGACAAGTTCCCCGCCGGCTCCTATCGCCTCCGCCAAAACGACACCAACACCAGTCTGGGCATGTCACCGCTGCGTGCTCCGAGTGTGTTCAACTGGTTCCTCCCGGATTACACCCTGCCAGGGCCGATCTCTGCTGCCGGGCTCGTTTCGCCCGAGCTTCAAATCATGACGGATTCTCAGGTGGTCAACAACATCAATGCCCTCTGGTCTCTCACATGGAGTAGCACGGCCTTGGACGACAATCCTCCGTCGATTGTGGGTTTTGGCGGTGACAACTTCTTCAACGTCCACCGCTACATGGACAAGGATCAAGTCCAGCTTCCAATGCCGCAGATCGCGATCGACCGCGGATACTTCACCCCCGGGGGAAACTGGACCATCCCCATTGGAACGGACAATCAATTGGATCGACTCAAGCCCGACTTTAACGAGCTCTACGATCTTTATGAGTCCACGTATGATGCAGAACGATCGAGTGTCTCCAATAGCATTGCCCATGATCGTGCGATTGAGGCACTGGTGGACCAAGTTGATCTTTGGTTCTGCACTGGCTACTTGAAGGCGAGGTGGGGGGCGACTCCCGGGGTGGCGAGTCCTCGGAAATCGGTCATCGATTTTTGCAAGTCTCTCCGCAAGCAAGACAAGGCGGGCAGCGCCAACAACTTTAGAAACGACGTGGTCAATCGCGTCCGTTACGCGTGCTATCTCGTCAGCATCCTGCCGCAAGCCTTGGTTCAACGATAATCGATCTGTACGTCCACCTTTCACCCCATCCAAGTCATGAACTATCTCCGCTTTACTTCTGATCTGAAGGCCAACAAGCCGACTCGTCGGAAATTCCTCGCTCACACGGGTGCCGCCAGCATGGGGGCCATTGGCATGGTCAACACCCTCGCTCACCTCAAGCTCATGCAGGGGGCGCTTGCTCAGACTGGCGGCGGTGCGGGTGACTTTAAAGCCCTTGTCTGCATCTTCCTCAACGGGGGAAATGACTCCAACAACCTCTTTATCCCGGCAACGGGTCCGGCACGCGCCGCCTACGACACTGCCCGGCCTTTCAACGCAGCGAATTCTCGTGGCGTGGGCGTACCTGTCGCCAACCTCAACCGTGTCCAGCCGGACAACCCGGCGAGTGACTATGAAATGAGCGCGGGGTACAACGCGGGAACCGATCCTTTCGGTTTCCACGCCCGTGGAAGGCAATTCAAGGAGATGTTTGATGCGGGTGACATGGCGGTTCTCTGCAATGTGGGAACGCTGACCTACCCTGGCATTACCCGTGCGACGTATGGCAGCTCGGATCGTCCGCCGCAGTTGTTTTCCCACTCGGATCAGCAGAAACAATGGCAGTCGTCGGTGCCTGACGCGCCTTTCACCAGCGGATGGGGTGGCCGGGTGGCGGATCTTTTGAATCCGGTTCACAATCCATCAGAGGGGAGTGTTTCGATGAACGTCTCCATTGCGGGAGTGAACAGCTTCATGGTCAGCGCCACGGGTCAAGTCTCCCCGTACGTCATGAACTCAGGCGGGGTTGTGGGATTGAGCGGCTATGGCACCCGCTACGCGAACGCACTGTTGGATACCACGGATCCCGTTTTTGACCCCACGAACTACAAGACCACTGACCAAGGCAAGCGCCTAAAAGCACTGGAGCAAGTCCTCCAAATGACGCATGACAGCTTGCTCGAGAATGGCTACAACGGCGTGGTTCACAGCGCGCGCTACACGGAGGGTCTCGTTGGGGAGGCTCTGGCGGCCACGGATCCCAATGCGGGTGGCACGAGTCTCGATTCGCACTTCACGAACGCCTACAGCGAGTTCAACGCGGATCAACCTGGAGGTGCCAACGCGACAGGCTCCTTTGCCAATCAAATGAAGATGGTCGCCCGGCTCATTGCCGGCCATCAAGCCGTGGGAAACAATCGCCAAATCTTCTTCGTCCAGCTCGGAGGTTGGGACACCCACTTGGCGCAGAATAGTGGGGCCACTCTTATCACCGGAACGCCTGCAGGACACAACTCGCTGATGGGAAATCTCTCCTGCGGCATCAAGGGGTTTTCCGATGCGATGAAGGCGCTGGGACTGTGGGACAATGTCCTCGCGTTTACGGCCTCCGATTTCAATCGAACATTCAATCCCAACAAAACCGTGGATGACCTCACGGCTGGAACGGACCACGCTTGGGGCGGGCATGCGCTCGTTGCGGGTGGTCAGGTTCGCGGCAAGAAAATCTACGGCAAATTCCCTCTCCTGACCGTCAATGGTGGGATCGATGCCACTGGGAACCGGGGTCGCTGGATTCCGCAAACCTCGGTGGATCAATACGCCTCCGTCATGGCTCGCTGGATGGGCATTGGCAATTCCGAGATCAGCGCCATCTTCCCAAATCTCTCCCGCTTTGACGATCCCCTGACCGTTCCGGCGGCGAACATGAATTTCATGGACGGAATCGTCTAGGGTTGGGGAGATCCGTCGATTTCCCGAATGAAAGTAGAGAGGTGGATCCGAGGTAGGTTCGCAACGGCGCTTGCCGTCGGGCTGGGTGTGGTCGTTTGGCTCTACTGGCCTCAAGAACGTCCAGCGATCAGAAACGCACCGGAGGATCGTGCCGCTGTTCCGGATAACGCGAGCCCCGAAGTTTCAGATGGCCGTGTGTCGACCACGCTTCGGAGGGTGGAGCTCACTCCATCGGCACGTGAAATTGGCACGATGTTGCATGCGGAGTCGGGAAGTGGGGATGAGGACAACGACATCGTGAACAACCTGTTTTACGACTTCAGGAAATACTTCCAGCAGGGCAATCCCGTCGGGATGAACGAGGACATCACCGCTGCTCTTCTCGGTGACAACCCTCAGGGGCTCGCCTTTCTTCCTCCCGACCACCCGGCCATTCAGAAGGGTCAGATTGTGGACCGCTGGGGGACACCATTCTGGTTTCACTCGGCCTCCTCCAATGTGATGGAAATTCGTTCGGCAGGGCCCGATCAAAAACTCTTCACCGGGGATGACGTGGTTCTCAATGACACCGGCGTCGAAGCAACCCTTTATCCCGCCGATGGGGCTGATGCGTCGGACGCTGAGTCTGGCATGTGATCTCTCCGCTACGCGCTAGAGCATTTTATATAAAACTATAGCCACAAGAATGAAACCAACCTTTGGC
>CAXBNA010000117.1:0-19195 GCA_963976915.1 uncultured Verrucomicrobiales bacterium
CCAAGGTCACCGCATTCCAAGACGCTGCCGCGTGGGCGTTGGATGAAAGTGAGAAGTGACTGGTGGGATGCTCGGAGGTTCTCCTTTGGACAGGATTTCAGGATTTTTCTGGCTCCTGATTTTTTGCGTCTTTTGCGGCGATCCTCGCCCTCCCCTACTTCGCGTCGGCGCTGCGCAGGTAGGCGACGGCGTCGGCGACGTCCTGGGCGGTCATGCCGAGTTGGGCGGCGGACATCATGAGCGAGGTGGTGAGCTTTTTGCGGCTCTTGATGCGCTTCTTGGAGATGAACTGCGTCTGGCCTCCGAGGGAGCGGACCATGAGGACAGGGCCGTCCATCAGGACCATGCCATGGATGGTGACGCCGTCTTCGAAGCCTTTGCCCTTGATCGGCTTGCCCTTGATGATGATCTCCTCGCCTTCGAACCCGTGGGCGATGTCCTTGCTGGGATTGATGAGGGCCTCGGCGATGACGCTGGAGGGTTGGGTCTTGCCCCAGCCTTCGAGCGAGGGGCCAAACTCGACGCCCTGGCCATTCAGTTGGTGGCACATGTAGCAGCGCGCGACGACTTGGGCTCCGTTGGCGGCGTCGCCTTTGTGAGCGAGGACGTCTTTAAGCTGCGGCCCCTGATCGGCGGGTGGGGAAGGCGGGGGGACGACGGCGATGAGTTCGGCGGCATCTGGATCGAAGATGCCTTGCTCCTTCAACTGCTCGGAGACGCCGAACTCGCTCCAGTCGTTGTTCGACCGCATGATGAGCCACCAGATGGCATCACCGTGGTGGGGACTCTCCTTGTCCTTGGCGACGGCGAGCATCGCTTGGGCGGCGCTCGCTTCGGGAACGAAGGCAAGGGTGTCCATGGCGAGCTTTCGTTCGGGGGCAGGCAGATCGGCGGCAAGCGCACGTTTCTGCGCACCGGGGACGGCGTCCGCGGTGTGGAGCCGCCAGGTGAGGCGAGCGAAGGCGGGCGACCACTTCAGTGGGTCGGCATTTCCGAGAGTCTTGTTGAGCGCGGTCCAAACGGCGGTTTCCTTGCCGGTGCAGCCGATGCCCCAGGCTTCGAGGTAGGCGCGGTCCTTGCCGTCGTAGTGGCGGGCGAGTTCGACGAGGATGTCGAGGGAGTCTGCTGCAGGAACATCGCGGAGGGCCACAGCGACTTCACGACGGACCGAGGGATCTTTGTCAGCAGCCAAACGTGCGAGCATGGCCACGCCTGCCTGGCCGGCGGAACGAAGGGCGCGGAGAGCGACGAGCCGTTTGGCGGCATCCGGTGAATCGAGCTGGGCGCGGACGATTTGAATTCCTTTGGGGCCGAGCTGGGTGAGAAGCCAGACCGCGCGTGCGGCGATGAACGGGTTCTCGTGTCCCAGGAGTGCGGCGACTTGATCGATCACTGAGGCCCCTTTTTCTGCGAGGCGGGTGAAGCCGACGTGGCGGGTGTTGATGGCGGGCGACTGGAGCGCCGTGAGCTGGCCTTCGGTGGTGGAGAGATCGAGCGCGGGGACCTTGGATTTGAAGCCCTTTGGAGCGATGCGATAGATCGCACCGGAGCAAGTCTCGTCCAGGTCCGTGTGACCACCGGTGCGAGGATCGAACCAATCGCTGATGTAGATGGCACCGTCGGGACCGACGCAGACGTCGGAGGGGCGGAAGAAGGCATGCTTTTCGACGGCGAGATTGTTGTTGCCGCCGACGAAGTCCGAGCCCTTGAACTCGCCCGTGGTGTTCGTGGTGCAGAAGTCGGTGCGATTGAGCTCGAATCCGGCGCCACTGCGGGCGGGCTTGTATCCGAAGACCGTGTTTCGGCCCGTTTCGCAACTCAGGAGGAGGCCTTCCCAGTCCTTGCCGAGGGCGCCGTTTTCATAAAACGCCATGCCCGTGGGAGCGCCGCCGCCGTAGACATCGCCTGCGGGGATGCTGCCTGGATCATCCTGCCGCCATTCGGCCTCGGGAATGGATTGGCCGGGGCGTTTGTCGGCACGCCAGGTGCGCAGACCGTCCCGGGAGAAGAAGCCGAAACTGCCGCCCTCGATGATGTTGCTCACGCGGCATGCCGGTGGGTCGTCGTTGTCATTTTGAAAATGGTCGCCGAGGGAGGTGATGACGGACTCAAAGGAGTTCCGGTTGTTGAAGCCGAGGATCCGGGCGGCGGTGCCGTCGGGATTGACGCTGGCGGCGAACCCTCCGACATAGACGTGGCCGTCATCGCTGGCCTCGCCGGTGTAGCTATTGTTCAGGTAGGCACCGCCGATGCGGAAGGTCTTGCCGCTGCGATCGGTGAACTTGGCTCCGCAATTCCCATTGGTGAAATACCAGCGACCATCGGGACCGGCGTGGACGGAGTGAAGGCTGTGATCGTGCTGGGGTTTTTCAAAGCCGGTGAGAAGGACCTCACGCGTGTCGACCTGGGAATCAAACTTCAGGTCGCGATCCACGTCGGTGTAGACGATGAGGTCGGGCGTGTTCGAGACGACGATGACGTTGTCGAAAACGGCGACACCGAGGGGGCACTCAAGGCCGGGTTCACGAACGAAAACGTGGCTCGAGTCCGCCTTGCCGTCGCCATCGGTGTCTTCCAAAACGCGGATGCAGTCGCCCTCGCGGGAACGACCGGAGTGGCGGCGGTAGTTGATGCCCTCGGCGATCCAAATGCGGCCCTTGGCGTCCACGTCCATGTTCGCGGGGTTGAAAAGCATGGGCGACGTGGCCCAAACCGTAATCTCAAGACCGTCGGGGATGGTGAACGATTCGGGCGCGATGAAATCGGGGGTGACCGCGGTGGGCTCGAAAGCGGGAACCGCCGGATCCGGGGTGAAAGCAGGCTCGCCGGGAACGAATTCTTTGGCTGCCGCAGCCCAAGAGAACGATGCGACCGTCAGAGCGAGGATGGAGGAAAGAACGAGGGTTTTGGACATGGGAGGGGTGGGAACGAGATGTCGAAGATGGATCTTGCGGGAGGATGCCGGGCGGTTTTTCAGACAGGATGCACAGGGTCTGGAGGGATTTGACAGGATGGGAGGGAGAGTCGGTCTTAAATCGGGCGAACATGGAGGGAAAACCGTCCCTGGCTACGGCCAAGATTCACCGACCGATTCACAAACTTCGATAAGGAGGTCTTCTCCAAACCAACAACATCCATCGGTTTGGAGTTCGCGGATCAGGGGTGCGACCTCCTGAATGGCAGATCGTTTCTTGGCAAGCACGAGGAATCCGAGCAAACCCGTCACGGTGAGGTGGTGATTCATTGCGACCCTTCGGCCCAACCGCTCATCCATCAGCAATGCGTCCGGCTGAAGTTCGAGAGCCAGGGCGATCGCCTCGGTCTCACCGGGATCGAGGTTGGCTTTGTTTACACTGTCAGGGATCAAGATCGGAGCGACTATCTCCATCCACTCGGGAAGTCTCGCGTGTTTTCGCAACAGTTCACTCTCCACAGCCGGTGGTATGACAATCCTGCCAAAGATCTTGAGGAGAAGCTCTTCCCTCCCAGTCATGATCAGGGCGGAGAGTGGAGACGTGTCACTGATGACCAGCATTGCCCAAACGGTCTTGAAGAGCGGCAATGGTTTTCAGGTCCTCGGCGAAATCCTCGCAGTCGTAATGAAGGGGTATCTTTCGTCGAGCCAACTCGCGCATGAACTCTGATTGAGAAAGCCCAGCGATAGCGGCGGCCTGTCCCAAGGTGACTTCTTCAGCGGAAAATGCACCCACCGCGAAGTGAAGCGCAGCGCTGGTCGGAAGCATGGTGCTCTCCAACTCCGAGGGCAGAGGCAGGTTGAGAATCATGGCACTAATTTGTCACAACAGACGCCCTGAACAACCCAATGCTGAGAAGCCGAGAAACGAGTGAACCGAAAACTGGAAACCCGGAACCGAGTCAATGCATCTCCACCTCGCAGGAGCCGAGGCCGCTGCGGAGGTAGTTGAACTGCACATTCGGGTGATCGGCGAGGAGGGACATGGGCACGGCGCTGTCGGCGAGCTTTTTCGAGATCATCAGCGCGGAGAGGCGCTGTCCGAGGGGATTGTCGTGCATGCCGGCCTGCCAGATGGAGACTTTCTCTGCCATCCAGGTTTCCTTGGGTCCGACGGTGATGGCTTGCTTGGGCACGAGGGTGATGTTGCCACCGCCGGAGGTGCGGGCGTTTTGCGCCAGCGTCACGGGGTGGAGATCAACGACGCGAGTGGCCAGCTTCCGGTATTCCTCGGGGGAGGGGGGCTCGTTCTTGTACTTGCCGGCGCGTTTCACGGGGTCGTTGAAGGCCCAGTGTTTGATGTCGCCCTGACCGCCCTGCATGACGATGCAACGCACGCCGGACTGCCAGCTCTGCTTGTAGTCTTTGACGTCCGCTTTGGGGAAGTGGAGATGGGCGTCGGGCATGACGAGCCGCTTCTGGATGTGGTTGAAGCAGAGTTGACGATCCGCACGCTCGAAGGAGAGCGGGTGCTCCATGGAGACCTCCTTTTTGGTCTCGGGGTCGTACCATTCGTCCATGCCCCAGAAGTGGGCGTCCTTGATCGAGAGCCCGAGGTCGTTGACGAGGCGGGCGACGAGCGGGAGCTGCTCGGTTGGGCCAATGGGGCCGCAGATGCCGGTGGGATTGTCGGGCGTGGCGTCCTTCCAGGCGTGGATGTATTCGAGTGCCTCGGCGAGGTAGAAATCTTCCAGGGTGTCATACATGACCACCTTGAAGCCGGGGCGGGAGAGTTGGCGGAGATCGCGTTCGGTCAAGCGAGCGGCATCCTCGATGAGTTCGTCGTCGAGGGTGGTGTAGTCCCACCAATCGGGTGCGATGTGGCTGAGTTTGCGAGGCATGAGAAGGGTGGGTCGTGGGTTGAATCGCTCAGGTGAATTGGAGCAAGCGTTGGGTAGTGTGCCGGATATGGGCAGTCTTGCCAAGCTCTGAATCGGATACGGCGGAATGAGTTGGAGCTTGAAAGCGGCGGTTTTCCTGCGGAAGGGATCGTGAATGAAGATCTTGGCCGCCATGTCTGGGGGAGTGGACAGCAGCGTCGCCGCGGCGCTGCTGGTGCGGGAGGGGCATGAGGTGACGGGGGCTTACATGAAGAATTGGATCAACGAGGAGAACGTGATCGGGCACTGCCCCTGGCAGGAAGACATCGAGGATGCGCGGGCGGTGGCGGATCAATTGGGGATCGATTTTCAGGTGGTGAACCTGATGAAGGACTACCGCGAGCGGGTGGTGAAGTATCTGTTGGAGGGCTATCAGGCCGGCATCACCCCGAATCCGGACGTGATGTGCAATCGAGAGATGAAGTTTGGCGTGTTCTGGGAATGGGCGCGGGAGCAGGGGTTCGATGCCATCGCGACGGGGCACTATGCCCGGCGGGAGGTGTGGACGAACGAAGGGCCGGTGGTGCTTCGGGGAAAGGATCCGAACAAGGACCAAACGTATTTTTTGGCCATGATGCGACCGGAACAGGTCGAGATTGCCCGTTTCCCGGTGGGGCATCTGCTGAAGCCGGAGCTGCGTGCGGTGGCTCAGGAGATGGGCTTGAAAACGGCGGGGAAGAAGGACAGCCAGGGGATTTGCTTCATCGGCGAGGTGAAAATGGAGGATTTCTTGCGGGCGTTCGTGCCGGACTCGCCGGGTGAGATCGTGGATCTCGAAGGCAAGGTCCTTGGCGAGCATCGCGGGCTGCACCTTTACACGCTGGGGCAACGGAAGGGCTTGCGGGTGCCGTCGAACCTCTACAAGCAGGCCTATGTCGTGGTGGCCAAGCGACCTGAGCGAAATGAGTTGGTCATCGCGATCGAGCGGGAGGACACGCCGCTGCTGTGGGCGAGCGAGTGCCGGTTGGGCGCGGTATCGACGACGGGAGCGGATTTGACGGTGGCGCGGGAGCTTTCGGCGCAGCCTCGGTATCGGACGAAAGCCGCCGCCGCGGATTGGCAGCCGGATGGGCTTGGGGGAGGGGTGCTGAAGTTCACCGTGCCTCAGCGGGCCCTGACTCCCGGGCAGATCTGCGCCCTCTATGATGGAGATCGTTTGTTGGGTGGCGCCGTCTTTGAGGAGATCTGCTACGGAGAGGCATAGGTCGGCGATGACCGGGATGAAAGCGTACTTGTGGAGCGGCTGTTCTCACGGCTAGACTCTTGACGTGAAAACAGGGGAACTGACTCAGGGAACCGAGAAGGCCGTTTCGGTGGAGCACCGGATCGGGCAATTGCCAAGGATGTGGCAGGGGGAGTCGGCGGTGTTCTTCACCAATCTGCTGTCCATGTTTTTTGGCAACGAGGGGCAGCGCAGGGTTCTTCAGCAGGTGATCACGTATCCGGAATCGTATGGTGCGCGGCTGCTGCCGATCATGGGACTGCTGTTTCCCGGAGGACGGAATCTGGCCGTGTTGGAACGCGGGGCGGACTCGGCCTTGTGCGACTACTTCAAGCGAGGATTGGGATTGGATCTACCCGAGATCGAGGTGCTGACGCACGACGCCTATTTGGCGCTCGGCGCGGAGCCCTTGGGAGCTGCGGCGGAGGAGGCCGTGGCCGTGATGGAGCGAGTGAAGGCGCACCCTTCACGGGTGGTGGATGGGTTTGTGACGGATGCCTTGCTGGAACGGGTGGCCCAGCGCTCCGGCAAGCGGACGCTCTCGACTCCGGCCGGAAGCCAGAGGGGGAACAACAAGCTCCTGCTTCACCATCACCTTGAGTCCATGGGGCTGCCCGTGTTTGAGACACTGATCGCGGAGGGTCCGGCAGATCTGCCGCGTTGTTTGCGCGAGCTCGGAGATCGCGGCTTTGAGTGCGCGGTCGTGAAGAGCCAGATCGGTGCGTCGGGTGTCGGACTGGCGAAGGTGGGGACAACACGGCCCGATGCCGTGATCATTGGCGATTTGTTTTTTCATGAAGGGCCGTGCTTGGTTCAAGGCTGGATGAAGCCGGGGCACCATGGTGTGCTGGAGATGCTGAGTCCCAGTGTACAGCTGTTTCTGGATGAGAACTCGGTGCAGCTTTACGACATGACGGAACAGATCCTCAGCGATGAGAGCGTGCATGAAGGGAATGAGGCCCCTCCCCCCTATCTGGAACGCTTTGAGGGGTTGGCGGAGGAGATGAATCGCCAGGCCGGCATCGCGGGCAAGTGGTTGCACGAGCAGGGGTATCGAGGCACTGCCAGCGTGGACTTTGTGGTGGCAAGGATGGAGGGCGGTGATCCGCCCCGCGTGTATGTTTGCGAGATCAATGCCCGGCTGACGGGGGCGACGTATCCTTCGCTTCTGGCGCGTCATTTTGTGCCGCACGGGGGCTGGCTGATGAGAAATCTAAAACTGGCGGAGCCGACGACGGGTCTCACCCTGCTGAAACTGCTGGATGCCCACGGGCATCTCTTTGAACCGGGCCGAGGGGAAGGAATCCTCCCCTTCAATTTCAATCTCAATCCAGAGGACCTCGTCGAGAAAGGGCAGTTCCTGTGTTTGGGCGCGACGGCGGCCCGCTGCCACGAGATGCTGACGCACGCCGAGCATGATTTGCCCATTGATTGGGACTACGTTCGCGACTGATGAATGGGGACGGATACGGCGAGCGAATGGAGCGAGTGGTCATGCTGACGCGTGATCTCGTGCAGATCCCAAGCACGGAAAGTCGACCGGCAGAGCGGGCACGGGCATTCAGGACCTGTCGCAATCACTTGGAGGCGGTGCCGGGTGTCGAGATCCATGAAAGCGAGTGCGGCGGGTTTGGATCGATGGTGGCGGTGCCGAACGGGGTTGAACGACCGGACGTGATGCTGGTGGGGCACTTGGACGTGGTCGATCATCCCGACGTGGCCGTGTTTCGATCGGAGATTCGGGATGGCCGGATCATCGGGCCGGGTGCGGGCGACATGAAGGGGCAGTGTGCGATCCTTCTTGATCTGTTCACGGGCCTGCTTCGGGCGCATCCGGGTTTGTCCATCGGGCTCGCTCTGACCTCCGACGAGGAGCGGGGTGGCGAGAATGGCGTTCGCCACTTGTTTGAGGATCTGGGGTGGCGCTGCGGGATCGCGATCGTGCCGGATGGCGGCTCCATGAATGACATCACCGTGGCGGAGAAGGGGATCCTGCACCTGCGATTTTGTGCGGAAGGGAGAGAGAGTCACGCTGCCCGGCCGTGGCTGGTGCCCAATTCGTTGATGATGATGCATGGGGCGCTTGGCCGGTTGCACGATCACTTTTCAAGCTTGGCTCTGACGGACTCTGAGGATCACTGGTATCCGACCTTTGTGCCGACCATCATGCGCACCCAGAACGAGATGGTGAACTGCATCCCGGGTGAGGTGGAGGCCTTTGCCGACCTCCGATTTCCCCCGCCCGAGACCGTGAGCGGCGTGATGGAAAAAGTGAGGGAACTCGCGGGTCCAGAGGTCGAGGTCGAAGTGCTCGTGGGTGCGGAAAGCAGCGAGCTGGACCCAGATCCTCTCTACCTGCGCGTCACGGAGGAACTCACGGGCAAATCGGTGAGGCAGGTCCGTGCCTCAGGCGGCAGTGACGCCCGCTTCATAGCGGCGCATGGCATTCCGGTCATCCTTTCGCGACCGTTGGTTGGAAATCTGCACAGCGCAGATGAATGGATCGACATTGAGTCGATGGGACTCTACCACCGGATTTGTGAGAGCTACGTGCTGAAAAAGCAGAGGGGCTTTCAATAGATCATTGACACATGGCCGCGTGTTGCCTTAAACAATCGCCATAGCAAGCTCCTCTTGATTATGGCGAACTGTTCTTACTGTGATTCCTTTATTTTGTTTGGTGGCCAGACCGACACGTCTGGACGGTATTGCAATGCGGATTGCCAACAGGCGGGAAATCTCTTGGCATTGTCTCAGCAGATCCCTCGAGAGCAGATTGATCAGATCATTCGAGACGTGCATCAAGGCAGTTGTCCGAGATGTCAGGGCCGGGGCCCCGTGGATGTTCATAAAGCACACCAAGTATGGTCGGCGGTTGTGCTCACGTCGTGGGCCTCGAAGCCTGCGATGTCCTGCAAGTCGTGCGCAGTAAAACGGCAAATCGGAGCAACGTTGCTTTCAGGCATTGTCGGATGGTGGGGACTTCCTTGGGGACTTGTGATGACACCCGTGCAGATCCTTCGAAATGTCGTTGGAATGTTCGGTGGACCTGCGCCTTCCGTTCCAAGCCCGCTGCTGGAGAGGATTGTTCGAATCCAAGTGGCGGCCGATGCGTGGACGGCCGCGCATGAGGCGCAGCAGTCTCCTCCTCCATTGCCAACCTGACCGACTTTGGAAGTAGTGCCAAATTCGAACGCGTCACAACCACGGCTGATTGAGGCTGGAAGTCCAGAGTCATGAGCGGATTCAGAGTCCTTTTCTTTTTCGTTGGTCTTGTCATCACTTGGGTTGGTGGCCAGAAGACTTTGGTCGCGCTGCGTGATCGAGAACCGACTGCGATGACACTGATGGCCTACGAGCAGTCGGGGATTTCAGCAGCGTGGTTGAGTCTTGCCGAGTGCCAAGTTTCACCGGTTGATGCTGCCTACTTGCTTCGGGCCGGAGAGTCGATTCCACGCGAGGTGTTTATTCCCGTGCGCCCAGTGGGACGCGCAGGCGGTCCGGTGAATCTATTGCTTCAAACGAGCGATCCAAAAATCCTCAGTTTGGTATCCCTTCAACATGACCAGTCTCCTGCTGCCATGAATCAGATCGCGACCCTTTTGAGGGAGAATTCGAATCGACAAATCAATGGATTGGTCCAATCGACCTTCGACGTGACGTCAAAAGATCGAGACAAGCTCTTTGCCAACATAAGTGCTCTTGGCAAAGATGTTGTGATCATCAAGGAAGGAGCCAGTCCAAGCTTGGGAGTTGGTCTGGCAACCTTGACAGGGGGGCTGGGAGTACTTGCGATTTCGATATTCAGCGGTCAAAAATCGAAGGTGAATTCCCTAGGTGAATTCCCTGCTTCCGCCGGGATTCCCTCCACCCAAGTTCTAGGCGGAGCGATCACTCTCAAGACTCCGGTTGCTTGATGGCCGGGTCGAGCTTGGCCAGTGCTTCCCAGAGGGTCGGGTCTTCGGGGTGGCCATTGAAGAGGATCTTCCCCTCGGGGGTGACGAGCACCATGCGAGGAATGCTGTCGATCTGGAGGAGAGTCGAAAAGGGGCGCTTTTCGGGTTCAAGAAGCCAGGGGATGTCGCCCATGCTAGAGTCATTGCGGATGCGTTCGGCGGTGGACTGCTGGTCTTTCTCGTCCTTGTTCATGCCGACGACGACGATGTCGTGGGGGGCGAGCGATTGGTTCTTGTTCCGCAGGGAGGGCATGAGTTTCATGCAGGGGCCGCACCACGAAGCCCAGAAGTCGATCAGGAGTGCTTTTCTGCCCTGAACGAGATCGCCGAGGGTGGTGGCAGAGCCTTGAGAGGTGGTGAGCACCATTTCCATGTCGAGTCGGAGACTGGCCATTTTTTCAGCCCGGCGTCGAGCTTCGATGCTTTGGAGGAAAACCTGGGACTGTTTGGGGGATTTCCAAACGGCTTCGAGAATCTCGGACTTGTAGGTTTCCATGTCGCCCGCGTTTCCGGCCTTCTGCGCCCGGATGTAGTGGACGAAGGCCTCGACATCTTCCTTGGAGCCGAGTCCGGCAGTGCTGGCGGGGTCAAAACTTTCTGCCAAGACCTCGACTTCGGGCAGGATCTTTTCGAGGAAGGGCTGGTTTAGACTCCGCAGGCCCCAGATGAGTTTGGCCTCGATGATCTGCTGCCGTGGGACTCCGGCGCGGGAAGCTTCCTTGACGGCGTCGTTGAGTTCTTCCTCGCTGAGGGCGTTGGAAAAGAGTTTTTGGAGAGCCGCGGTGACGGCGGCTTCGGGATTGGGCTGGATCGAGCTGGGTTCTTCTTGCCCCGAAGTGTGAGGCGTGGAGAGAAGGAGTGTCAGGATCTGAAACAAGGCCAGAGCCGAAGTGGAGATGAGTCGGACGTTCACGTGCGCATTCATGGCAGAAGATACGTTCCGTGGGCGCAGTGGTCTGTCGAGATGATTCTGGGATAGTTGAGACGACGAGGAATTGATGGTCATCAACGGAGGGAAAAAGGCGAGATCCGGCTTGTTGTGAATGACGTGCGTTTCAGAGTGGGTTCGGTTCGTTTACTCTCTCCGCACGCATGCTTCGATTCACTCTCTTTGGTTTTCCGGTTATGATCCATTGGTTCTTTTGGGTCAATGCAGCGCTGCTCGGCGGTGCGCTGAACGCCTCAGGCCCTGAAGCCTTTCAAGCGCTGTTGGTGTGGATGGCGGTGGTGTTCGTATCGATTCTGATTCACGAACTGGGCCATGCCTTCGCCATGCGTCAGCTGGGGGATCGACGGGTGGGCATCGTGTTGTTTGCGATGGGAGGCTATGCCCAGGGAAGCCTGCCCCGGACGCGGGGGCAGGACGTTTGGGTGACCGCGGCGGGGCCGCTGGCGCAAATTGTCGGTGCGGCGCTCGTTGCATTGGTTGCAGCCGCGTTGGGTATTGTATGGCTTAAGCAAATGGGCTCATTTCTGGAGGGGCTTTTCCAGCACGGCCTGTATGTACCCTCAACCGCACCGCTATTGGTTCAAGCGGTCTATCTTTTCGTTGGGTCCAGTGTGTTTTGGGCGATCCTGAATTTGGTCCCGGTGCTGCCTTTGGACGGCGGGCGGATCGCAGCGGCGATTGGCGGACCGCGCGGCCAAAAGGCAGTGCTTGGTCTTGGCATGGTGTGCGCCCTGCTGCTGGCGGCGGTCCTGTGGTTTCAATTTCGAGCCCCTATTGGAACGATTCTTTTTTGTGTGCTGGCGTACAACAATTTCCAACAGCTGCGAGGTGCCCCTCAGGTTCCGTTTTTTGGAACCGGGAGGTGACTCCGCTGCAACCCATCGAAGATTTTTTGCCATGAACTCGAACCCTCCCGGACTTGAAGAACTCCTGACCTGCATCCGCTTCCCGAGCGTCTCGACCGACTCTCGCCACGACGGGGACGTTCGAGCGTGTGCGGAGTGGTTGCGGGCGCGGCTCGCAGGGATGGGAATGACCGCGACCCTGCATGAAACACCGGGCCATCCCGTGCTGGTGGCCAAGAATGAGCATCGTTCAGGGCGGCGGACGGTTCTTCTCTACGGGCACTACGATGTGCAGCCGGTGGAGCCATTGGCCGAGTGGAAGTCGAATCCCTTCGAGCCGGAGATCCGGAATGGGCGCATCTACGCGCGCGGGGCGACGGACAACAAGGGCCAGTTGATGGCCCACGTTCAGGGGTTGAGCGAGATGTTGGCAAAGAACGGCGGGGATCTGCCCGTGAATTTGACGGTGCTTTTCGAGGGGGAGGAAGAGATTGGAAGTCCGAATCTGAAGCCCTTCCTTGAGCAGCATCGCGAGGAGCTTGCCTGCGACGTCGTGGCGATTTCTGACACGGGAATGGTGGCTCCGGGTGTCGGCACTTTCACGTACGGCCTGCGGGGCATTGCCTGCATGGAAGTGAAGGTCCATGGCCCATCGATCGATCTTCATTCGGGCATCTTCGGCGGTTCGGTGGCCAACCCCGCGACGATGGCGGCGCGACTGGCGGCATCCCTGCATGACGCGGAAGGACGAATCTTGATTCCTGGCTTTCTCGATGCCGTGCGGCCCCTTGAGCCATGGGAAGTTGAAGCTTGGTCTCAGCTTGGAGATGCGGATGCCGAGACGCTGGAACTGACGGGGTCGCCTGCTTTGTTTGGCGAGCCGGGATTCAATGATCGCGAGCGGCGCTGGGCGCGTCCGACAGCCGAGGTGAATGGCATTGGCGGTGGCTACCAAGGGGAAGGATCCAAAACGGTGATCCCCCGCGAGGCATTCGTGAAGCTTTCTTTCCGACTGGTTCCTGAACAGCAGCCCGAGGCGATCCTGGATGCTACGATCGCTCATTTGGAAGCGGCCGTTGGGCCGGGCGTGAGATTGGAGATCGTGAGGGGACACACAGGGATGCCCTACTTGATGAATCCGATGTCGGACTTGGGGCAGGCGGCGCAGCGTGCCTTGAGAAAAACGTTCGGCGAAAGAGTGGCATTGATTCGCGAGGGCGGAAGCATTCCCATCGTGCAGGCATTCAAGGATGTCTTGAAGGCGGACACCCTGCTGCTCGGGCTGGCTCTGCCGGATTGCCAGGCACATGCCCCCAACGAGAATTTCCCCGTGGAGAATTTCGTGGCGGGTGTGGCGCTGCATCAGCACCTCATGGCCGAGCTTGGCAGTTGAGTCGCTCCGGTTCCGAAAGTTTTTTGTCGGATCTGCGCAACCGTGTGGAGACGGGTGGGTTGTATTGAATCGTATTCCCAACCCCAAATCCCAATCCAAAACGGTATGAAATCAAAGAATCCAATTCACTACGGTGCCGGTATCCTGCTGCTCACAGCGGGCCTCGTGAGCGCCCAAAACGGCGATCGTCCCAAAGGGCCCGGCGGCCCGGGAGGAGATGGCGCTGGCCGCATCCTCGAGTTTCTGAAAAAGGCGGATGCGGATGCAGACGGCAAGTTGAGCAAGGAAGAGTTCAGCAATGTTTCGAGTCGCGACACGGACGAGCGTTTCGCACGGATGGACGCCAATGGCGACGGTTTCGTCGACAAGGCTGAAATCGGTCAGATCGCCGAGAAAATGCGCGGTATGGCGGGTCGCGGTCGTCCAGACGGTGCTCCATCGGGAGAAGGCGGATTCCGTCGCCCTCCAGGCGAAGGACGCCCGGACGGTGAGAAGCCTGAAGGTGGCCGTCCTGACGGCGAACGTCCTCCTGGCGGCGGTCCTCCAGATGGCGCCCGTCGTCCCGGTGGCCCAGGGGGTCCAGGCGGCCCTGGTGGAATGAATCCTGACGAGATCTTCGGCCGCATGGACGCCAATGGTGACGGCAGTGTCGATGCTGCTGAGAACGAAGCGTTTGCGAAGAAGGAAATCGAGGAGCGCTTCAAGCGCCTCGACAAGGATGGCAGCGGCACCGTGTCGAAGGCCGAGTTTGCTGAAGGCATCGCGCGCATGCGTCAGGCCATGGGCGGAGGCGGTCGCCCAGGTCAGGGTGGCCCCGGCGGTCCTGGTGCTGGACGTGGAGGCCCTCCCGGCGGAGCCGAAGGCGATCGCGGCGGATTCCGTCGTCCCCCCGAAGGTGGTGCTCCCAAGCGTCCGGCTCTTGAAGGCGACAGCGATGCCAAGCCTGAAGCTTGAGCCGTCATCCAACACTCAGATTGTAGGAACAGAGCGGGGTGGCCTTTGGGCTGCCCCGCTTTTTTGCAGCAGCGGTCGAAGGTTGAGATGCGAAGGTTCTCCACGATAGTCCCTGACGTGGCTGCAAATTCACAGAGTTGGCGAACAAGGATTGAGGGAGGAGCGTCTCCTGCTCCTCCGAAGATTCGTCCGGGCGTGGCTCAACCGAAGGCGGACATGGAGCCGCCGTATCATGTGATTTTGTTCGATGATGACGAACACACGTATGCCTATGTGATTGAGATGATCTGCGAGATCTTTGGGCACTCATTGGAAAAGGCCTTTCGGATGGCGGAGGAAGTCGACGCGACGGGGCGTGTGATTGTGATCACCTGTCACAAGGAGCTGGCCGAATTGCGCAAGGAACAGATCGAGGAATTTGGCGCGGATCCGCGAATCCCAAAGTGCAAGGGGTCGATGTCTGCCTCGATTGAACCTGCGGCCTGAAGCGGCGGGAGGGGTTACCGATCAATCCTGAGTGAGCGCGGGACGCTTGTGTGTCCTCGGTTCTGGAATGGTCCGAAGAATGAGAACGGAAAGGATGGCCATGCCTGCTGCCGTGGCGAGCACGCTGAAAAAAGAGGCGGACCAGGCATACAGCAATCCGCCCAGAGTCGTTGTCGTGAGGAAGGACCAGAGATTGCAGAAATTCAGAAGAGCCTGGTAGGTGGAACGGCGCTCGAGGGGACACAATTCTGCCGCCAACGTGAGGTCGCCGACGCGGTCGAGGAAGAGGCCGAACCCGAGCACAAAGTACGTCACAAGGAATCCGGCAAAGCTCTCCGTGAAGGCGAGCCAGGAGCAGACAACGATGAAAATGAGCCTGGAGAGGACGAGAAGGACCTTTCCGCCGCTGACGTAGCCGAGCAGTCCTGCCAGAAGGCTCCCGAGTATTGTGCCCGTGCTCTGAGCCGTGACAAAGTGACCTTCATCGGCTTCCGGTCTCTGCGTCATGTGCAAGGCGTGGATGGTGAGAAATGAAAACACCATCAGGTAGCCCATTCCAGTGAACCTCGCGGCGATCAGGCGGAGAAGGACGGGTTGAGCTTTGAGAAGTTTGGGAAGGGTGCGGAGGTACTTCCAGTAGGGCGTCATGGGCCCCTGCTCGTGCGAAGGCAGGTGACCGACGACTTCCCGCATCGGCAGCTGGGCTGCCCAAGACAGGGAGAGGAGCGCGAATGTGGAGAGGTGAAGCCAAGCGTAGCCTTCACGACCGGGAATGTGAGTCAGAACTTCATGAATCACCGCGCCAGCCCCCATGCCAATGCAGGCCTGCATGATGTAGCGCGCGGCCCAACCCGTGGCCCGGACTCGCTCGGGGATCATGCGCGTGACCATCTCCATCCACGCCACCATGGTGACGCCGCCGATGAGTCCTGAGACGATGGGCGTGAGGACGACGATCGTGAGCAGTTGATCGTCGAGGTTTTCTGCAAACAACAGAATGAGACCGGTCATCAGATACGGGAGACGCTGGAGCACGCCGAAGAACAGGACCCACGGCTTGAAGGAATGGAGTCGCTCGACAAAAGGAGACACAAAAAGACCCGCGAAAGCGAATGCCGCCGGGAGCAGGGCGGGCATCAAGGCGACGATCCAGATGCGACCGCCGAGAGTGTCCACCATTTTGGGCATGACCGAATCGGGGGCCAAAAAGGCCGTGCCACCCATGTAGAGCCCGCCTTCGAAGCTGTGGCAGATCAGATTCCTTCGGACCCCTCGGCTGAGCCGTCGCGTGGAGGGGTGAGAATCTGACATCCGGTCAATCATCTGCTTCGAGTCCAGCAGGTCAAATGGGTTCTTTTCCGCAAACGCCATTCCAATTGTCGAGCGTTTGCCGAGGATCGATGGCAGTGGGCTTCAAAACCCGGTTGCGGGTGTGCCGTGCGATGGTAACAATCGAATCCTATGCATTGCCTTGGCCGTTCCCGACTCGCGTTCTTTCGAAGAAGTCTCGTCGTTGCGAGCATGGCACTCACTGTGGTCGGAGCACCGTTGCTCAAGGCGCAGTCCGCCATCATTGCCGTCGATGCCTTCAATCGAAAGGTGCACATCGCCCGTGGGGCCAATGACAAGCGGGCTGTGGGCGGCTTGGCGAAGATTGCGACGGCGATGGTCACATTGGACTGGGCCGAGGCGTCGAACGTCGGGGTGAACGTCCTTGCGACCGTGCCGCCCTACGCCCTCCAGATTGCGGGTTCCAATCCGCTGGGACTTTACCCGGGGGACCGGGCGACTTTGCGTGACCTCATCTGTGCGACGATGATGAGCAGTGACAATGTGGCGGCCATCACGCTGGCGCATTTTGTCGGGGCAGATCACCTGCAGCGCCTCGGTCAGCAGGGCAATCCGATGGGGGAATTTGTGAGGCAGATGAACAACCTGGCGGTCAGGGAAGGGGCCAAACGGACGAAGTTCACCAATCCTCATGGGCTTGAAAACACGCGTCCGATGCCGTACTCGACGGCGGCAGACATCAGCCGTCTTGCCATTTATGCCGCGCTGCGCCCCGCTGTGCGTTTTTACACCAGTCAGGCAAGTCGAACGATGACGGTTTATCGCGGCGAGCAGCAACTGAACATCGAGCTGAAGAACACCAACCGGTTGCTGGGCACGGAAAGGATCGATGGTCTCAAGACGGGCAACACGGCGAGGTCCGGGGGGTGCGTTGTGATCTCCGCGGACCGGTCTTCCACCGCGATACCGCAGGCAAACGGTGGCACGACCATTTTTCGCCACCGCATGGTGGTGGTTGTGATTGGCTCAGCAGATCCCTTCGGAGAAGCCCAGGCGATTCTGCGTCAGGGCTGGGGAACGTACGATCAGTGGCTGGCGGCGGGGCGCCCCATCACCAGCAAGGAACAAATGCTGACGTTCTACTGAGCCCGCCCCGAATCCCGGCGTCTAGGAGGCCGAAACCCAACCCAACCATAGGACCATTTAGGACTGACATCATGCGCATCGGAATTTTGAACAGCGGTGGGGATTGCCCCGGATTGAATGCGGTGATTCACGGAGTGGTCGGCGCGGCCCACACGCTCGGATGGGAAGTCGTCGGATTTCGGGATGGTTTTGAAGGGCTGCTGCCTCCGGGGGACTACATGATGCTGGACCCGTCGAAGACGGTGGGGATCATGAAGCTGGGCGGAACCATTCTGGGCACGACCAACAAGGGTCACTTTGTGGCGAAGGTCGGAGAGGGCAATGTGGCCCAGGTGCCGGTGGAGATCGTCGACAAGGCCAAGGCGACTTTGAAGAATCTTGAGATCGGTGCCCTGATCGTGGTCGGCGGAGACGGCAGCCTGACGACCGGGTTGCAGCTTTTTGAGATGGGTGTGCCCGTGATTGGCGTGCCAAAAACGATCGACAACGACATTCAGGCCACCTCGATGACCTTTGGCTTTGATTCGGCCATCTCGACGGTGGTGGACGCCTTGGACCGGCTTCACACCACGGCGGAAAGTCACAAACGGGTGATCGTGCTCGAAGTGATGGGCCGGCATGCCGGGTGGATTGCCCTTCATGGCGGCATCGCTGGCAGTGCCGACGTGATCTTGCTTCCTGAAATTCCGTTTCGCCTGGAGCACGTCGCCGAGGCCGTGCGCCTCCGCGACGCGCGTGGACATCACAGCACCTTGGTCGTGGTGGCCGAAGGGGCCCGGATGGAGTCGGGAGACCTCGTCACGAAGGAACGTGTGGGTGCGGCTGGAGAAGATCGTTTGGGCGGCGTGGGCGCCTATGTGGCCCGCGAGATCGAACGGCTGACCGGGAAGGAGACCCGAGACTGCACTCTGGGCCATTTGCAGCGCGGCGGTGCTCCGACGGCCCTGGACCGTATCCTCGGGGTGCGTTTCGGTGTGAAGGCGGTTCACTTGATCGCTGAAGGAAAATTCGGACGGATGGTCAGCTATCAGCAGTATCAGGTCGGCGATGTGTCGATCCAAGATGCGGTGAATCACCTCCGCCTCGTCGAAAAAGACAGCGAGGTGGTGAATGCCGCTCGGAGCGTTGGCATCTGCATGGGAGACTGCGCTCCCACCATCGGCTGAGCCGTTGTTTCTTCAACGACTCAGGTCTTCTTGACGAAGTGTCCGGAATCCCGATCTCTCGAGGCATTCGGCCCCGAGATCGGGGTCGTCGAGGTGCAGAACGAGACGAGGGTGGAGCCCGGTTTGCACGAGGACGGGGTAGCTTAGGCGTACGTTGATTTCGGCCGAAAGCAGGGCGGCCAGGCAGCGCCGGAGGGATTCATTTCCCGAGGGAAGTTCCACGACGACCACATCGGTCGCGGCATGGGGAATGCCTTTTTCGATGAACACCGTTTCGGCGAGTTCCGGGTCGGTCAGGATGAGACGGACGACGGTCAATTCCGTGGATTCCTGAACGCTGAGACTGATGACCTCGATGTCGTTTTCATGGAGCAATCGCACCAGCGCCATCAGGGTGCCGACGCGATTGTGAAGGAAGACAGAAAGCTGCTGAACCGCCGTGCCATCGGCGATGATCGGCCCTGCGTCATCGTTGGAATCGGTGTTGTCCGTGGTCATGGAAAGGGGACAGCGTCAGCCTGCGGGACCGGTGGCGGAGCGGCTTTGATCAAACAGGGTCACGCGCAGGGGGATGGTCATCAGGGTGGTTCCACCACAGTCGATCACCCATTTGTGGACTCCTGCGGACTCGAATTTCATCCGCTGCAGATTGAGGACCAGATTTCGGGTCACGAAGGGAACGAAGGCCGATGGGAAGGAGACATCCACTTCAGGTTTGAACGCTGGAAGGAAAGGCTGGCCGTCCGGATTGAGGCCTTGAATCGTGAACACGTGACGGCCCAGGTCTTCGGGGTCAAACTGGATGCGCAGCGCGAGAGAGCAGTGTGGGTGAACCACGGGAAACTCCCGGGCGCAGAGCGTATCGAAGGCTCCGAGGATGCAGAGCTTACCGCCATAGTCGGCGGCGGAGTCGCACAGCGTGGCGAGTTGGACG
>CAXBNA010000118.1:0-19161 GCA_963976915.1 uncultured Verrucomicrobiales bacterium
AGCCGTGGTCGCTGCTGCTTTGGAAGGAAAACTTGATGCCTTTCTGGAAAGCGTTGCAGATGAACCCCGCAGGTTCCCAGCCACCGATGGCGTCTTCCTTCGTCGGACAGCGTGGGCAGCCAGGATACTCGTAGTTCTGGCGCGCGCCTTGATACACTTCGACCATCGGTTCGACGACTGGGTCATGATTCCGCCAGTCGGTGCCCATCGTACCCACGCTCGTGTGCGAGGCGCAGACTCCGTTGAAGCGATGAAGGTATTTGTAGAGCATCTCCGTGTCCGGTGCTGGGGCAAAGACCTTCGGGTCACTGATCGGCAGCCGGGGCAGCGTGCGTACACCCCGCTGAACAAACACCACGTTTCGGTGGCCCTCGGGGTAGCTCACGCTCCGCTCATATGAAAACATCGGCGTGAAGGCGCCGGGGATGTGGAACACGTCGGTCGTTTTTTGAGTCAGCCACCACGTGTACTCACGTCCATTGCCGTTGTCGTGGTCGCCGTTTCCAAGCCAGTCCATCGCCGACGCATCGATGGCATAGCGCCACATGTCCTCCAAAGGACCATCGCCACCGCCGTCCATGCTGATCTCGGTGTGGCGGTGAAACTCGCCTCGAAGAATCTGCAGACTCTGGCCAGCCACCGGCTCAGTGCGGTAGTCGCGAACGCGCTGCACCTCCTCCCGCTCCGCCAGAGTCCGGCGACTCGGCGCGAGGCCAGCGACCGGCCCCTCCGACACGTCCACAAGCGTGATCGGCTTGAGCTCGCCTCTGGGAGTGGCGATGCGGGAAAAGTAAATATCGTTGTCGAAGGGATCCTTCGTGGCATTCAAGGTCGCACCTGCAGGTCCGGATAGACGGGCCTCATTGTACTCAGACATGCGGTCGATGCGGTGGTCGGTGGAATGGGCCACCAGAACACCCAGCTTCCCGACCGCGAGAGCCGGCAGGTTGTAGATCAGGTTCTCTGAGTGCGGAACGAGGATCGGCCCCACCCAGCGGTCGCCATTAAGAAAGGCAGCGGCCGTCACCCAAGTGGAGCCGACGGGTCCCCGGGAGCCGTCCTGCTTCGAGCGCACAAAGCACCAAATCCGTCCATCCGAGTCAGCGACGATCCGGCCGAGCATGTTGAAGACATTCCAACTCTGCTCGATCGCGTGTTTTCCCGGAGCCCCTTTGCGTTGGGCTGGATCGATGTAAGCACCGGTTTCAGGATCGTAACCACTCGTGTCCACCGGGCCGGGTCCACGACCCAGCCGCGAAGCATCAAAGGCCATTCGACCGGGAAGCGCCTGAGAAATCGCACCCGCAGGCTCCTTCCAAGCCCCATCGGTCCAAACCCTCACCACGATCTGGCGGTCCCGATACAGGCCAATGCCATCCGCGCCGTCGTAGGCGCCCCAGTCCTTGCCCCAAGCCGGGCCACTCATCTCCCAAGCGATCCAGAGGGCCCCATTGAGGTCGTGGGTGAGCGTGGCCCGCGTTTCGTACATGTGGGTGTTGGCCACGGGCTGCGGCGCAGCGGCTTTTCCATCGGCATTAAAGGTCCGCATCCAAATGTCGTAGTCACCCTTTTCATAGGTGTCCCAAGCGATGGCGAGGCCACCCTTCGGACTGGCGGAAATGACGGGATTCCAACTATTGGCCGAGTGATCGGAAACCGCGAGCTCATCGCTCCAGGCATCCCCCTGAAGCGACTTGGCAAGGATGGCGAATCGGCCTTCGCGTGCGCCCATCCACGCCACCCAGACCCGGCCCGCCGCATCGGTCGCCGCGACGGGAGACACGTCATTGCCTTCCGACTTGGAGATGGCGATGCGGTCGCCCAGTTTTCCATCAGCGTAGTGACGGGCAAAGACATCGAAGTTCCCCTTTTCCTGCTCGGACCAAAACACCCAGGCACCGCCCTGTCCGTCGGGTGTGACCGATGACTTGTAAATGTCGCGACCTGTTTCAGTGACCGGGATGGCGGCGCTCCAGTCGCCTCCCGCGCGAGCTTGCAGGAAGAGTTGATCGCCACCGGGTGCCTTGGCCAAAAAGGAAAAATCTTCGGGCGATTCCGTGAGCGGCTGCGCCCGCTCGTCACGATCCAGGCCCGGCGTGAAACTCTGCCACGTCATGAAGAGACTTTTCTCATCGCCAGCCATCGCGGGGAAATCGTCGTCGCTTCGCTCCTCCGTCATCTGTCGTCCCCAGGCCGTCCGCTGAACGAGCACACTTCCGTCGAGCATCGGTACGACCTTGCCATAGACGAGCTTGCCCAGTTGGAGCGTGAAGTCACCCTGCGCGGTGCTGATGGCAACCTCCGTGGTCGGCGAGACATTCTGAAGTTTCAGGATCACACCGTTGTCGTCCATCGGGCCCTGGACCCTCTTCGCCATCCCAAGCTTCTTGGGATTGTTGGATCGACCCCGAACAATCTTCCGGCGGGTGGCGACGCTCCATGAGCCCGCCTTTGCGTCGGCGGTGTCGCCCTTCCCAAAGCGCCAGCCAGAGATCTCATTCACCCGACCTTCGGAGAGCGTGACCTTGCCATCCCATTTCGTGGGTTCCGTATCCTTCGCACCAAAGAGAATCAGCAGACCCGCTTCCTGAGCAGAGGCCAACATGGGGAGGGAGAGAGCAAGGCCGAGGGCCAGAAGACCGGATTTCATAATGGGTTGGAGGATGTGTTCGGGACGAACAATGGAGATATCGCCGCAGAAACGAAGAGGAGTGTGCGACTATCTCAACAAAAGAGGAAGCTCTTAGATTTCGACTCACTTGGCAAACACCGCGTGGTTGGCGTTGCCCACCGCTTCGAAGTAGGCCAGTAGATCGAGGATTTCGTCAGCCTTCAACCCGTTGAGCAATCCGGCTGGCATCGGTGATACGGGCGACCATTCCCGTTTGGTGATCATGTCCCGCCCGATCTCCACCGTTTCCATCGCGAGCGGATGGGGCTTCAGCGTGAGGCGCTCGTCGTCTTCGCTTTCGATCGCCCCCATCGTCTGGCTCCCATCAGACAAGGTCACGGTCAGGAATCGGAATTTCTCATCGACCACCTTGGACGGGTTGAGGATGTGGTCCAGCAAGTCGCGCCGACCAAACCTGGCACTGACCAACGTCAGATCAGGACCAAAAACTCCAGCGGGCAATGAAGGATCGGTGCTGACGCGGTGACAAAACACACACTGCGCCGCGATCAATGCCTTCTTGGCACCCTCAAACGAACGCCCACTGCCGACTTTCGCCAACTGCGGGTCCAAATCCTGCAGCGTCCACTCGCGAAAGGTGTGCTTCGGCAGCGCATAGGCGGAGAGCGCGACCGGCTTTGTCGGTGCAATCACCTCCGCCAAAGCTTCGGCCTGATCCGGCGGCAGGTTCGCCGCGAGCTCCGCACGGGTGTCGGCAATCGCTTTGAAATAGGTGCTGGCTCCGTTGAGTTTCTCCGCCCGGTTCAAGGCCTCAAACACCGCTCTGAGCGAACTCAAATCCCAGCCCTCCGTCAGATAACGCAGCATGAAGGGGTAGTAGAGCAAGTCTTCCGACGCCTCCGCATCACAGAGCAGCGCCACGGCTTTCCGCACCACCACCGGTGACTTCAAAAAGACGAGGAACTTGCCAAGCTCACGATTCAACCGCGCATCCTCACTCGGGAAATGCTCATCCAAACGCGCCCGCAATTCATCCGGTTTCGGCAGCGCACCTCCCCGCGCAAAACCGATTTCCAGCACACGCAAGCATGCCAACCGCTGCTCCACCGAGGCCCTCTCCCAAGGCATCCGAGACGCGCTTTCCATCGCCGCTGCCCGCAGCTCTGGCGACCCCACACGCACCGCCGCCAGCCACAGCTCCAAAGCCCGCCAACCACCAACCTCAGCCCTCACCCGTTCCTCTGTGACCAAGCCAATATCCCGCTCCAAAGCCAACCGAGCCGCCTGCCTCAGAAACCGGTCATCACTGCTTCGTGCGACCTCGATCTCCGCCTCGGAAGCCTCACCCGCCTCCAGCTTCCGCCGTAGCGCCAGCAAGTCGGACATGCCGGCCCGACTCGCACCGTCAACCACATCCCCCTCCCACACCACCCGATACAAACCACTCTGCGTGCCCCGCCCACCCGTTGTGAACCACAATGCTCCATCCGGACCCACGCACCCATCGGTCACATTCAAAGGACGCCCCGACACAAACGTCTCCTGCTCACCCGTGTAGCTCGCGCCGTCCGGCCTGAGGTACACCGAGATGATGCGGCCATACGACCAATCGCAGATGTAGAGCGCCTCTTCGTAGTGCGACGGATAGTCCGAGCCGTAGCCGAAGAAAATTCCGGTGGGAGAGCTCAAGCCGATGTCCACCACACTCGGCAGCGTGTCCGCAAAATACGACAGCCATCTCCCCGTTCCTCGCCGCCACCCGAAGTCTGCCCCCGGCACCACATGCAGCACCCGCGTCGGCATGTACCAAGGCGCCCCAATGTCACGCTCCATGTCCGCATCGAAGGTGAAGCATTCGCCATCTCGATTGAACGCGATGTCGAGTGGGTTGCGCAGTCCACCCGCGAACAGGCGCAGGTCACTCCCATCCGGATTCATGGAAAGAATGTGTCCCGCAGGCAGTTCGACATTGCCGTCAAACATGCTGCCGTCCCAGGGATTGGGAATCAGTTGGTCGTTCGCGTACTGCTGGAGCGGCGAGTCGGCCGCCACCCCCGATTCGGGAAGCAGCACGTTGTTTCCGTGGGCGATCCAGATCCTGCCGTCAAGCCCCGCCTTGAGATGATTCCGCCCATGACCCACGCCGCCGCCCGTGCGCAGCAACTCGGTCTTCTCCTCAAAGACGCCGTCGCCATCGGCATCCCGAAGTCGATAAAGCGCCTTGCTGTCGTTCGCGTTCGCAAACAAAGCCCCGTGCGCATAAACGAGACCACGGCACTCCTCCAACGTCTCATCGATCCGCTCCACCTTCTGATCTCCGCTGCCGCTGATCGTGAGTCGCAAAAGCCCCTTCTTCTCCATCCCCAACGTCACCCGCCCCTCGGGATCAAACGCCAGCGAGACCCACGAATCCTCATCCTCGCCCGCCGAACGTACGAGCTCGACTTTGAATCCTTCCGGCACGGTGAAGGTCGCCGGATCGGTCGCCTGTCGCTGGTTGGAGCGCGCCGCCAGCTTCCAAGAGTTGTAGGCATCGAAGGCCTTGCCGAGATCAAACGGGTTCTCCACCGCAGGGTCCGCATCCACCCGCCCCAGCACCGACACCGTCGTTCCGTCGGCGGATCTCCACGCAGCATCGGTCGAGAGCCACGCCTTTTTCGCCAAGTCCCCATTCAGTTCCAGCAGCGCCGCGACTTTGCCCTCGCTTCGCAACGCCAGGCGATTCGTTCCCTCCACAACATGCCCGGTCACATCCATACCGACCGCCGTTTCATTCGGCGACACCTTCGCCACTGGCGCACCATTCCACAGGACCTCCACGTCTGCCTCCCCCGCCACCAACAAGATTGCTTTCAAGACCTTCCCTTCCCACGCCACCACGTTCTCACCGCCGGGCGCGGCCAGCCACTCCGGCATTGGCGGCTGGTTCGCCAACTGCCCGAATGCCGACCACACCGTCATCTGCAAAGCGATACCAAGAGTCAATGACCTCATCATGGTTGGGATTCTGAATCATCCAGCCCTCAGAAAGCCAGCAAGAATCCAGCATCGTCGTTGTCAAGCCCACGACCGAAGAGGAGCCTCGACCACTCCTCCTCACTGGTGATCATTGGCCAAATCGACCATCTTCGACCCATTTTAGGCCGCTGGCGGATTCCATGGTCACGAGGGCTGCGTAATGAAGGAACAAAGTGCAGGCGGCTTGACGACACCACTCCATAGCTATTAAATGTAGCTATGAACACCGCCAAGATCTTCCAGCATGGAGGGAGCCAGGCCGTCCGCTTGCCTCGTGCCTTCAGATTCTCCGGAACAGAAGTTCTCATCGAAAAGCACGGCGACGAAGTCGTCCTCAGGCCCGTCACGCACACCCAATTCAAGTCATTTACCGAGATCGCCCGGCATCTTGCGGAGAGCTTTCCCGACGCGGACGCCTTTCCCGAGCCTCCACCACGCCCCGCTGCTCACGAACGCCCCATTCTGGATTTTTGATCCATGACCTCAAATCCCACCTACCTGCTCGATTCGAGCGCGTGCATTCCCATTCTCCGCAATCAGTCAGGCTTGGGAAAATTGCCCAGCCCTGCCAAGACGGGCATCCCGATCATCGTGGCTGCGGAATTGTGGACCGGAGTGAAGAAGAATCAGGGCACTCACCCCCAAAACGCAGGCAAGCTTCAGGCCTTCTTGGGACTGTTCTCCATTCTGGATTTCGACATCGCTGCAGCGCTCCACTACGCGGAAATTCGCTCCGAACTGGAGTCCGTCGGCAAGAGCATCGGCCCGCTGGATTTGTTGATCGCCGCCCAAGCCCGCAGCCTCGGCGCCACACTGGTGACCGGCAATGCTTCCGAGTTCAAGCGAGTCAAGGGCCTCAAGGTTCGGGAGTGGCGGCCTCAACAATGAAGGATTGTGCGTCATCCCACGCGCGGCGAAAAAACACACCCGTGAAACACCCAGCCCTTCCGTTGATCTCCCCTCCACGATGCAGCCCGGTGCTCATCGTCGGAATTGTTGCGCTCATACTCGCCCCGTTTTTTGCGCGACCATCCTTCGCGGCGGAGTCCCTTCAGACCTTTGAGAAATGCCACCTTGTGAAAGCAGACTGGGCAGATGGCGACAGCTTTCCAGTCAAGTTTCCCGACGGGAAAACGACCACCGTCCGGCTCTATGGCGTGGATTGCATTGAGGTGCACATCGAAAACGATGCCTCCAACGCGCGACGGCTTCTCGACCAGCGCCGATGGTTTGGCATCATGGACATTCAGCGAGCCGTTGAAATCGGCAAAGAGGCGCATGAAGCCGTGACCAAGGTTCTATCACGCCCCTTCACCGTCCACACGGCCTTTGCCGATGCCCGGGGTGATCCCCGTTACTCACGAATCTACGGATTCATCACCACCGCCGATGGCAAGGACCTCGCCGAATGGCTGGTGTCCCAAGGGCTCGCCCGCGCCTTCGGCGTCGCTCGAGGTCGGCCCGACGGAACTCGAGCCGACGAGTGGAAGGAGCAACTCAAGGACCTGGAACTCATCGCCGCCCGCAAAGGCATCGGAGCCTGGAGCCACACCGATTGGGAGCAAATCAGCAACGAGCGCCAGATTGCCCGAAGGGAAGAAGCTGAGATCGCCGCCATCACCCATGCCGGATCATCGATCCTCTTGAAAGAAGGAGACACCCTTGACCCGAACCGCGCTTCACGAGACGAACTCATGGCACTGCCCGGCATTGGGGAAGCCTTCGCCAATCGCATCATCGAAGGGCGACCTTACAAGACGGTCGAAGATCTGCTGAATGTCTCCGGCATTGGCCCCAAGACTTTGGAGAAGCTCCGGCCCTATCTGGCCCTGACGAAGTGATGCTAACCACCCAGTCCCTCTCTTGTGATTCCGCATTCCACCTTGTACGAGCCACCTTCGGGATACTCGCGCATCCAAGTGGTTCACTCCTTTGAGGAACTCGTCTCAACGCCGCTTGATTCAGGTGTGAACGCCCTGTGCTGGCCCCGGGTACTTGGAGGCGATTTCGGCGAGGTGGTGGAGCGATTGAACTTCGAAAAAGGAATCACCCCCGTGGACGAGGACCGACTTCGTGCCCTGTCGCTGAGCGAAGCGGGCCAGTTGGCGCGTGAGGTGCTTCTGCAAGATCTGGAACGGCTTCGGTCGCATGATCTCCTGCCCAGCCTGGATGGCATCCACGGCTACACCAACGAGATCGAGACCGACCCCATGCGGACGGATGTTCAGTCCTTTCATGTCGATAGCGCCACGGCCGAGGCGGACACCTGGCTCTGCACCTACCATGGGCCGCCTTCCGAGGGACTGCGAAACGACGGGGCCATCCGTCGAGCCGACATCCCCGAGATTCGGGCGAACTTGCTCAAGCTCTACGAGGGTCCGGATGACGAAGGCTTTCTCGAGTTCCTGGGTGATCACTTCTACGACCTCCACTACGATCCACTGCCAGAGGCGAAACCGTTCTCGTTTGGGGTTGGCCATCTCTGGCGGATCGCCACCGAGTATCCGGGGAGCCCCGTCCCTCCCTGCATTCATCGAGCGCCGGACACGATCGAAGGCGCGGGCCCTCGTCTGCTCCTCATCAGTTGAGGCGATGGTTCGTTGCGTCAGTCTCGCAGGAAGCAGGGCGCACAAGTCGTAGTTCTTTTGGCAACCAATCTCCATGAACACGAATCCCCATCCCTACCCGACTCGCCGGGAGTTCGCCCTTCAGGCATCGTCGGGCGTCTGCGGCTTGCTGACAGGCACGCTTCTCACCGGAACCAAGTCGTACGGGCAGGAGCACGATCCGGCCGATCAACGGCTGATCTTGCTTGGGCTCAACGGCTTGGCCAGAGCTCATGAGATGGCCTACTTCAGCGATGGGCATCGAGCGGCGAGCTTGGTGTCCGCCCACCTGCTCTGCGAAGACAATCAGCTCCCCCAGCCCGCCTGGACACGGATTGAGCAGCTCTTCGACCTCAACTGGGCGAACTCGAAGTTATGCCAGCCCTTTCTGGAAGAGGAAGCCGACCCATCCCAGATCAAGAAGATCGGCGAGGCCTTGGTCGAGGGACAAGGCGTGCTCCGCGAGGTGGGGCACAACGCCATCTTTGCCATGCTGGCCATCAAAGCGTTTCGCATGCTGCCAAGCGCCGCCACACCCAAGCGCATCGACGGTGTCTGCCGCCTGATCCGCGCCTTCGAACCCTGGCGGGATGTGGAGCCTGACCCTGACGTGGATCCTCCTCCGTTCTCGGATGGTCCAGCGGCATCCGCCTTCATTTTGCGCGAAGCCAGTGCCTCCGTGGATCGGTTCGTCGGCTATGGTCAAGGCTTTGCCGGACACATGCTCACGTTTGGCCAGGCATTGGTCGAGCTGGCGGAGATGGGCGACTTGGAGTGGGCGGAGAGCTGCCGAATCGCGTTCCGAAAATACGTCACCGTCACGCGCAAAGGCCCATTGCCCGATGATCGGCGCATTCCCGATCACAAACCGAGCCCCTTGCGGCCTGACGACACCGAGTACTGGCAGAAGCGGGGCGAGAAGACGCTCGGCATCGGCCACGTCTTCAAATATCCCTACAGCTACTATGATCTCCTGCGCCGCGCGAATGATCCTGAACTTGAGCGCGAGTGGGAAGCCAAGGCCTGGCAGGTATTCTAAGCTCGGTCACCCTTCCGCACAGCACACTGCGGGTTCATCGCCGCTGCGGATTGTCCGCCCACGCACTCGCCGCCATGAGCAGCGCCGGGAAGGCGGCACAGCCGAGGAGGATCGACCGATAACTCTCGGTCCAGTCGAGCGACAGGCTGAACAGCAATGGACCGATCCCACTGGCAATGACCATGCTGGACATCCCAATTCCGGCAATGGCTCCGAGGTGACGCCTTCCGAAGAAGCGCGGCCAAACGATGCCCGTCAGGGCGGAGAAACACCCCCCGCAGATGCCGTTGCCGATGATGTAAGCGGCGAGGCCGGGACCGGTGTTCAACGTGAGAGTGCCGATCACTCCCGTCAGTGCGGCGAGATTCATCAGCATGAGGAGGTACTTCAATCGCGTTCGGGCACTGATCCATCCGCAAAACAAGTTCGTCATCACACTGAGAACCGCCATTGGAACGAAGTAGCCGATGATCTCCGCCTTGGGCCGACCAAACTCATCTCCCACCGACACGATGTGAAACGTGAACGCCGTCGAGAACAGGGAGAAGAAGGCAAAGGACAGGTTGAACGCCCAAAAAGCCGGGGTGCGCAGGGCTTCCCTGCGTTCGTAGTCACGGTGGGCAATGGAATCGGCATGCGCGGCGCGGCGCAGTTTTCCGCTTCCAGGCCCGTCCATCGTGAGTCCACACTCTTCGGGATTGTCTCGCAAAAAGACCCAGCCGATGACCGCCATGAAGCCAATGCTCGCAATGCCCAGGACCATCCAAGCACCCCACCACTCGAACTTTTCGATGAGCAGGTAGAGTCCTTTCGGGGCGAATGAGAAGGTAAACGCCGTGACGGTGCCGCTGACCGCCAGCGCGGTGCCACGATGATAATCGAACCATTTTCCAATCGCATTCCGGCAGGTCATCGTGAGCACGCCTTGGGCCGAGGCACGGATCAGGTAGAACCCGACGGTGATGAGACTGAAGGAGATGCCCACCGCCGGAACCATCGGCAGCCAACCCGACAACCCGGCCGCGAGTCGATGAACCCCGCTGAGGTAAAAAAGGACAAGACCCGTGACGAGGCAGGACCCCACGATGAGTTTGCGCGCTCCGTAACGGTCAAAAATGCGCCCGAGCATCGGCAGCGTGAATCCACTGAGCACCGTTCCCACGCAGTAGGCGGTGCTGAGCTGCACCCGCGTGAGTCCGAGCTTGTCGATCAGGATGTCCGTAAAAACACTGAAGCCCATCGTTTGCCCGGGAATCGAGAAAACGATCCCGATCGTGGCCACGACCACGATCATCCAACCGTAGAAAAACGGCCACCGCGAGGGCGAGACGGGAAAATCGGGAGACCAATGAGGGCGGCGACGTGAGTTCAAGGCTGAACGCTTACGACGGGAAGGAGCACGGCGAAAGCGGAAGCGGAGCTCACCGAGAGACGGCGAATCTCCCGATGAGCCGATTCCTTTTCACCCCATGATCCGTTCGGAGTAAAGTTCTCGCTTGTTCGTTTCGCGTCCCGCTGCTGAAATGCACGGAATGAACACTCCTGAGATGGTGCCAAAACCGAAACTGCTGGGTGTCTTCCTCTTCACCCTGGCCTACATGGGCGCGGCCATTGCGGCGTCCATCGCCAAGGGGAACAGCGAATTTGTGTTCTACATCGTCGTGATGCTCGTGCTGATCGGCGTGGTGAGTTGGGTGCATTCGCGCATTCAGCTGACCACCGGCATCATTTGGGCACTCGCGATCTGGGGATGCCTGCACATGGCGGGTGGGCTTGTGCCACTGCCCGCCGGATGGCCTTTCGATGGAGATCAGGCCGTGCTCTACAGTTGGTGGATCATTCCGCCCGAGCACCTCAAGTATGATCAAGTCGTGCATGCCTACGGATTCGGCATCACGACCTGGTTGTGCTGGCATGGGCTCCGCGCCGCGATTGCCGGCATGGGGATTCCCCGTTCCGAAGTCAAGCCCACCCTCGGCCTGCTGACGCTGAGCGCCGCCAGCGGGATGGGCTTTGGCGCACTGAACGAGGTGGTCGAGTTCATCGCCGTGCTCGCCCTCCCGAATACCAACGTCGGCGGCTACATCAACACCGGCTGGGATCTCGTCTCCAACCTAACCGGCTGCGTGGTCGCCGCAGTGATTCTGCGGATGAAGTGCCGGTGAACCAGCGACCCCTGGCCTCCGCCTGCACGATGCGCAGGCGAGAACCCCCGCAAGGACCAGCATCACTCTCGTGGGTTCCGGGATTGCGGATGCGGTGACAATCAGCGCCGGCCGATTGGACGCGTTGGAACGCGATCCAAACGTCGCGCTCATGCTCGAGTCGGCGGGCTGCAGGTAGAGTCCCAACGGCCCGCCAGCCAGAATGTCCGCCAACAGTCCCGCGCTGGGATTGAGCGCATACTCCGCCAAACCAGTCCCCGTGTAATTGAACACGCCCTGTGACTCCGCCGCTGCCGTCAGTGCGGCGACCTCCGACCACTTGATCCCAGTCGTCGTGGCCGAATTCGTGCCGCCGGTTCCCTCGACCCAACCGTCGTTGTCGAACCACGAGATCGAAAACTGACCGGCTGTGTTCGGACCGTTGAAGAGCGGATTGTTGGGTTCGAGCGAGGACAGCTTCAGGCTCACGGAATCCACCTGCCACTGTCCTGCTCCATAGGTCGCATCGAAGGTGGCCACGGCTGTCGACACATCCACGCGCAGAAGGGTCTCAAACGTTCCTTTCGCCGAGGAAGCACTGACGGCCAAGGCACCCGCACCCCCGTAGTTCACTCCGACGTAGATGTCGCTTGGCCCCGTGGTGACAAACGCGTCCGCATTGCTGGTGCCGCTGGAGTCGGGCTGAAGGGTGACGGTGGTCGCGCCGTTTGCAGGGCCAAAACCCAAGCAATACACGAGACCCAGAACGCCCAAATTCCAACGATGCAAATGACGGTTCAACATACCGATGATTCAATCATGACGGATTGCCGATGTCGCGCCAATTCACATCCTCGAAACCTCGCCATGGAGGCCACACCAATCTTGACCGGGAAACTCAAGCCAAAATCCCGCGAATCACCTCACCGAAGTCCTGCTCCAGACGTTGGCGGCCAGGGAAACTGTAGCGGTGATTCAGCCCCAACTGATGGAGCACCGTGGCGTGGATGTCGGTCACATAGTGACGCTCCTCCACGGCATGAAAGCCGAGTTCGTCGGTGGCGCCGTGAACGATCCCGCCCTTCACGCCTCCGCCTGCCATCCAGCAGCTGAAGCCGTGCGGATGATGATCCCGTCCCGTACCACTCACGTTCTTGTCGCGAAACTCTGCTCCCGGTGTCCGGCCAAATTCCGTGCCCCACACGACAAGCGTTTCGTCCAGCATCCCGCGCTGCTTGAGATCCCGCAGAAGCCCGCCAACAGGTTGATCGACTTCGTTCGCCAAGACGGGGAACGTTTTCGCGATGTCGCGATGATTGTCCCACCGACCCGCATTCCCGCTGTAGCCGTGGAAGAGTTGCACAAAACGCACGCCACGCTCAACGAGACGCCGTGCGGCCAGGCATTGCGATCCAAAGGCCTGACACTCCTTGCGGTCCATGCCGTACATCGTGCGCACATGCTCAGGCTCCTGCGTCAGGTCCATCACCTCCGGCACTGCCGATTGCATGAGGAAGGCCAGCTCGTAGCTCTTGATCCGCGCCAACAAATCCGGGTCCTTCGGGTAGTCGATGCCTGCCAGTTCATTCAGCTGCCCCAACAGCGTCAGCGCCTCCCGTTGCTCCTCAAAAGTCGATTTCTCATCCGCAGAACGAACGTAGGACAGCGGATTCTTCGGGTCCACATCCAGCCGAATGCCCGCGTGACGCGGGCCCAGGTAGGCGCTGCCGTGGGTGAACGACCGTCCGCAACAATCCGCGCTCGGCTCGCCAAGCACAACGTACTCAGGCAGGTTGGCATTGAGACTTCCCAGTCCATAACTGGCCCACGACCCTATCGAGGGATGCCCGGTGTCGCCAATTTTGCGTCCGGTGTGGAACGTCAGTTGCGCACCGTGATTGTTGTCGATCGTCCACATGCCGCGCATGACCGCGATGTCATCGATCATCCCTCCGATGTGGGGAAACAAGTCGCTGACCTCGATGCCCGACTCGCCCCGGGGACGATGACCTGCGATGAGGGGAAAAATTTTCTTGTACACCTCCCGCTTTTCCTTGCCCGGTTCTGCCAAAATCTTGCTGATCCGCTCGGGATCTGCCGCCTCCTTGTAAGGAGTCTCATCCATCGACTTGCCGCCGTACTTGGTGAGCTCCGGCTTTGGATCAAAACTTTCCATGTGGCTCACGCCGCCGATGAGAAAAATCCAGATCACCGACTTCGCCCGTGGCGGATGATGCGGCCAACCCAGAGCCCCCTGAAGATCGTCCGCGCTCGCCGCCTGCGCCTGCCCGTCCTTGAACATCATGCCCGATAAAGCCATGCCCGTGAATCCCATGCCCGTCCTCGTCAGAAACTGACGGCGCGTTCCGGTGCAGCCTGGGTCGTGTGGAAAATGGCGGTTGAAAGGAGACATGGAGTCAAAGTAGGTTTTGGAACCAACGTGCCCTAAAGGAGCGGTTTTGCGGAAGCCTTCCATCGAGCCAGCTTGACGATCCGCTGACAAATCTCCGAAATCGCATCTTGCACGGCCCGGTTTGTCTCGGGCATGAATCACGCACGCTCATGAAAAACCTCTCCCGGCTCGTCCTCGCGTTCACCTTGCTGCCCGCGCTCCATCCCACCCCCGGATGGAGTCAGATCCCGGAAGAGCCCTTGCAGCCTCCCCCGGTCGACTCGGACAATCCGTTCGGCCTGACCCCCAACGAAGCCTCCGCCTTCCTTCAAAAGCTCATCAGCGTCCGCGATGGATTCTCCGGGAGCAAAGAGCAGGTTCTGCAGAGTGCCCTCACCCGCATCTCCACCGCCGCCCAAAGCGAAGGTGCTGCGGCCGAATTCTACCTCGCAGCCTGGAAAGTCGTGAACATCGACCGCAAACCGGTCGCTGAAGGAGAAAAGCCGCGTGACGATGACTGGCAGAAGAACCTGACCGCCCGCATGAAGGAAACGGGTTCACCCCGGGCTCTTCGGGTGCAGTTGGCATGGCTGGCACTGACCATTGAAGCCTCCCAGGATCCCGAGGGAATCCGTGACTTCCTCCTGCGGGCACGGAAGCTCTCCTTGGAGGCCGTCAAGCTCGCCCAGGAGATTGCAGCCGAGGAAGAGGAAAGCCCCAACAAGAAAAAGGGCGGAGGCAAAGCCCAACCCAACGGAGTCCGGGCCCTATTGGTCCAACCCGTGATGGAGTCCATTTTCGCCGAGGCCTACAACCTCCAAAACTTCGTCAAACCGGCCGCCGATTGGGCGCTCGCCCCCCTGAATCTGAAAGAGGTGTATGAAGGCATGGTCCTGCCCCACTACCGCAATCGCGAACCATCCTCGCTGAGCGAGGCTTGGGATGAGTTCATCGCCTCCGAAGCCGGACTCCAAAAAGCAGGAAAAAGCGAGTCGGCCTTCCTGGAGTGGAGCCTCATCCAAGGCCGCCACCTCCAGTGGAAAAAGCAACTCGATCTCCTGAAAAATGGAGCCGGGGGAAAAACGGCAGGCGATGAACTCATTCGGCTCGCCACCGAGAATCCTTCGCACCCCAAACTCGGCGAGTGGATTAAGGACTTGGATGAGGTGATGCGGACGATCAAGGGCGAGTTTTGAGCCTTTCCCACCCGTTTCCATCTCTGTCGCCGGATCCTTGAAAGGACGTGGCGACTCAGCTCTTATAAGATCGAATGCTCTCCATCTCCGGCAAAGCCCACGGCAAATTCTGCGACGGTCACTCGCGGCGCGATTTCCTGCGCATTGGTGGCTTGGCGATGGGTGGACTTTCCCTGCCAGATCTCCTCAAGGCGGAGGCGGAAGCCCGCACCGGCCGCAGCTTCAAGTCGGTCATCATGATTTACATGTGCGGGGCTCCCCCGCATCAGGACATGTGGGACCTGAAAATGGACGCCCCACTCGAGATCCGCGGTCCCTACAAGCCGATCCAGACCAACGTTCCCGGGATCCAGATTTCCGAGCACGCGCCGATGATCGCCAAGATGATGGACAAGCTGGTGCCGATCCGCAGCATGTACGGATCGCTCACCGGAGCGCATGATTCCTTCATCTGCTACACGGGTCGCCCCCCGAATCCCGCCAATGGCAACCGGCCTACCGGTTCTCAAGCGGATCCGCCGTCGTTTGGGTCGGTCGTCTCGGGCCTTCAAGGTCAGGCCGATCCCGCGATCCCCGCCTTCGTCGGTCTCGCACCCAAGGCCGGTCACCCGCCCTACGGATCGCCGGGCCATCCGGGCTACCTCGGCCCGGCCAACTCCGCGTTCCGCCCCGGCGGCACCGGTTTCGATGACCTCAAGCTCAACGGCATCACGCTCGACCGTCTCGAAGACCGTCGTTCCCTGCTGGAGGGGTTCGATAGCTTCCGCCGGGATCTCGATCAAAGCGGTCTCGTCGAGGGCATGGACGCCTTCAACCAGCAAGCGATGAATGTGCTGACTTCCAGCAAGCTCCTCAATGCGCTCGACATCTCCAAGGAATCGCCCAAAACCCGCGAGCGCTACGGCAAGGGCGATCCAAAAAACTACGGCGACGGTGCACCGCTCAATCTCGAGCACTTCCTGATGGCGCGTCGCCTCGTGGAAGCAGGCGCGCGCGTGGTGACGTTGAACTTCGGCCGCTGGGATTTCCACGACAACAATTACCCGCAACTGCTCCGGCACCTGCCCTTGTTCGATCAAGGCATGAGCGCGCTGGTTCAAGACCTGCACGACCGCGGGCTCGACAAGGACGTGGCGGTCGTCGCCTGGGGTGAGTTTGGCCGCACCCCCACCGTGAACGCCCAGGGCGGACGCGACCACTGGCCGCGCGTCGGCGGTGCCATGCTCGCAGGTGGCGGCTTGAACACGGGTCAGGTCATCGGCGCCACCGACCGCATTGGCGGCGAACCCACCGATCGTCCCGTTCACTTCGGCGAAGTGTTCGCCACGCTCTACAAGTTCATGGGCATCGACACCGCCAAGACCACGCTCACCGACCTCACCGGTCGCCCGCAGTATCTGGTGGATGGCTGGCAGCCGATGCCGGAGCTGATTTGAGGCGGAGCGTTCGAATTCCGCGTCGGGTGAGTCCAAGGCCGGTCACGCCCGCGACCAGAACGATCACCAACAACGATGCTTGAATCCCCGTTTTGTGAACCATCACCGATATCGATGGGCGCCAATCGGACTCGGGCGCAGGTGCAAACGAGAGCCTTCCGAGGCCACTGTTTGGGACGTCCCCTTTCTCATATTCTCGATATTGGGTCACTCCTTCCTTCAACTCCTTCGGGAGCGAGGCTACGTCTGATTTGAGGAGGTAAGCGACCGGATCAAAGCCCATGTCACGCAGCCAACGATAGGCGTTGTATCGCATGAAGCCAGGCGCATCCAGCCTGGGCTCTCCAGCCGAATTCACGTTCTTTGGGTCCTTGGAACGTTTGCCAAGGATCATGAGTAGCGATTCCGTTTCGTCATCAGATGGAGGCAGAGAGATTGTCATGCCCTGTGTGGCAAAACCATCCTGTATCCACTCCTCCTGAGTCTTCTCCTTGTTTGCCTCATACCAGTTCGCCCAATCTGCGTCCGCATCGAAGTCATGGTTCGACATCACGGCCAAGCATTCCATGGTACACCCGCAAACGCGAAACGAAGAGTCGCCACTCAGCACTCGATCCAGCAACCACTTGAACCAAGTTTCGTCGCCGAATCGGTAAATGTCGTCCGCCCCATACCAAAGGTCAGGAGATCGGGTGAATCTTCGATAGCTCTTCTGTTCCTCCGCCCACTGGGCCTCCTTAGAGTGCATCGCACGCCAATCCAAGTCCAATACTCGCCGCATGGGCGCAAGTGTGTAGAACCAAAACCAAGCGAGCACTCCGGCGCCGCTCAGAAGCAACACGCCAAAAGTGATGGCTAGCTTGGGGCGTCGAGGCGGCTTTTTCATCGACACCTATTTGGCTACAGTCTCGGTGATCTCCGCAAGCCAAACGCCTTCGAGTTTGAAAGGATCGAAGGCGACGAGTCTTATTGGAAAACCTAACGCCAAGACCACCGCACTCCCGCCATGACACCCCGCCACCCTGTCGCTCCAAAGACCCGGCGGGAGATGATTCAGGCCGGTTCGATCGGAGTCATGGGTCTCAGCCTCCAGCACTTGCTCGGGATTCGCGCGATGGCCTCTCCCGACACGGCACCGCCGCGCGCGCGATCAGTCGTCTTCATCTTCCTCTCCGGCGGACTCTCCCAGCATGAAAGCTTCGACATGAAGCCCGACGCCCCGGAGGAGATTCGCGGCAACTTCCGCCCCATCGCCACGCGCACGCCCGGCATCCAGATCTGCGAGCACCTCCCGCGATTGGCAAAGTTGTCCGAAAAGTGGGCGCTGGTTCGGTCGCTCTCGCACGGCAGCAACGAACACTCCGCCGCCCATCACATCATGCTGACCGGGCAAAGCCAACTCCCGCTCGGCTTCGACCCCAACAAACCCTCCACCACCGACTGGCCCGGCATGACCGCCCTCGCCGGCAGTGCTCTGCCCCGCCGACCCGGCCACAATTTGCCACCGGCACTGGTGCTGCCGGACAAGATTGTCCACCGCACCGGGCGCACGATTCCCGGTCAGTTCGGAGGCATGATGGGAACCAAGGGCGACCCCTGGTTCCTGGAGATGTCCCCCTACCATCCCGATCACTACGGGGCCTATCCCGACTACCTTTTTCACCATGAGCGGGGCCTTGAAAGCGATCCCTCCCTTCGCTTCCGCCCGCCTCACCTCTCCCTTCCAGAAGGCGTCAGTCTCGACCGCATGCGCGACCGCGTGACGCTCCGACAGCACTTCGAAAAACAGGTCGGTGATCTCAGTGAACTCGGTGGCGATGACGCCTTCAACAGCTATCGCGATGCCGCCCTTTCCCTCATCAGCGACCCCCGCGTTCATGAGGCCTTTTCGCTCGACAAGGTCCCGCCGAAACAACTCGACCGCTACGGTCGCCACAGTTTTGGCTGGTCGCTCCTGATGGCGCGCCAGTTGGTGGAGCAAGGCGTTCGCTTGATTCAGGTCAATCTCGGCAACAACGAAAGCTGGGACACCCATCAGGCTCTGTTCCCGAACATGAAGAACTACCTCCTGCCGCCCATGGACCAGGCCGTCAGTGCCTTCATCGAGGATCTCGACGCTCATGGCCTGCTCAAAGACACACTCGTCGTCATGGCCAGTGAGTTCGGTCGAACGCCCAAAATCTCCCGACTCAACGGCACCGCCCTTCCCGGTCGCGATCACTGGGGTGCCGTGCAGAGCGCGCTGTTCGCGGGGGGCGGTGTTCGTGGCGGACGCGTGATCGGCTCCAGCGACAAGATCGGCGCCTATCCCGAAACCGACACCCAGCATCCGGAAAACCTCGCCGCTACGATCTACGAAGCCCTCGGCATTCCAAAGACCCAGACCTGGACCGACCTCACCAACCGCCCCCACTACTTCTACCAAGCCGACCCCATCCGCGGACTGGTGTAGAAAGCGAGCGACACCCGCTCCCCAACGCATCCTCGTCGAGCAAGCCGTCGAGGAAAACGTGAGTTTTCCCTCACCCCAAACTGGCAAGATCGCCCCCGATCCGGGCGTAGGTTTTCGAATCCTTCCTCCGATTCGATCCAACCCGCCCGATGCTCTCCGTCCACGGTTCCCACTCCCGCCATCGCTTTTGCCCCGGCGGAGCCCATTGCCACCAGTTCCCCTCCCAAACGATCGGCTACACGCATT
>CAXBNA010000119.1:0-18820 GCA_963976915.1 uncultured Verrucomicrobiales bacterium
ATCGCTGACTCAAAATAGGGGCGGCCCTTGCCGGACGTTCCCGAGTGACCATCGAATCCGAAAACGAGGCCTGGGGTATCGAGCAGGGATTCAAACCGCAGTGGCTGATTCAAGACCCAATCCTTCGTGCTGGCACCGCCAATCGTCTGACCATGAAGCCCACCGTCCCACCAAAAGACGGCTGCTCCATTGTCATACTCGCGTTCATTGTAGCCAGCCTCTGCAGCACTGAAGGCACTGACTTCCGGCATGATGCCATCGACCATGGGTGCAAACATCTCATTGCTCCGGAGCCCCTTGAGCGCCCCGTCCAGCATGGGCTTGGTCGGCTGACTGTCGACAGCTTGTTCAAGCAGTTCACCATCCCAGACGCTCAACGCGGCGAGGTTCTTTTCGATGAGTGGCTCTGCGATCACTTGAAGGTCAGAACGGGCAAGCAACGACTCGGCGGGGTCACTGACAAACTCGATGGAACTGCGTTCGGGCGCGAGGATGAGAACGGCGTGACCGGACACCAAGCCGCTGGCCAGGCAAATCGTTTTCTCACCAAGGATCTTTCTCAATTGCTCGATGCCATCCGCCACGGCGGCTTGGGTGTCCTCGGGCAAGTTTTCGATGAGTTGCGATACCCACTCTGGAGTGAGCCAAGTCTCCAGTTTCCACTCGCGAATCTCCAGAGTCTCTCCCTTGGGTGTCGTTAGGTTCGAGGTGCGGGCTTGGCGGAGCTCTTCGGAACTTTCCAGAAGTCGTTTGAGGGATTCCAGCGTGTCTTCTGCGTTCTGCAGCTCCGCACCCAAAATCAGGGTTGGGAATTGAAAGGTCTCCGCCCAGCCGATGAGGCGGTCCACGAGGCCCGGCATGGAGATCATGTCTCCCACGAGATCTCCGGCCTTCGGTGAACCACTCACGAGGCTGGCACTGCTACCGGCCATCATCCCGTAGTAGGTCAGCTCGCTGTAGAGAGCCTGCAAGTCGAGGAGGCTTCTGACTGCGGAGCCGCTATTTTTTCCGAGCGCCAACGAAAACTCGTCCAGCGGCGCTTGGGACCAATCAGAGATCGACGTGGGGAGGGTAGCCGAATCAGCGGGCGCCTTGTCGTCAAGATAGGCCATGGACTCTTTCCAGTAGCGCGATTGCTTCAGCGCCTCCAGATGCTTGCCCAGACTGACGCTGCCCAGATACAGGGGCGTATCCACGGGAAGCCGGGCCGCGAGGCCAAAACGCTCCGCCTGCTCAAAAAGAGGGGGCTCGAGCACTTCAGGGGTTGAAACAGCTGCGTCCGAACTCTGAGGGGGGGCAGGTGCTTGTTTTCCACAGCCGCAGAGTGCGACGACAGAAGCGGCAAGGAGGAAGCGAAACGAACGCATGATGGGAATGTCGGAGGGCTAACGAAGGGCGGCGTAAATGCGATGCACATCCGGGTGATCGTCGATCGTGCGCAGGAACTCGGTGGCCTCTTCACGCTGTTCGTCAGAAAGCACCGGGTAGTCCTTGGGTTGGTAGTGGAGCTCCGAGAGTGTGATGGTCCAGCCTGCGGCTTTCAATGCCTTGGTGACAGTGTCGAGACTGCTGCTAGGACAGAAAAAACGGGCAGACACGCCGGATGAAGCTTCCTCGTCGCCCTCTTCGGACTCGATCGGTTCGACGTTGTCCGCTTCGGCTTCCAGGGCCGCCATCTCGATGTCCGTCTCGGCGCCCGGATGCTGACCCTCGATCATGCCGCAGTGCTCAAACATCCATGCGACCGATCCGCTGGTGCCGATGCGGCCCGCTCGAAACAGGACCTTGATGTCGGAGGAAGTGCGATTGTTGTTTTCTGTCAGGCACTCAATGATGACCGGGATCTGGTGGGGAGCGAAACCTTCAAACGTCACCGTTTCATACTGAACGGCATCGCTTCCCGTTCCGGAACCCTTGGCGATCGCACGCTCGATGGTGTCGCGTGTGACGCTCTGTTTCCTTGCTGTCTCCAATGCGACAAAGAGGCGTGAGTTGAATTCGGGGTTGGGACCGCCCAGTTTTACGGCGACCTGAATTTCGCGGACGATCTTGCCCACGACCTTGCCCTTCTTATCGGCGGCCAATTCCCGCCACTTTTGTTTCCATTGTGCTCCCATGTCGATGTCAGATGATCAGGGAACCAAGCGGCGAATCGGCGGCAATGCAACCACCGTGAGGCGACAATCCGTCCGGCTCAAACCTCGTCGGCGAATTGCGGTGGAAGGGGCTGCCGTCGGTTGAGGCATTCCGAGAGCCAGGCTAGGAGCGCGTCCACACCCGTATGTTTTTTCCGAAGCGCGGAAAGAATCGGCCAGTCGATGATCGGTCGGCGGCTGGCCAGGGTGATGCGTTGGACGCGGAGTCGATTCTGCACCGCCTCAAACTGTTCCGCAGGCATCTCGCGAATCTCGTCTGCCGAGGGCAGCGCATCGAGATCCTCGGGATCAATTCCGAGGGTCGTGATTCCAACGCCGAACTGGTGGCCGAGGTTGCGGAGCGCCTCCACCAATGCCTCGTCGCGGAGGGACTCAGCGATCACGAGTTCGGTTTGCAACGTCCAGCGTGAGGCGCTGACCGCCTGAAAGAAGTCACCATTGTACGTCTCGAGGGAGGTGCTGAGTTTCAGGTGAACACCGCTCAAGCTGACCTCGGGTCCGCCCAGATGTCGCCGCAGTGCCTGAAGATCGTCGTCGAAGCGATCTTCTCCGTCGTCACCCGTCTCAATGTCCCAGTCGGCGATGACGAAATCAGGAACCTCCCAGCTCCCCTCCATATTGACAGGGCCTTCACCGCAAGGATTCAGAGGAAAAGGGTAGCGGGATCGCAGTTGGCAGAGCCGTTCGTAAATGGCTGAGGCTCGAAGGAACCGATCGCCATGCGTATCCAATCCTCCCTCCTTTGCGTCAAAGAGTCCGCTGGCGGTGGTTCCGTTGACCGTGCTTTTGCGTCCGAGTCTGCGATAGTAGCCCTGACCCTGATCCACCTTTGCAATGGGTGAGGTGGGATCGTATGAGAGAATCGAAAAATGGTACCTCAGGGTCGCATCGCTGTAGCCTTCGCCCAAACGGAGGCGGACCAACCGGATCAACTCGGTGCCCTTCACGGCCTCACGAGGATCGCTCGGAAGAAATTCCGGCAAAATGGTTCGCAATTGTTCTCGAAGGTTCATCCGTTCAACGGCTGCAGTGCAAGAGGACACGATGCCCACCGCGAGGGCGTCTGGTCAAGAACGAAAGTAAAGGGAATCCAAGACCGCTCTAAATCCGGCGACGCTTTCGCAGTCCTGCCAACAGGAGGGCGAGTCCAAAAGCGGCGTGGAGGATCAGCATGATGACGGCGAACGCGGGGGAGGCAAACCAAGTGGGGACGAGCTGAGTCATGGGGCCGAACACAGGTGTGCTGTGCATCGAATCGATCGATCCAGACCATCCGTAGTAGGCGGTGGAGAAGGGTTGAATGACGCTGCCCAACACCCTTGGAAGCCCCAGAATCGCGCCCGAGACCATGACGTTGCCAAAGAGAAGCGTCATCGCAAAACCGTAAGCACGCTCCTTCGTTCGGGAGTTGGCCGAGATGCCGAGGCAGAGCAGGGAGAAGGCCACGCCCGAAAGAATCAAAAGCGTCAGGCGCGCGATTCCGTGGCCGGGGAAACCGCCGATGGACATCTCGACGAGGATGCCCATCGAAAAGGCCTGAATGAAACTGAGGGGCAAGACCAGCGCCAGTTTTGAAAGGACATAGGCGGCGGATGAAAGCCCCCCAACGCGTTCGCGTTCAAAGACCCGCCGGTCTGCCGCGATCTCTCTGGCGCCGAGTCGAACCGATGCGAAGAGGACCAACAACGTCTGCACAAACACCCCGGCCAAACAGGTGAAGGCAGCCGGCCACAGTTCATCGGGAGACAGCACAGTCTCGTTTGCGGCGGAAGCAGCGGCCCGGAGGGATTCCACGTTGGGCGCGATCAGAAGGATCACAAGCAAGGGTGAACCCAAGAGAAGGCTTAGCAGAAGAATCCACTCGTGCCGCGTTCGCCGCAGCACGGTCCACCGGCGCTTGATCAGGTGTCGCGTTTGAAGTGCCAGCGAGGGGACGGCCGCCACCGTGGACGATGTGACGGCCCCCAGCTCAGTCTTGGACGAACCATCCGCGCTTGAAGTCTCGTCAACGGGAGGCTCCTCCTGCGATTCTTGAGGCAGGCGCACCCGATCAGGATCCGCGCTCTCATCATTTTCGGAGGCTGCCGCCAGTTTGTCGGGAGCGGTTCCGAGTTTGAACGCCTTGTAGTAGGAGTCGCGGTGACGCGCCCACGACTCTCCCCAGCGACTTCCGGGTCGCTGGGCGAGGCGGGCAAACAATTCCATCGGTGTCTTGATGGAGAAGTAGTGGACGATCGCGCGCACCGGTCCGTGGTAGCAGCTGAACCCATCGTGGAGCAACAGAACGCTGTCGTGGCAATCGATGTCGGAAAGATCATCGGTCGCGTGAATGACCAATCGGGCCGGATGATCTGCGGCGACCTCTTTGAGAAGTGCCGCCAGTTCGCGTCCTGATCGTGCGTCGAGTCGATCCGTAAAACTGTCGCAGAGCACAACGGCAGGGTCGCTCACCAGGGCGACAGCCATCTTGGTGCGCCGCTTCTGTGCCAGGCTGAGGAGTTTGAATCGCTTCCGAGCCACCGTTTCCAGGCCCGTCAGAATGAGAAGCTTGGCGGCTTTGTCTTGAGCAGCGTCGGGGGTGATGCCTTCGACACGGAGCATCAGGGCGCTGATGATGTTTTCCCGCACCGTCAACTGGGGAAGAATGTCCTCGTCGCCAGAAGGCACAAAACCAATCTGGTTCGGATGCAGGGGGTGCTTGCGAGTTTCACGCCCATTCCAGAGGACGGAGCCGATCGTGGGGGGCTGGATTCCGGCAAGGATCTCAAGGAGAGTGGTTTTCCCGCTGAGGGTCGGCCCCACGATCCCGAGCACATGACTCGATGGAGCGGTGAACGTCACCTCGTCGAGGACGACCAGTGGATCCGCTCCTTTGCGCGGCAATTTTAACGAAACGCCAATAAGATCGAGCATGACAAACGCCTATGTAAGCGGAGGCCAGCGCGTCTCACAAGCGGGAAGATCGGCTGGCCAGCAGGCTGGAAATTCGACTCTCAGAAGAAGATTTGGGGAATTGCGGGTGACGATTCCAGAGAAGGTGACTACTAATCCCCCCAAACTGAGACGGGCGCGGCGGAAGTCAGTCCTCTTGGTTGAATTATGTGGCGCAACTACCTTCAGCTTCATCTCGTCGTCCTCGCATGGGGACTGACCGCGATCCTTGGAAAACTGATCGAGTTGCCGCCCTCTGCGGTCGTGGCGTGGCGTACGGCGATCTCCGTGCCCGGGTTTGCCATTCTCGCATGGATCTGCGGCCAGTCGCTTCGGGTCGATCGTCGGGGCGCGGCATGGTTGCTGGGCAACGGTGTGCTGATTGGCATCCATTGGGTCCTGTTTTTCCTGGCCGCGCGACTCTCGACCGCGTCGGTGTGCCTGGCCGCCATGCCAACGGCCATGATTTGGTGCTCCTTGATGGAACCGCTGTTCAATGGCACGCGAAAGTGGCACCCCTTCGAGTTGGTCGTCGGCGCCGTGATGGTGGGAGCGGTCTGGTTGATCTACGAAGTGGAACTGCGCTACTGGCTGGGCTTTACGGTGGGGCTCGGAGCCGCCCTCGTCGCAGCGGTGTTTGCGGTGATCAACAAGCAACTTGTAGCGCGGTGGCACTACTCGACGATTGGGTTCTACCAAATGATCGGAGCTTTTGCCGCGGCCTTGGTGTGTCTGCCAATCATGGAGCCGGGTGGCGGCGGCCTTGCCAGCGCTTGGCCGGACCGCAGCGCCGATTGGCTGTGGATTCTCTTCCTCGCTCTGTTCAGCACCTTGGGAGCGTATGCGGCCTACATGGACGTGCTTCGCCGGGTGTCCGTCTTCACGGTGAATGTGATTTACAACATGGAGCCGATCTACGGGATCATTCTCGCCGTATTGGTCTTTGGCCAGGAGGAGGTCATGCGTCCCGGGTTTTATGCAGGCGCGGCAATCATCGTGGGCGTGGTCCTGCTGGTGCCGCTGTTCCGATCCAAAGTGGGCGCGGGCTGAACATCTCCGCAGGAGGAGCTTTGCGAAAGAAGGTTGCGTGTTGGTGGGGCAGCTTTCACTCTTGAGCCTCTTTCTCCATGTCTTCGAGTTCCATTCCCCACATCCTGTTTTCGGCTTCGGCGGGGTCGGGGAAAACCTACCAACTGGTGCGGAGGTATGTCCAACTCCTGATGCTCGGGCAGGCACCGGAGTCGATCTCGGCGATGACCTTCACTCGCAAAGCGGCGGGAGAATTTTTCAATCGCATCCTCAGAACCCTCGCGGAGCTCAGCCCGCTGGATGAAGCCCGGGCCCGGAGCTTTCTCTCCGGACTGGACCCGCTTCCGGAGACGCTGCCTGAACGGACGGCGTTGTTGCGGGAGTTGAGTCGACGAATTCATCGGCTGCGCCTGGGGACGATGGACAGCTTCTTTGCTCAGGTGACGACGTGTTTTCCGCTTGAGCTGGGACTGCCCCTCGGGGCGCGAGTGATGGCGGAGGATGAAGCCAAGCAATCCGCGGTCGATGCGCTCGAAGCTCTCTTGGATCGCATCTATCTGGAGTCGGAAGAGGGTGCGGCCCGGACCGTGCTGGAAGCCTTCAAACAGGGGACGTTTGGGGCGGAGGAAAAGAGTGCGCAGGCGAGTCTGCTGGATTGGATCGAGTCGGGCCATGAAGTGTGGCTTGATTCTGGTGGGAAGGGATGGGGAGACCTGAGTGCCCTGAGAACTGGCGCTGCGGCGGCGCTTGGAGAAGCTCGACCCGTTCCGGAGATCTTGGCTGACCTGCGAAAGCATTTCCCCAAGACGACCGCCAAGGGGGACACCATGCTGGAAGAATTGGAGGTGGAGGCGGCGGCTTTTGAACCGGGCGTTTCCCCATCGGGTCGAGTGAAGTTCTTCTTCGACAAGTGCCAGGATGCCTGGGAAGCCCTTCTGCAAGGTGAAGCGGAGATTTCCTGGGGGAAGAAGGTGACGTTGGAGAAGCAGGCGGCGAGTGCGGCGGTTGAGTTGGTGCAGGCATTGCTGGGCAAAGATCTCGCGGTCCGGGCGGAGCGGACGCGTGGACGAGCCCAGGTGTTGGCCACTTATGAGCAGGAGTACGCCCGGCGCGTTCGTGGGTCGGGACGGTTGTCCTTTGGCGATGTGCAGAGGCTGCTCGCCGACCAGGCCGGGAGCGCGCGGGACTGGATGACGGGAGAAAACGCGGATCTCTGGTATCGGATGGATGGCCGGTTCGACCATTGGCTGCTCGATGAATTTCAAGACACGTCAGCCATTCAATGGCGGGTCCTGCGCGGCTTGGTGGATGAGGTCATGCAGGACGATTCGGGCGGGAGAAGCTTTTTTGCCGTGGGTGATCCGAAGCAGTCGATCTACCTCTGGCGGGAAGCGATGCCCGGCTTGTTTGAGGAAGTGCTTCACGACTATCCCTATCAGAAAGAAGGCGGACAAGGGCTGAGGCAGAAGGGACTTTCCCAATCTTGGCGGAGTGCCAAGCCGGTTCTGGATGCCGTCAATCAAGTCTTTGGTGACGCTGAGGCCTTGGAGGCGCTGCTGCCCGGCAGCTTGGAGGGCTGGAGTTTTGAATCGCATGTTCCAGCCAAACCGGAATTGGAGGGGGCTTCCATGCTGTTGAGCCCCGGCCCCGGGGAGGGAGACTCGACGGAGCAGGTGATCGCCTCGCTCCTCGCTGAGTTGAATCCGGTCGATCGTTCATTGAGTTGCGCGATTCTGGTGAGGTCCAACAAGGAGGCGAGGGGACTTACCGAGGTTCTTCGGGGTGATCCACGGCTCAGCGCCATGGAGGTCGTTTGCGAGAGCGATCAGAATCCGGCGACCGACAATGCCGCAACGCTGGCCTTGCTCTCGCTGCTTCAATGGTCGGCACATCCCGACGACACCCTGGCGCGCGAGCACCTGCGAATGACGCCACTTTGGCCTGCCATCGAGTTGGAGGGGCAAGGTCCGGAGATCACGGCCGCCCGAGTGCGGCGTGCGATCGATGGCGTTGGATTCACGGGCTGGCTGCAGGAGTGGTTGCCGAAGATGGAGGCTCACGTCGAGCTGGACGCCTTCCACCGGCATCGTCTGGATCAGTTTGCGGAGATCGTGGCGGAGTTCGATGCAGGCGGGAGTCGGGACGTCGATGCTTTTGTCCGGTTCGCTCGTGACAAACCCGTGCGGGAGAGGGGCGCCTCCGGCGCAATTCAGGTGATGACGATCCACGCCTCCAAGGGCCTGGAATTCGATGTCGTGATCGTGACGCAGCTCGGTGGCAATGGCATGAATGTGACGCGACCGGACGAACTGCTCAAACACCGGAGCCATGGACGGGTCGAGTGGGTGCTTGAAGCTCCCACGAAGACGATGGCCCGGTTCAACGATGTGCTCCGTCATGAACTGGAGGAACAGTCGCGACTCCAGGGGTTTGAATCGCTCTGTCGAATGTATGTGGCGATGACGCGAGCCAAGCACGGTCTGTATTTGGTGGCAGACACCGCACCGAAAGGCGGCACAGCGGTCAATGCGGCGCGGCTTTTGCGAGAACGGTTGGGACAGGAGGATGAGACGCTTGAATTGGCCGGCCATGAAGTCCGTTTGGAGTGGGAGACGGGGAATCGAGATTGGTATGCATCCAAGCGTTCTCCATCGAAGACGGGGAAGTCATCCACGGGTTCGGAGACGGATGCGCTGCCTCTGGGTGAGCTGCTCCAATCGCTTCAGCCCATCGCTCGGCGTCGCACGCCTTCCGGAGAGGAGGCCTTTCGGGTCACTGGCGCTCAACTCTTTGGAGAAGGGCGCGAGCCGGGGCGGAAGCTGGGCTCTCTCGTACACCTACTGCTCTCCAGACTCCAATGGCGGGATGACTCGCTCGATTTGGAGACGCTTGGGGATCAATGGACTCAAGCAGGCGATCTCACCCTCGATGATCCGGTCTCTGCTGAGGCCATGCAGCATGTTGAGAGGGCGCTCAAGACTTCGTTGTTCGATGTGCCGGACGAACCCACGCTGATCTGGAGGGAACGATCCTTTGATCTCATCATCAAGGGCGAGTGGATTTCGGGCATCTTTGACCGAGTGGAATTGCGGCTCTCCGAAGCGGGTGCGCCGGTCAGCGCGAGAATCATCGACTTCAAAACGGACGATACCCCCACGGAAGAGGCCGTTATGGATAAGGTCGCTGGTTACCGCCCCCAGCTTCGACTCTACCGCGAGGCCGTCTCCCGGCTCACGGGACTTCCTGAACAGGAGATTGAGCTGTGCCTTCTCTTTACGAGGACTGGGCGTGTTGAGAAGGTCCAGGCGTGAGCCTCACTGATTGAGAGCGAAGAAGATCGCGAGAACGATCAAGCCGATCAGGATGGCGATGGCGACCTTGACCCAACTGATCGGGTACTCACCGGCAATCTTCCCGGTCACCCCATTGACCACGACTTGGTAGTTTTTGGTTCCGTAGGTGTAGGTGAGAAGCCAAACAGGAAGGAGGATGTGCTTGAACGTTTGGTCGCTGAATTCAGGGGCGATTTGCAGGTTGCGATGGGTGTCGCCGGGAACCGCCCTTGCGCACATGTCGCGCAGGCGACCCGTCATCATCGAGTCGCTGTGCCCGGCGGCTTGAACCAGATCAATCTGATACTGTTCGACGACCCACCCGGAAATGTAGCCGGTATCGTAGGGGGTGAGGTCGGTTGTCGTCGGGAAGGGTTCGACTTGGCGGAGAAGGTCCGGGTGAACTCCCTTGGAAGCAGGAACGAGCAAGTCGTCAAAGAAGTGCGTGATGTGCCCGCTCGCCGGACGCCAGCGGACATTTCGCTGCGTGCGTCCCTGACTGTCCCGCGTGGTGTAGTAGGTGCCTGATTCCGCAGTCCAGGGACATTCGGCGTGGGCATCAAAGGTCCAGTAGGGGAGGTAGAGCCCGTGCAAGGTATCCGTGAGCGCTTTCTGACCGAGGTTCTTTCGCGCCCAAAAGTGACTGCCATACCAGGTGCGGATGTCTTCGCGGACCTGGGAATTGGATACCTTGAATGGAAGCAGGCTACTGGGGCGGACCGGTGATTGAAGGTCCTCGATGTTGATGAGCGACGGCGAGCCGCAGAAGTCGCAGTTCTGGGCCACGCGCTCCGGATTGAAAACACTGATGGCCTGGCAACTCTGGCAGCGAACGGTTCGCTTCTCCGCAGCCCAACCACGCTGGTCATCGGGGAGCGACCGCAGTGCCGTGACGAGATCGTTTTCCTCGATCAAGCTGCCGTCCGCTTTCAGTTCAGCTGGAGACTCGGTTCCACAGTAGGGGCAGACGAGCGCCTTCTTGGCAGGGGACCAGACCGCCTCAGCTCCACAGGCCGGACAATGGTACTTTTGGATGGCGGTGATCTCGGACATGCGCGGCGCAAAGGTTGCGAAGGGGCGGCCCCGCGTCAAGTCGGGCACGGCTGCTACCGTCCCAGATGCCGGTTGGCAAAGAAGTCACGGTGGAGCGAGAGCAGTCGGGTGAGTTCCTGCGTGGGCTCGGGATGATCCTCGACCCGGAGGTCGATGAAGCGATCATTCTGCCCCTGATAGCCACCCTTCTTTCGAACCACCAGCAGGGCGGCCGATTGACGCCCACGTCGATCTCCACCCGCATCCTCACCGGCTTGCAGGGCCTTCGTCAAAGCATCGGCCAGCGGCAGTGCTGCTGCCCGAGACGCTTCGAAGGCCCTCGCCATGGCATCGAGGACTTCCGGACCTGCGAGGATGTTGCCCTGAACGGAGTAGTCGATCCCGACCCGATGCCCGGCATAGTCGAGGCACTCGCTGCCTGTGTGAGCAGCGACGTTTCCTGCAGCGTCGATGAGGCCAACCTGCCGGTTCTCGGCACCCGGATCCTTGGCCAACATCAGCTTCAGCGCGGTCTCGGCGGATTCACCCGCCCGCATCCGATCCAGGCCCTCCGGTCCGAACGTGATGTTCGCCAGCGCCTGAGTCGCCACGGCACCGACACCCGCCTCGGCCCAGGGGACGACCGACCCCACGCTGAAAAACTTGCTCTGCACGGCCACCCCAAGCTCGCCCGTGGCCGGATCTCTGGCGACGATCGAGTAGGTCGCGACGATGTCAGGATTGGTCCCGACCGGGCGATCCGTACTGCATGCGCTGAAGCATAGCGCAATGCCGAGGCAGGCGATGATGAGTGGAGTGGCGCGACGTCTCATGAACACCATCTTGGCGTCAGTGCCGAAAAGAATCGAACAAAGCTTTTGCCAAATCCCCGGCATTCGAGCAGGGAACGGGCATCCAGTCCGTCTGCGGAAGCGTAGGCGCGCTGGCTCCTTGAAATTGAGGTCGTCTGAGGATGGCCATGTATCATTTGCAGATGCAGGGAAGGCCGTTGGAACCGGCCACAGTCGCGCTGCGGTATCGGGTCACAGACCCCCATTTTCCGTCTCGAAAGAGCGGGGGAGCAAAGCCAATCGAAATCTCGGTTTCGGTGAAGGCGGGGGCGAGGCGTGAAGCACCCTCCAGTGTCATTCACACAAACCCGGAGTCCGAACATCTCGCTGCAAGTGCTCACACCCGCTCCTCCGTGTGGAGGACCAGCGGGCGCAACTTCATCGCAACAATGAAGGGTGGGACCGGAATCCGTGAACGATCACTGCAACCGCCCAGCGGGATGCTTCGGCGCTCTCGGCTCCAGTTCTTGCCACAGCAACGCAAGAAAACATCATGAACCAATCGAAAATTCGGCACGGCCTCCCGCATGGAGCCGTCGTCGCACTGTGTCTCTTTTCAGGCACGCTCATCGGTGCTGAAGATGGCATCGAATCCGAAGACCAACCTGCCACCCCGAAACTGGGTGATCTCCCTCGGGTGGTCATCACCGCCACTCGAACCCAGACCGAACCCGACCGCACCGCTTCCAGTGTGGCGGTGATTGATCGGAAAATGATCGAGACACGCCAGTATCGACTCCTGGCCGACGCGCTCCGAATCGTGCCCGGCATGGCGATCGTGGACGGAGGTTCACCCGGCACTCTGGCAGGCGTTTTCCTCCGCGGGACAAAGACGCAGAACACGCTGGTCCTCATCGATGGGCGTCGCGTTCCAGCCAATCTGGCCGGCAGTTTCAATGTCGAATCGACTCCGCTGGACAACGTCGAGCGCGTCGAGGTGCTCAGTGGCCCTGCAGGAAGTCTCTATGGAGGACAGACCATTGGCGGCGTGATCAACATCATCACACGCGATGGGCGAACCCTCGAAAGACCGGAGACAACCACCTATTTCGAGGCTGGCAGCTACGGATCCTTCCGGGAGGGGATCCACACCGTGGGTGCCGCAGGGAAGTTGGATTGGGGATTTGAACTCGCACGCACCGACTTTCAGGGGCAGCGGATCAACAGCCAATTCCAGCAAACGAGCGGTGCGGGCAAGCTCGGCTACCAATTGGCTGAGTCGCTGCGTTTCGACCTCGATTTCCGCCACTACAATGCGGATCTCGGTCTGCCGGGGGCGGCCACCGTGAACAATCCCGTCAATCATCTCGTGAGCGAATACTGGTCGATCTCGCCGAGACTGGTCTGGGAGACGACGGACTGGTGGACGCAGAGCCTGACGTTTTCCACGAGTCACTTCCGGCAGGCGGCCACCGATTCCTCGACGCTTTTCGGGCTCAACAATCGCGTCACCGTGCGGACGCGTTTCTGGGAGTATCAGAGCGTTTTCCAACCGAGGGAAAACTGGAGCATCACTGCGGGAGCCTCGGTTCAAGACTTGGGCTACACCCGCTTCAACAATGACGCTCCGGGCATTTTCAATCCGGGAGGGAATTCATACGATGTGGATCAGGCGGAAACCAATTGGGCGCTGTTCTTGCAAACGCAGTACGATGTGAATGATCGCATCAGTCTGCTGGCAGGGCTTCGTCGCGACGACTACTCGGACTTTGGCGAGGACCTCACGTGGCGGGCAGGGGCCAGTTGGCGGGTTCCGGTGACCGAGACGCTCATTCACGCGAATTACGGCACCGCCTTTGCACCGCCCACGCCCCAAGACCGTGAGCCCGCCTTGTTCGGGCTGGCCACCTTGCTGAAACCCGAGCGCAGCCGCGGTTTCGAGGCCGGGCTCAAACAGCCGCTCCTGAATGACCACGTCACGGTCAGTGTGACTTGGTTTCGCAACGACATCCGCCAGTTCATCGAGTTCGATCCGGTCCTGTTCGCTCTCCAGCAGATCGACAAGGCCCGCACCCAGGGAGTCGAGTGCCAGCTTGAGATCCGGCCCTGTGATCGCGTCCAGATGTCTCTGGGCTACAACTATCTCGATGCCGACAACATCTCGGACCAACGCCGCCTCGTACGCCGCCCGCGCCACACCGTCACCGCCCAAGCAACGGTCGAACCCGTTGAGGATGTCTCGATCGGATTCACCGCCACCTACCTGATCGACCGTGAGGACGGCTTCGGTGCAACTCAGAGCGACCACGAGGACTACGTGAACGTGCGGCTCTTTGCCAACTGGCAGATCACGCCCAACATCGCCGTGTTCGGCCGCATTGAAAACCTCCTCGGCGACGACTACGCCGACACCCGCGGCTTTCCAGCGCTTGACACCGGGGCCTATGCCGGGGTGAAAGTGAAATTCTAAGCCGACGAGATTCCTCAAGATGGGCTTCGTGGCGAAAGTGCTGGCGGAGTCCGCCCATCTCTCAGAGGAGGTGGTGTCGCGGCCAACGACTGATCTTCTGGTGGGAGAGCGACGATCCTCGTGAGGTTCGCTTCAGAGGTGAACCCAGAGTGGGCGCTCAAATTAGACTAAACTCATAAACTAAGTTTGAACAGTGGCCGCAAGATGCCGCTTGGCCCGGAATCGGCTGACGCGCAGCAGATTGGCCGGATTCGCGATTGAACCAATTGAGCAGACGAGTAAGACCACCGAGTCCCTCGGTTGGCTCGACACTGGGGCGGATGCCAGGGTGAAGATGAAGTTCGAAATTCGCCATGGCGGATCGAGGTGGGTTTCGATGCGGCAGCGCTTTGGGGAGTCTGCCGATTTTTAACCGGAGTCCGCGGCCCGCGATTGATCTCCTGATGGGTGCGCGAAAATCCGCCTTCGGATCCTCGGGCAAGACTGATGTCTGAGATTGGCGTGGGAGGGGAAGCGGGGAGGTGGCTGCGGCTTAGCTAAACTTGCAAACTAAGCTGCAACAAGGGTTTCGAAGCGCGGCGCGACGCGGAGTCGATGTGGTGGCGTAAGTTGGTTGGATTCCCGAATGTGGCGTTGGGGTGGGCGCCACATTCCACTGAGTCAGCGGGTTGATCCGTCGGGAGGAACGTCCTGGATCCTTAATTGATCTCATGGGGGGGCGGCTATGCGCAGGCCGCCAAATCAAATCCTTCATTCATCGCTCCGGTTCATAACTTGTTACAATGTATGTAATGCATAATATAGTGGTGTCGGTGCCGATTGTGGAGGGGCTGGCCGTGGCCTTCCATCATGACTTCCGAACCCCATCCCACCCATTGCATTCTGGGGGCATTTCCGCCTCGACGACGACTATTCCGCGTGGAGATTACGATATCCAATCAAATGACACCCGTGAAAAGCACCCGAACTCTTTTTACCCTCACTGGGGCTCTTTCTAGTTTGATGCTCGCTCTCATTGCGATTTTCATCACTGCGCTTCCTCTACTCTGGGGCATTGATTTTGGATCCCTTTCTGCCAAAAAAATGCTGGGGGTCGGTCTTTGGGTCGGACTCGGCCTGTTGCCGATCAGCCTAACCATCTACTTGGGTGCTGGTTATTTGAAAGTCCTGCTATCAACGAGTCCTCCAATTAAGAGGCACGTCCTAACAGGAACCTTTTGCTTTGGTCTCTGCACGCTAGCATCCGCCGGAAACGTGATTGGTGAGGCGATGACGAAAGAGGCACCTTGGGTTGCAAACTCCGATTTGCTCCGCTCCTTGGTTGCGGCGCTCCTCTTCGGCGCAACCTTCGTTCTCCATGTTTTTATCATTCGGCGCCCATCACGTCTAGATGTCGTTAGCAATGAGTGAGCTTCCTCCAGTGCGCTAATTCAGCCCGCCTTCAGCACCTCCCAAGCAAAGCTGCTCTTCTCTTTGAATTGATACTGGCGACCCGGGACTGTCAAACCCCCAAGATCTCCGCCAATTCCTCTGCCGTCGCGCCCTCGGACCAGGCTCCATCTTCTGTGAGCGCGGCCTCGACGAGGCCCCTTTTCTTCTCTTGGAGCTTCAGGATGCGTTCCTCGACGGTGCCTCGGGTGGCGAATCGATAGGCGTTGACGACGTTGGTTTGGCCCATGCGGTGAGCGCGGTCGATGGCCTGAGACTCGACGGCGGGGTTCCACCAGGGATCCATGAGGAAGACGTGGTCGGCGGCCGTGAGGTTGAGGCCGTAGCCGCCCGCCTTGAGGCTGATGAGGAAAACTCGACGCTCTGGCTGGTTTTGGAAGGCATCGACCTGGGCTTGTCGGTCGGATGTGCTGCCATCCAGATAGGAATAGTTGATATTTCGGGAATCTAAATTATCCCGCATGAGTCGAAGGAACGTCACGAATTGGCTGAATATCAACACTTTACCATCTGTCGCCAAGACCTGATCCAGTCGATCTTGAAACATGGGCCACTTGGCGGAGAGATCTTCGGCATCGAGCTCGCTCGTGACTTCTTTGGGCAGTCCGGTGAGCCGCAAATCGCAGCAAACCTGCCGCAATCTGAGCAGAACGGTGAACATGGTCATCTTGGCGCCCCCTGCTCCGCTGCGCTTCTGAGCCGCCCGGATCTCGTCCCGCCCCTCATCCAGCAAGCGGCTGTAGAGCTGGGCCTGGGCGGCCGATGGGTCGCACCAGAGGACTTGTTCGATCTTCTCTGGAAGCTCCTTGAGCACCTCTGCCTTCGTTCGACGGAGGAAAAACGGCTGAATGAGTCGCCTAAGTCGGGTACTCGCCGTTTTCCCCGCCTGCGTGCCAGGTCCGGCAGCGAGAGGTTGCTCGAACCGCTCCTTAAAGTGGTCCCGGTCTCCCAAGTAGCCCGGCAGCGTGAAATTCAGGATCGACCACAAATCGCGGACCGTATTCTCGATTGGGGTGCCCGTGAGGGCGAATCTCACCGAGGCGGGAATTTTGCGGAGCGCCTTGGCGGCGGCGGTATCGGGATTTCGGATGTAACTGGCCTCATCGAGCAGAATTGCACCAAAGCGCGCCGACTGAAGAAGAGCTAAATCCCTCGAAACCAATGCATAAGTAGTTAATATTACGTCAATGTTAACTAATTGCGCATGAACGGCTTTTCGCCCTGTTCCATGGGAAATCGCCACCCGCAGCTCGGGCGCAAACCGCTCGAACTCCGCCTTCCAGTTCCCGAGTAGCGATCTGGGGCACACCACGAGCGCTGGACGTTGCTCCCCTTCCCCTGCGCCGACGGACGCGCGATACGCCCTCAGAAGTGCAATGCTCTGGAGCGTTTTTCCAAGGCCCATGTCGTCAGCGAGGATTCCCCCCTGCCCGGCCCGCGCTCGCGCCTCCATCCAGCGGACACCGGTGAGCTGATAGTCCCTCAGGATCTCCGCCAGATCCCCGACCCGCTCGCGCAGGACCGCATCAGGCAGCGGGTCGGCAGCCCCGGGTGAGACGGATGTAGCGTCTTCGCTCATTCCCGGAAGCGCGTGCGCATGCCAGGCGTGGACGCGCGCGCCCTCGGCGGTCAATTCCAGCGGGACGTCCTTCAGCGAGTCCTCAAAGGCTTCGATCGCCCCGGAATCGATGACGTACCGCTTTCCTTGTCGCCCGGGCACGCTCGATTGACCAGCACGCACCAAGCGTAAAATTTCATTTCGAGGCAAGCGGAAGCCATCTGTCGCCTCATAGCGGAATTCCATGGACAGCCAATCCAACCCGCTACCACCCCCGTCGCGGCCATGCTGGTCCGATCCTTCGCCAGCGGAACGCACCAAGGGGGTGATCCGCTCGAGGCCGCGAGTGGCCGCTCGCCAGCGCTGCGAATACTCCACTTGCCCCAGGGCAGTCAGTCGAGGAATTCCCCCACCAAAGAAGCCCAGGACCTTGTTTTGCCCACTCAAACGCCAATCGCTGGTCGAATCGAGCTGGAATCCCAGGTCCTCCAGCACGTCCATGAGGCGCCTTTCGGCTTTTTCGTTCCTGACATAAAATAACGATGGAGATGCCTCATCCTGAATCGGAAAGCAGGATTTGTTATCCGTATTCACGGGTGGCTTTCCGGCCAATGACCAGTGGAGGTCGTTGTGGGTGACTCGCACCTTCACCAACGCGGCCTGCAGGCTCCCATCGATCTCGATTTCGAACCGGCACGGCACCGGCGCGACGTGGAATCGCGACATGAGGGTGCCGCGGGATTCGATTTGAAGGGAATCAGCAACGTCTGCCCGATGTTGCACCCACCAACGAAGCGTCCGGCGCGCACGGCGTTGCTTCGCCAACTCAGCCACGAGAAGGGCTGCCTCCCCCGAACCTGGCGTTGGCAGCGCAAAGAGGGTTTTCGTGGGGCTGCAGAACCACCAGGAGGCATTGGCCTCTGGCGGCGTGATGGAGACCCAGTCCTGATCTAGCCGCTCAAAGGTTACCTCATCGGTGGAGGTAGCCTCAACGCTGACCGGAAGGGCCAACGGGCCGTCGGCCACTCGAATCGGCGTCGGTGACAAGGGCTTGCCGACGAAGACGCGAGGATGATCGCCGAGTGAACTAAGAAAGTTAGTCCAATCAGATCCCTGAAGCGAAAGCGGCGTTGATTGCGCCGGGATCCCCGCCTCTGCCAGCCAGCGGGACAAGGCCAGACTCTCGGAGTCAGACCCAGACTCATACTTCATGAACACCCCTGCCGCTGATTTGAGTCCACCGGTTCGCACTTGGTCTGGGAGGTAGATCGAGAAGCGACCTCGAACAGCCTCAATCGCGACTTCCCTCTTGAGAGAAGGGCTCTGGGTTGTTTTTACGCGATGCACGGGCTCGCTCGCGCGGGCTGCGGGTGCGTCTTTGGGCCGCAAACTCGCCAACGCGATCGCAATCGAGTGCTCGCACATGGCGCCTGTGCGTCGTGCGGTCGAGCAAGTGCAGAGATTGTCCACGTCGGAGCGGCTTCGGATTCTCAACCCCGCCTTGAACTGTACCCTCCCGGTTCCCGAAAGGCCCTGAACGAGCCCTGGTTCGACCTTGGTCACCTGAACCTGCCCCCCCGCGACGAGCGACCGCGCCGCCTTCATGGCCGCCCAACCCGCGATCTCTCCCAACCATTTCTCCGTGATTTCCATATTCCTACTGGCGCTCGCCACCGTTTACGTTCAGACTCGGACGTCAACACGGATATGCGGATTGTTACCATCTCCAACCAGAAAGGCGGCGTGGGAAAAACAACCACGGCGGTGAACTTGTCGTCCTGCCTGGCAGAACTCGGGTGTCGCGTCCTGCTGGTCGATCTCGATCCACAAGCCAATGCGACCAGTGGTCTCGGCCTGGCACAGGAAGAGGGAGGCAGTCTGTATTCCGCTCTGGTCGACGATGCGGACCCGACCATGGCGGTGCGGAGTACGCGCTTGGAGAATCTCTACATCATCCGTTCGCATCAAGAGTTGGCTGGCTGTGAAATCGAGCTGGCCCAAAGTGGCAATCACCTGACTCGCCTGCGCGACGTGCTGAACAAGCTCAAGAACGCAGGTCATTTTGACTTCCT